>CAYLSA010000037.1:0-2883 GCA_964386575.1 uncultured Oscillospiraceae bacterium | reverse complement strand
AAGTCCACGTGGATCATGGAGTCGTTGACGCCCATGGCGCGCATTTCCTCCAGTGTGTACTGGTCGTAGTTGCGGATGGTGTCGATAAAGCCCATGCCCAGCGCCAGATGGCAGCAGGCGTTTTCGTCAAACAGGGTGTTATAAAACAGCAGACCCGTGTTGTTGATGGGGCTGTCCCACGGCACCAGCGCACATTCGCCAAGATAGCCCGCGCCCTCGTCCATGGCGACCATTTTCTTCAAAAGCTCCTCGTTCTTCTCCGCGCCGCACGCGGCCACGCGGCCGTTTTCAAAGCGGAACCAGAAGTTTTCGATCAACTGGCCCTGATAGCTCAGCGGCTTCGTGGCATACACCACGCCCTCGGCCTCGCCGCGTTTAGGGGAGATGAAGCACTCCTCCGTGGGCATATTGGGGTTGAAGAAAACGCCTCGGCCCAGCGTGGTTTCGCCGCCGCCGCAGAATTTCGCCTCCGGCATCATGCCCACGCGCAGATCGGTACCGTTTGACGCCCTGTAGATCAGCTCCTGCACGCCGAGGGAATTGATATATTCGCAGCGCGCGGCCAAATCGCGGTTGTGCTCGCCCCAGGCGGCGATGGGATCGTCCGTCACGCGGGCAGCGGACAAAATGGCCTCCCAGAGTTTTTCCACGGCCTGATGCTTCGAAAGGCCCGGAAATACCTTCTTGGCCCATGCCTCGCCGGGCACCGCCGCGATGCACCATTGATATTTGCCCTCCATGGCATCGGAGAAAGGCTTCGTGATCTTATAGCGTGCCTGCCGCGCCCGCGCCATTTTGCTCTGGTTCACGCCGCGCAGACCATCGGGATCGCCGGATTCAAGATAAATGTAGCACGGCAGCTCCTCCGCGCGCCAACGCAGCTTCTCGATCTCCCAAGTCTCCGTCGTTTCCAGTGTTTTGATGCTGCGGTGGCGGTAGTGCAGCTTGTCGAGCGCCGGATGCTCCCACTCCACCATCACCTTGGACGCGCCGGCCTTATAGCACTCGTCCGTGAGCATATAGACAAACTCCGGCTGGTCAAGCTCGGCGTGCAGTACGACCTGCTGACCCTTCCGGATATTCGCGCCGGTCGTGGCGATCAGCTTTGCATAGCTGCGAAGCACGGTTTTTTTCATGAACACTTTCTCCTTTTCCGCTGTCGCTTTTTTGTTTAGAACTATTATAGCATATCCGCGCGGCGTATGCTATAATGGCATGCTGTACGAAAGGGGGCGGCCCTATGCCGCATTATGAACACAACTTTATCACGCTCACGCTGCTGCGCGCCGATTTTGTGCGCGGCACCTTCCCGCTCGACGCCGCACCCGGCGAGGCACTCACCGCGCCGCTATCCGATTACCCGCTGCGCTCGGCCGCACGCAAGACCAAAAACGAGATCCGCATCGAGAAAACACCGCAGGGCCCCGTGAAAGACACGCGCTCTCTGCCGTTCACGGAATACAGCTTCCTGGCCTCAGACAAAACGCGCCGCTTCGTGCTTTGCAGCGAATACGCCTTTCTGGAAGCGCGCGGATACATTCCGCACGACGAGGCCATCGCGGAGCTCACCGCCGTGATCGCGGCGGCCAAAAGCCTTTACCCCGCGCTGAAGATCGCGCGGCTCGGGATGCGCTATGTGAACAACATCCGTCTGCCCGAAGCGGACGCCGGGTCCGGCCTTGGCGCGGATTTCTGGAAAAGCTATGTCAATGAACTTCTGCTCGGCGGACTGCGCTTTGCCGCAAACGACGGGGCGCTGGCGCGCCAGATGAACAGCATCGAGCTAAACTACGGCACCGACCGCGCCACCGTGAAATACGGCATCTTTAACGCCGAATACCCAAAGCCCAACCGCCGCCGCGAGTTTATTCTGGACATCGACACCTTCTGCCAAGCCCCGCTTGAGCCGGAGGCCGTGGAGGCGAAGCTTTCTGATTTCCACCGCGCCGCGTGCAGCGTTTTTGAAACCGCCGTGACCGACGCACTGCGCCGCCGCATGGGCGCACAATGATTTAGCAAAGGAGACGATCACCATGGGAAACATCGCTTATTATAATGGAACCTTCGGCCAGGCAGAGGAGCTGACCGTGCCGTTTCTGGACCGCGCCATCTTCTTTGGCGACGGCTGCTATGACGCGGCGTTCGTGATGAACGGAAAGCCGCTTGACTTCGACTGGCATCTTGACCGCTTTTTCAATTCCTGCCGCCTCATGCGCATCGACTTTCCCCACACGCGCGACGAGCTTTCGGCCATTTTGCTCGAGGCCATCGCCCGCTCCGGCGCGGACACGGCGCTTTTGTACTGGCAAACAAGCCGCGGCGTTGCCCCGCGCAACCACTGCTTCCCCGGCGCGGACGTAAAGCCCACGCTGCTGGTCACCGTGAACGAAAAATCCATGCCGGACGTTTACACCCCCGCGCCCATGATCACCGTCACGGACACGCGCCACCACCACTGCAACATCAAAACGCTCAATCTCTTCCCCAACGTCATGGCCAACCAAGCCGCCCATGAGGTCGGCGCCTACGAGGCCATCTTCATCCGGCCCGACGGCCGCGTGACCGAGGGCAGCCACTGCAACGCCCATATCCTCAAAAACGGCGAGATCATCACCCACCCGGACGGCGACTGGATCCTGCCCGGCATCACGAAAAAGGCGCTGTTTGAAGTGGCCGAGACCGTGGGCGTTCCCGTTCAGCAGCGCAGCTTCACCGCCGAGGAACTTTTCGCCGCGGATGAGGTGTTCGTGACGGGCTCGTCCACCTTCATCAAGCGCGCGAGCAGCCTTGACGGCAAGCCCTGCGCCATGGCGGACGAGGCCACTTATAAAAAGCTGGCGGACGAATTCATGCGTCGGGCGTATGAGCTGACAAAATAAAATA
>CAYLSA010000036.1:0-15269 GCA_964386575.1 uncultured Oscillospiraceae bacterium | reverse complement strand
GAGCCTCAATGACGAATTCCACAACGGTCTTCGCCTCGTTGAGGGCTCGCTTGCTTACAATTTTGAACATATCTATCCCCCTAAAGTTGTATTAGGTTTTTGCTCACACATTGAAATTATATCACAACTTGTGCGTTTGTGAAGAATAATTTGAAATTTGACACGGGCTTTTTATCCGCCCAATGCCTCAAGCCGTTCCACGACATCTTCCAGCTTCATGCGGCGCGAGGCCTTGACCAGGATCGCATCGCCGTCCGCTACAAGATCCGGCAGTGCTGCAAGAAGCTCCGTCGTTGTCTCAAACCAAGTCGCACTCTCCCCTGCACCCAGAGCGATGTCTTTAGCAAGCGGGCCGCAAGCGATCACACGAACGCCGTTTTCCGCCGCAAGAGCGCCCAGCGAACGATGCAGCGCCGCACTTTCCGGTCCAAGCTCCAGCATATCGCCCAAAACGGCAACGGGACGGCCGCCGAGATCGAGCATCGATCGCACAGCCGAGGCTGCGGAGGTCGGGTTGGAGTTATAGCAGTCGTCGATGATGGTAAAGCGCCCGGTTTTCACCACGCGGCCGCGATGGCCCACTGGCTCATAGCCCGCGATACCTGCTGTGATCTGCTCGTCGCTCAGGCCAAGTCGCAGTCCGACCGCCGCGCCCATCAGCGCCGCATAGACCATGTGGCGGCCATAGGCCGGAATGTACACAGGGATGCGCCGCCCCTGCCACAAAAGCTCGCAGCTGGTATCGCCGCCATCGCTCTGCACGTTCACGGCGCGAAGCGCGCAGTTTTCCCCGAAGCCGAACAGCAACGTTTCGCGCCCAAAATCATGCTCACGCAAAAGCGCATCGTCGCCATTGGCGATCACAAGGCCGTCCTCCGGCATGGATGTAACGATCTCACCCTTGGCACGCAGAACGCCCGCGCGATCGTGGAGAAATTCCAGATGCGCGTCGCCGATGAGCGTGAACACGGCGATGTCGGGCTTCACCATGCGGGTCAGGCGCGTCATCTCGCCGAAATCGGAGATGCCCATCTCCACCACGGCGGCCTCATGCTCCGGTGCAAGGCGGAAAAGCGTGAAAGGAACGCCGAGTTCATTGTTGAAATTTTTCTCGGTTTTGTGCGTACAAAATGCCTGTGACAGGACCGAGGCGATCATTTCCTTGGCTGTGGTCTTGCCCACACTGCCGGTCACGCCCACCACGGGGATATTGAACTGGTCACGATAATAGGCCGCGAGCGCCTGAAGCGCCGCTTCGGTCGACGGCACAACAAGCTGCGGCAGATCGACCGCCACCTCATGCTCGACCAGCGCGCAAACCGCGCCCTTATCCCTGGCCGAGGTAAGGTAATCGTGGCCATCAACCCGCTCGCCCGCGATGGCGCCGAACAGCGCACCGGCGACGACATTGCGGCTGTCGGTCGTGATGGCGGTCAGTTCGCCGGTCGGCAGTACACCCACACAGCGCGCGCCGGTCACTTTGGCGGCGATCTCAGCGGTCAGATTTTTCATACTTATCCATCGAAACGGCGATGAGCTTTTCGCAAAGCGTGCCGTAGTCCATGCCCATGGCCGCGCCCATCTGCGGGATAAGGCTGGTGGGTGTCATGCCGGGAAGGGTGTTCGCCTCGAGGCAGTAGATGTCGCCATCGTCCTCCATGATGAAGTCCACGCGGCAGTAAGCGTCCACTTTGAGCGCATGGAACACACGCTCGGCCAGATCCTGCACGCGGCAGGTGGCCTCATCGCTGATGGGCGCGGGGCAAATCTCCTCGGTCAGGCCGGGCTGGTATTTGTTCTTGTAGTCATAGAAGCCGGATTTCGGGATGATCTCGATGACCGGCATGGCCTTGCCGTCGATCACGCCGACGGTGAGCTCGCGGCCTTTGATGAAGCGCTCGGCGATCACGCTGTCCTCATAGCGGAACGCAGCATCCAGTGCAACGACGTATTGCTCCTCGTCCTGCACGATGGTCGTGCCGACGCTGCTGCCGCCGGAGCAGGGTTTGACCACGCACGGGAAACCCACATCGTCGCACACATCGCCCTTTTTGAAGGTGGTTCCGGGCGGCACGGGGATGCCCGCCGCGCGCAGCATGGTTTTGGAAATGCTCTTGTTCATGGCGATGGCACTGCCCAGATAGCCGGAGCCGGTGTAGCGGATGCCGTACATATCCAGCAGGGCCTGCAGCTTGCCGTTTTCGCCCTCCTCGCCATGCAGAGCCAGGAACGCAATGTCCGCCGCCTTGCAGATCTCCAGCACGTTCGGTCCGACCATCACGCCGTCCGGCCGCATGGCGCGAAGCTCCGACAGATCGGGCGCCTGCTCGGCCACGAGAAACTGCGGCACGGTATCTTCGGTCGTAAAGGTGTCCTCCGGCTTGTCAAACGGGTCAGTATAGCCTAGGAACAGATCCACCACGGCCACGCGATGGCCCTTTTCGCGCAGGGCGTGGGCGATGCCCGTGCCGCTGGAAATGGATACATTGCGCTCGTTGGAAAGGCCGCCGCAAAGCACAGCTATGTTCATATCGTTCACCTCGATCAATTTTTTGCGTATCAAGATGTAGTATAGCACACCGCAGCAATTATAGCAAATATATTGTTATTTTTGAAATTGTGTGGTAAGATGCCATGGTATACGATCGGAAAGGACAATGACGATGAATTATATCGTTCTGGACCTGGAATGGAACCAGGCAATGAGCTCGAAATCCTCGGTATTCAACTACCTCCCCATCCATCTGCGCGGCGAGATCATCCAGATCGGTGCGGTGAAGCTGGATGAGAATATGTATCCCTGCTCGGAATTTCAGGCGGACGTAAAGCCCGTGTGGTTCCGCAAAATGCACCACAAGGTCAAAAAGCTCACCGGCTTTGACAACGAGCGGCTGGAGCATGGTATGCCCTTCCCCGAGGCCATGGCGCGCTTTCGCGAATGGGCGGGCGAGGAATGCATCTATATGACCTGGGGCTACGATGACCACGGCATCATGGAGCAGAACCTCATCATCCACGACATGGACATCGACTGGATGGGCAGCTGGATCAATTTGCAGCTGATCTACAATATGCAGACCGAGGGCGACCGCAACCAGAAATCGCTGGAAACGGCCATGGAGCACTTCGGCATCGAGCAGACCCGCACGGCGCACGATGCACTGGGCGACGCTTACAACACCGGCCTTGTTTGCTCGAAGCTCGATTTGAAAGAGGGGCTTGCCCATTATGACGAGCTGCGCCGCCATCTCGATCGCAAGGTCCGCGTGCGCGCCGAGGGCGACAACACGCCCGACCCCATCGAACACATCGTTACCGACCCGTTCGACAGCAAGGAGGATCTCTGGTCGAGTGCTGCCGTGAATGCGTTTTCTTGCCCTGACTGCGGCGCTGCGCTTGAACACAGCCGCTGGATCAATCAGGGCGACCGCCGTTATATGACCATGGCCACCTGCCCTGACCACGGCAATTTCCTCATCCGCGTGCGCCTGCGCCATGAGCCGGACGACACCTGGCATGCCAACCGCCTTGTGTACCGTGCGGACGAGAGCATGACCCGCTACTTTGCCGCCAAGCAAAAAAATCCCAACCGCCGCCGTCGCCGCCGCAAAAAGAAGGCAGAATGATACAAAAAATCCCTGCACGATCTGTGCAGGGATTTTGTTGTATGCGGTTTTTACGCCTCGACGATGTATTTGGTGACCGCTTCGCCGTAATCCTCCGGCGAGGCCGAGGCCGTCAGGGTGACGGTGATGTTTTCACGCTGGCCGAACTTGTCGATCCAGTCCAGCAGCGGCGCCAACTGCTCCGCCGGGCAGTTGCCGACGATCTTGAAAAGGCTGTCGATGAAAACATGGGTGATGTCGTAGTTACCGGCGGCAAGACCGCTCAGAAAACCGCGCAAAAGCTCGGGCGAACCGATTGCAAATTCCTCCGCATGGATCAGACGGGCCTGATAGGGTATATCATAAGTGAGTGCTTTCTTCGCCTCGATGACGACCACGTCGCCATGCTCCTCATCAACGGCTTTACGCACCAAATCCAACAGCGTCTTAGTCTTTCCGGAACCACTGATCCCCATGATAAGCCTAACCAAGATTACCACGCTCCTTCGTTTTCGATATTCTTTGTCCGGGGCTGGTTCTATTCTAGCATCATTGCGCCCCGACTTCAACGGAAATTTTCAGAAATAAGATATTTTTTACGCTTCGGGCTTGCCGAGCATACGGAACATATTCTTTTTATAGGCCTCCACGCCCGGCTGGTCAAAGGGATTGACCCCCAGCATATAGCCGCTGATGGCGCAGGCCATCTCGAAAAAGCAAACGAGATCGGCAAAACCTTCCTCGTTCCGCAGCTTCACGCTCAGGCCGATATTCGGCACGCCGCCTGCCACATGGGCGTTCACGACCGCCTGCCGCGCCACGTCCATCACATCCGAAAGACTGCGTCCGGCCAGATAGTTCAGCTTATCCTGATCCTTCATAACGAAGGGGATATCGTAGTTGCGGCGGGGCCGCTCAAAGCGGACGACCGTTTCCAGAAGCGTGCGCGGGCCGTCCTGGATGTACTGGCCCATCGAGTGCAGATCGGCGTTATACTCCACATAAGCCGGGAAGATGCCAACGCCGTTTTTGCCCTCAGACTCGCCGTAAAGCTGCTTCCACCACTCCGCGAAATAGCGGAACGACGGTTCATAGCTGGCCAAAAGCTCGATGGTTTTTCCCTTGGCATACAGCGCGTTTCGCGCGGCGGCGTACTGCCACGCGGGATTATCCGCGCTGAGAAGCTCCAGATCGTACATACTCTGCGCAGCGGCGTTGACCATCGTACGAACGTCGATCCCGGCGGCTGCCATCGGCAAAAGGCCCACGGCGGACAAAACGCTGAAGCGCCCGCCCACATCGTCCGGTACCACGAAGCACTCATAGCCTTCCGCATCCGCGAGGCTTTTCAAAACGCCGCGCGCAGCGTCCGTGGTGGCATAGATGCGGCGCTTGGCCGCCGCGCCATATTTGCGTTCGAGCAGATTGCGGAAGATACGGAACGCCACGGCGCTTTCCAGCGTGGTGCCGGATTTGGAGATGACGTTCACGGAAAAATCGCGGTCGCCGAGGATGTCGAGCTTATCGTTCAGATCATCCGGCGAAAGCGCCGTTCCGGCGAAAATAACCTCCACGCCGCACTTTGGCTTCAAAAGCTCGATGCCGGCCTTTGCGCCGAGATAGCTGCCGCCAATGCCCACGACCACCAGCACCTCGCTGGTTTCGCGGATGCGCTCGGCCGCCGCCAGTATGCGCTTGAGTTCCTCGCCCTGCACGCGGCGGGGCAGATTACGCCAGCCGGTAAACTCCGCGCCGGCCCACGTTCCCTCCTGCAGTGCGCGGTGCGCCAGCGATGCCGCGGCAAAATCCAGACCGCTCGAGCCGATAAAGCCCATTGCGCCGGAAAGATCTACCTTGACCATGATCGAGCCTCCCTTTCGATTTCACCGTATTATAGCGCAGATCGCCGCCGGTTTCAAGCATTTTCGCTTCGCGGTGGGGCTGACTCGCCGTTCTGCGGTTGATTTCGGCTTCAAAATGGGGCCTATATCCCAAAAATCATGCGCCAAACAGGGCTCGCAGGCACATAAGGAAGGTCTGGCCGAAGCGCAGCCGTGCCACATCGCTGTCCGCCACAAGCGGGATCGAGGCGATCATCTCCCCGCCGCGCCGCACCGTCATCCTGCCGAGACACTGCCCGGCCTCCACCGGCGCTTTCACGCTCTCAAGCAACTCAAATTCAAATTCCGGCACTGCCCCGCCGCCCTTTTTGACCAACAAAGCCTCGGCACCATCATAGCGCAGGGACACGGCATCCGCCGCGCCAAGCTGCACCGGAATGGGCGCAAGTGCCTCGTTTGGCCGCAGGCTCAGAAGCTCGAAGTTGGCAAAGCCATAGCTCAAAAGCATTTTCGCATCCTCAAAGCGCGAGGCGCTGTCCGGTGCGTGCATCACCACGGCAACATATTCCACCCCATCGCGTTCAGCCGAGGCGGACAGGCAGTACATCGCCGCGCGGGTAAAGCCGGTTTTCAGCCCCGTGGCGCCCTCGTAATAGCGAACGAGCTTGTTGGTGTTTGAAAGACCAAATTCGCCGCTGCGCGCTGTGTCCATCCAGATGGTCGTATATTTTTTGATGTCCTCATGGCGCAGAAGTTCCCGGCTCATCAGCGCGATGTCATAGGCGCTGGTGTAATGCTGGTCGCTGTCGAAAAGCCCCGTGCAGTTGGTGAAATGCGTATCCGCCATACCGAGCTGCTCGGCGCGCTCGTTCATCCGGCGCACGAAGGTATCCTCCGTTCCCGCGATATGCTCGGCCAGAGCCACGGCGCAGTCATTCGCGCTGACCACCGCCACGCATTTGAGCATCTCGTCCACGGTCATCTGCTCGCCCTCCTCCAGCCAGATCTGACTGCCGCCCATGGACGCGGCGTGGGCCGAGGCCGTGACGAGTGTATCATACCCAATAGAACCGGATTCGATGGCCTCCATGACCAGCAGCATGGTCATCACCTTTGTAACGCTTGCCGGCGGGCGATGCGTGTGCGCATCCTTTTCATAAAGCAGCGTGCCTGTGGCACATTCCATCAAAACCGCGGACGAAGCCGAGATATCCAGCGCCTCATCCCGCAAAATCTCTGCCGCCAGCGCCGGAGAGGACAGCAAAAGCCCGATAAGTACTGAAATGACTAGCTTTTTCAATGACAACACCCCCATATCTATATGGATATGGGGGTGTTGTCCACATTATGTCCGATTTTTGGCTCTGTATTCATACCGAATGAATATACCGATATGCGTTAAATAAAAAACGCTGATATATCAATGTTTTGCACACTTCCAACAGAGTTTTGAACAGTGAATATTAAAAAAATCGAGAATATTTATGAATATTGTCGAACGCTGTCACAGCTCCTTATACATGGCCGGAGCATCCGATTTGGACACGTTTTCCGCCACGGAAACGACCTCCACGCAGGTGCGGTTGGCGCCAAAACGAATTTCGATGGTATCGCCGGGCTTTACCTCGCGCGAGGCTTTGGCCACCACGCCGTTTACCATGATGCGGCCGCCGTCGCAGGCCTCGTTGGCCACGGTGCGGCGCTTGATGAGACGGGAAACTTTGAGATATTTGTCAAGACGCATGGGAATTCTTCCTTTCTATAGCGGGAGCGGCGTGGAATAAACCACACCGCTCGCAGCAGAAACGATTTACTTGCACGCAACCGATTCCTTCATGACCTTGCCGGCCTTGAAAGTAGGAACGCAGGAAGCAGGGATCTTGATCTCTTCCTTGGTTTTGGGGTTGCGGCCGATGCGGGCGCCGCGCTCCTTCACTTCAAAGGAGCCGAAGCCGACGAGCTGCACTTTTTCGCCCTTTTTCAGGCTCTCCACGATGGTGTCGAGCGCGGCGTTGACAGCCTTTTCGCTGTCCTTCTTCGACAGCGCCGTCTGCTTGGCGACTTCCGCAATAAGTTCTGCTTTGTTCATGTCTTTCCTCCTAATGTTTGGCGGCTTGTGGGCCGCTGTGTAATTTATATTTTGCCAAATGGCAGGTTTGCAATTATTCCGCCCGCAATTCGCGCTTGGCCTGCTCCCAAAGGGCGTCCTGCGCGGCCAAATCGAGCGATTCAAGCGGGGTCCCCGATCCATTCGCAAGCTGCTCCATGCGGTCAAATCGAGCCACGAAGCGGTCGCACGAGCCGTGCAGCGCCTGTTCGGGATCGACCTTCAAAAACCGTGCCAGATTCACGCACGCGGCCAGCAGATCGCCAAGCTCCTCGGCGATGCCCTTGCCCGATTCGATGGCCTCGTCCAGCTCCGCCAGCTCCTCCGCGACCTTTTCGCGTGCGCCGTGCCAATCCGGCCAGTCAAAGCCGATCTTGGCGGCCTTTTTCTGTATCTTCTCCGCGCGCCACAGCGCCGGAAGTGTTTCCGCCACATCGCTCATGGCCTTGGAAACGGTTTTCTGGTCCTTTTCCTGGCGCTTCATGTTGTCCCACGAAGCCAGCGCCTGTTCGGCATCCGATACGGTCACATCACCGAACACGTGCGGATGGCGAAACAGCAGCTTGCGGCAGGCCGCATCGCACACATCATCAAAGTCAAAGCCACCCGTTTCCTCCTCCATGCGCGCATGGAACAGGACCTGCATCTGCATATCGCCGAGCTCTTCGCAGAGATTATCCTTATCGCCGCTGTCAATGGCGGCGACGGCCTCATACGCCTCCTCCAGCATATTGCGGCGGATGCTCTCATGGGTCTGCGCAGCGTCCCACGGACAGCCGCCCTCCCCACGCAGCAGCGCAATGATGCGGCGGTAGTCGTTGATGTCGTACTTTTCTTTGCTTTGAAAATTTATCATAGTTTCACTCTCGTTGCAATAGAATATTTCAAAAAATCTTGATTTTTCAATGGTTTGCGGCGTTATGTCACCTGATATGCAGCAGGCGGCCGAGCTTTTCGCCCTTGGGGATGAGCTTCATGTCCTCCATGGTGACAGCACGCGTGGCCACGATCATTACCGCGTACACGATCACGCCCACGATCACGGCCAGACCAAACGGGATAAGCGTGCTGCTCATCACGCGGCTCAGAAGCGACCAAACCGCCCAAGCTGCCACGCCCATGGCCGCGCAGCTGACACCGGCACGCAGGAAGATGCGGCCGAGATTCATGGGCCGCGCCATCTTCTTGCCCATGAAGATCAGATTCGACGTGAGCATGACGAGATAGCAGCAGCAGGTGCCGATGGGCGCGCCGTAAACGTTGATGGCGGGATTGCTGACGAGGACATAGGTCACAACGACCTTCGCGATCGCGCCGAGCGAAATGGAGATGAGCGGCAGGCGCTCGTTGCCATTGGCGGGCAGGATGGAGTTTGTCATCAGGCTCATGGCCATGAAATAGCAGGTGATGCCAAGTTCCATCAGCAAAACGGCGCCCTGCTCCGCGCTGCCGGGATAGAGAACATCCATGCAGGGCTTGGACAGAACGGCCATACCGACCGCCATCGGCAGGCACAGCAGCGTGCAAAGGCGCATGGCTCCCTCGGCAATGTCGCAGGCGCCGAGGCGGTCGCCCTTTACGCGCGCGGCGGAGATGGCGGGAACGACCGTGGACACAAACGGCACCACAAACGCGGACGGAACATTATAGACCGTCATCGCCTTGGCATAAACGCCGTTTAGGACATACGCCGCGTTTTCGCTGTAACCGGCGGCGGCTTGCAGCTGCGTAAGCGTGATCTTGGAATCCGCGAGCTGGACAAGGCTCATGATGGACGTGGAGATCGTGATGGGGATGCCGATGCGAAGCAGATCCCACAAGATCTTGCGCCGGGAATCCGGCACATCGCTGCTTTCCGTGACCGGCGGATTGACGGTATACTTGCGGTGGATCTTGATCTGCATATACAGCATGGCCGCCAGCGAGCTGACCGTGGTGCCGAGGATCGCACCCGCCGCGCAGATGGCAACGCTTTTGCCCATGGCGTGCAGAACACCGGCACAGCCGAGGCCGACTGCGACCTTCACGGCCGTTTCGATGACCTGTGATACGGTGGTGGGGATCATATCCGCATGGCCCTGCGCATAGCCGCGATAGGCCGCCGCCACGCACACAAGCACCACGGACGGTGCCATGATGAACAGGCATTGCGTGGCCTGCACATCGCCCATCCATGCCGCAAGCTCCGCCGGGAAAAGCAGCATGGCCAGCGTGCCGAAAGCGCCGAGGCCGAGGAACGTGGCAATGCCGACATGGAAAATACGGCTGACCTGCCGGTCGCGATCCATTGTTTCCGCCTCGGATATCAGGCGGCTCATGGCCACCGGAAAACCGGCGGTGGAGATGGTGAGAAAGACGTTATAGATCTTATAGGTCACGTCAAAATGGTTGAACCCGTCATCGCCAAGGAGATTGCCGAGCGGCATTTTATAGATCGCGCCGAGGATCTTTACAATGATGATGCCGATGGTATATATTGCGGCGCCGTGGAAGAAATTCTGGCCTTTTTTGTTATCAGTCATGGATGCTCCTTTAACCGTGCGTTCGATCCGATGCGATCAGTATATGTTTCGGATTTTTATAATATCTATGCGTCAGGTTTTCATTTGTTTCCGGCGGGCAAGGTTTATCATGCCGTCCGGCATATCGTTGAGTTCCAAAAGCACCTTTCCCGCTCCGAATGCATTGCAGCTGAGCGGATCGTCCACCACCACAGCGTCGATGCCCGTGCTTTCGGAGATGAGCTGATCCATACCGTACAGCAAGCTGCCGCCGCCGGCCATAACGATGCCATTTTTCGAAAGATCGGTAATAAGCTCCGGGGCGGTCTGCTCCAAGACGGCGTGGATACCCTCCAGGATAAGCTCCGCCGGTTCCTGCATTGCTTCCACCAGCTCGTTTGAATCCACCGTGACGGTTTTGGGCAGGCCCGTGAGCAGGCAGCGCCCGCGCACCTCCTGATACAAAACCTCCGGCCGCTCTACCACGCCGCCAATGCTGCGCTTGAGTTCCTCCGCCGTTTGCAGGCCGATGGCGAGATTATGCTTTTTGCGGATAAACTTGACGATGGCCTCGTCGAAGCTGTCCCCGGCGATCTTGATCGATTCGCTCGCGGCCACGCCGCCGATGGAGATCACGGCGATCTCCGTGGTGCCGCCGCCGATGTCCACGATCATGTGGCCGTCGGCCTTTTTCACATCGATGCCCGCACCGCAGGCCGTGGCCACCGCGCTTTCCAGCAGATACACCTTGCGCGCGCCGCCTTCGACCGCTGCGTCGATGATGGCTCGTTCCTCCACGCCGGTGATGCTGCCCGGCACAAGAATGAGCACGCGGGGCTTAAACAGACTGAAGGATGTGATGCGGCCGATGAATTCCTTGAGCAGGCGGCTCGTCATGTCATAATCGGAGATGACGCCGGAGGCGATGGGGTGAATGGGCACGATATTCGCCGGCGTGCGGCCGAGCATCTTCTTCGCGTCCTCACCCATGCGCATCACGCGGCCGTTGTTGCGATCAACCGCGACCACCGTGGACTCGCGCAGACGCACGCCCTTGCCCTGCACATACATCAGCGTAGACACCGTGCCAAGGTCAACGGCTATATCTCTTTCAAAAAACAGCATATACTTCCCTCCCGGCCTTTCGGCCTGTTGTAGGATGTTATTTCTTTGTGCGCGCGAGCGTGGCGCAGCATATATCCTCCGCTCCGGCCAGCAGCAGCGTTTTCGCACATTCGGATAAGGTGGAGCCGCTGGTGACGATGTCGTCGATCAGCAATATCCGCCGTCCGGCGACCGGCGCCGGATCGATCACGGAATAGGCTCCGGCGATATTGGCCCGCCGCCGCTCCGGCGAACCGGTGCCCGACTGCGGATGCACGCCGCGCTTTTTCTTCAAAAGCGGCACGCACTCCTGCCGAAGCTGCTTCGCCGCCTCGCGAGCCAGAAGCTCCGCCTGATCGTAGCCGCGCTTTCGGCGTCGTCCCCGATCGAGCGGCACCCAGCTGATCACGTCATACTTGCCGTCAAGCTGCTCGTATATCACGGAGGCAAGCAGCGTTCCGAACGCCGGTGCGTATACACGCGCGCCCTGAAATTTATAGCGCAGGATGGCATCGCGCATGGATTTTTCATAAAATACCGCCGAAACGCACAGCGAGTAAAAGTCGCCGTGGCTTTTGCCGCCCTCAAATGTGGCCGGTATCGTTTCCGCGCAGCGGGGACAGATGCGCGGCTTGCCGCCGCCCAGAAAGTCGCGGCACAGAATGCAGCGCGTGGGAAACAGCAGCTCCAGCAGCCATTGACCGAGCTTCATGATTCCTCCGTCAGACGGACTTTCAGGCCGCTATAGCGCTTGGCACGGCGGTAATTTTCCGTCATGGCGCCGATCACGCCGTCATCGCCCACGATGACCAGCAGCTTTGCCGCGCGCGTCACGGCGGTATAGAGCAGTCCGCGATACATAAGCTGCGGCGCGGTTTTGGATGCCGCCAGAACTACGGCACGGTATTCGCTGCCCTGGGATTTATGCACCGTGACCGCCCATGCGTGTTCAAGCTCGCCCGCCTGCTCCATGGCATACTCGGCCATGCGGCCGTCAAAATCGACGACGAGGCTTTCCGCGGCGTGGTCGATGGAGGCGATGGTGCCGATGTCGCCGTTAAAGACGCCGTAACCCTGGATGCCGGCAGCGGTTTTCCACGCGATATCGTAGTCGTTTCGGATCTGCATCACACGGTCGCCCTCGCGGAAGGCGCGCTCGGCATAGCCGAATTCGTTTTTATTCACCGCCTGCGGATTGAGCGCGGCTTGCAGAAGTTTATTCAGATTTTCCGTGCCCGCCGGCCCTTTGCGGCTCGGGCAGAGTACCTGTATATCCTGCGGTGGGATATTCATGTTCTGCGGCAGACGCGTTTGGCACAGCTCCACGATGGTCTTGGCCGCATCCTCCGGCTCGCGGCGGCGCAGAAAGTAGAAGCCGCCCTTGTTCAGACGCAGATCGGGCTGCTCGCCGCGGTTGATCTGGTGGGCGCACAATACGATGCGGCTGGTCTCATCCTGCCGGAAGATCTCCGTCAGGCGAACGGTTTCCGCCGCCCGGCTGCGGATGATATCGCGGAACACGTTGCCCGGCCCAACGGACGGGAGCTGGTCGGCGTCGCCCACGAGAACCAAGCGGCACTCCGGCCGTATGGCCGCCAGCAGCGCACGCATAAGCGTGATATCCACCATGGAGCACTCATCCACGATGAGCGCATCGCAGGAAAGCGGGTCGCTCTGGTCGCGTTTGAATGTGACCGTGTCGGTCTGCTCGGAGAAATTGGCTTCCAGCAGGCGGTGGATCGTGGAGGCATCGCGTCCGGCAAGCTCCCCGAGGCGCTTGGCGGCCCGGCCCGTGGGCGCGGCCAGCATGGTCTCAAGCCCCATCGTGTCAAACAAAGCCAGAACCGCACGCACAGAGGTGGTCTTGCCCGTGCCGGGGCCGCCCGTGATGACCACGAGCTGCTTCGATGCCGCGGCTTCCAGCGTTTGGCGCTGAAGCGGCGCGAAGCGTATCCCCTGCTCGGCTTCGATCTTTTCGATCACGCGCGGGATGTTGATTTTATTAGCATAGCCATGACCCGCCATGCGGCGAAGCTGGGCGGCTGTGAAAACCTCCGCCGCATACAGGCCCGAAAGATAGCAGGCCTCCACATTGGCCACCTGTTCCATCGTGACGTCGCCGGAATCGAGCAGCAGTTCCAGCCCCTCCGCGACCTGTTCCTCCTCCACCTCGATCAGTTGCGCCGTGGCGGCAATGAGTTTGGGGCGCGGGATGAAGCAGTGGCCGTTTCCGGCGTTATAGCGCAGTTCAAACAACAGAGCCGCCGCCACACGCTGGGGCGAATCGCCTTCCAGGCCCAGATTGAGCGCCAGCGCATCCGCCTGCGAAAAGGGCGCGCCGATGTGTTCGGTGGACAGTATGTACGGGTTTTCCTTGAGCAGTTCGAGTGAATCGTCGCCATAATAGCGATACACACGCAGCGCCAGATACGGCGGCAGTGAGGCCGACGCGAGAAACTCCATCAAACTGCGCATACCGGTCTGGCGGCGGAATTCCCTGGAGATCTCCAGCGCCTTTTTTTCGCTGATGCCTTTGAGATTGGCCAGCAGCTCCGGATGGTCACGCAGAACGTTAAGTGAATCATCGCCAAAACGGCTGACGATCAAGGCTGCCGTGGCCGGACCGATGCCGCGAACAACACGGCTGGCGAGATAATCATAGATCGCCTCTGCCCCGCTCGGCATGGTGCGTTCGGTATACTCGGCCTTGAACTGCTCGCCATGGCTCGGATGGCGCACCCATGTGCCCCATGCCGTCAGACTCTCGCCCGGCGCGGCCATGGGGATGCAGCCGACCACGATGCACTGCTCGCCGTCCGTTTCATCCAGCCGCAGCACACAGTATCCGTTTTCTTCGTTACGAAACAGCACGGAGGCCACATAGCCCTCGACCTGCTCAAGCTTTTTTTCTTCCATTTAAATAACCAACTGTATAACACCGGCGGTTGCCAGCGTGATGATGATGCCTGCGATCAAAACGCCCACACAGATCGACGGCAGTGCGCGGGACATACGGATATCCAGCAGCGCCGCGATCATGGCCCCTGTCCACGCGCCGGTGCCCGGCAGCGGAATGGCCACGAACACGAGCAGCCCCCAGAAGATGCCGCGCATGATCTTTTCGCGGTTTTTCTCCGCCTTGGCCTCCATGCGGTCAACAAAACCGGCCAGCCACTTCACATGCGCGCGGATCCAATTGAACACCACACGCACAAATGCAATGATAAACGGCACCGGCAGCATATTGCCGATCAGGCTGATCACAGTGGCTTTCCAAACGGGCAGGCCCAGCAAAACGCCGACCGGGATCGCACCACGCAGCTCAAAAACCGGCAGCATGGCAACGATGAAGGTTATCATCTGCGGCCCAAGACCGATCTGCTGCAAGGTCTCTGTAAGCTCCATTATAAGCTCTCTCTTTCATCCATGATTCTTTTCAAAAAGGCGCCGGTGTGGCTTTCCGGGCACGCGGCACAATCCTCCGGCGTTCCGGCAAATACCAGCGTTCCGCCCTGATCGCCGCCCTCGGGACCGAGATCGATGATGTGGTCGGCGCATTTGATCACATCGAGATTATGCTCGATAACGATCACGGTGTTGCCCGCGTCCGTCAGGCGCTGAAGCATATCCAAAAGATGCACCACATCCGCCGTGTGCAGACCGGTGGTGGGCTCATCGAGCACATAAACCGTGGAGCCGGTGGAGCGTTTGGAAAGCTCCGTGGCCAGCTTGATGCGCTGGGCCTCGCCGCCGGAGATGGTGGTGGACGGCTGGCCGAGACGAATATAGCCAAGGCCGACATCGTACAGCGTTTGCAGCTTGTTGCGGATGGACTCCTGATTGCGGAAGAAGTCAAGCGCCTCCTCCACCGTCATATCGAGCACCTCGGCAATGTTTTTGCCCTTGTAGCGCACTTCTAAGGTTTCGCGGTTGTAGCGCTTGCCGTGGCATACCTCGCAGGGGACGTATACATCCGGCAGAAAGTGCATCTCGATCTTGATAAGGCCATCGCCTGTGCATGTCTCGCAGCGGCCGCCACGCACATTGAACGAGAAGCGGCCGGATTTATATCCGCGCAGCTTCGCATCCTGCGTGGTGGCAAACAGCTCGC
>CAYLSA010000035.1:3099-15390 GCA_964386575.1 uncultured Oscillospiraceae bacterium | reverse complement strand
TGGCCAGAGGAATGCGCATCTTGGAAACGGCGGTGGCCGCCTTTTCGCAGATGGCATCGACCTGCTCCTGGGTGAAGGTGGCATACTCCGCCTGGGAGGCGCGGATGATGGGCAGAGCTTCCTCGAGGGTCTCTACCGAGTTGATGAGCAGTTCTTGCATTTGTGAATACCTCTCCATAAAAAAATTCAGAAAATGCTGTTATTTTGTACAAATGCATGATATTATAAAGGAAGAAAATTTGTCAATAATAGTTTGTACTCTGTCAATCATGTCAGAAATTTCACTTTTTGGGCGAGAAAAAGTTCTCGGAAGAATTAGGGCCTTTTCTTATGAAAAAGTTCTAAATCCCTGCTGCATGAGTTGCGCAAAAACGATAAAAACACAGGCTGAAATCCTTTTGAAGAAAAAATCTTAACTCGAAAGGAGCCCGCACAAAAAAATGAGAAAACGCGACGAACAGAGGAAAATTTTGATCCGCAGCGCTGTGAATGTAGTGGCGCGGGACGGTATGGAACACACCACGGTGGCCAGCCTGGCGAGCTGGGCGCAGATGAGCGAATCGACGATCTACCGCTACTTTAAGAATAAAGACGATCTTCTTCGTGCGGCGATCTATAAAGAGGATGAGGATTTTGAAGCGTTGGTCCAGTCTCTTTATCCGGTGCTTTTGGACGAGTCACTGGATTGGTGGGAACGCTGCTGGCGGCTGTGGAAGCCGGTATGGGAATTCATATTGGAGGAGCCGGAGGACTGCGTGTTCTATATCCGCTATTACTATTCGGAAAACTTCCGGCGCAACGCGAAGATAGAACACGAAAACCATTTCATGCCTCTGTGCGAAAAGATGAAAACATTCTTTCTGCCGGGGCGGCGGGATCTGATCTTGCTGCATCAAACATTTGAGACCATGCTGTCGTACGCCTACCGTGTGATGCTGGGCGATCTTCCGAACGATGAGGACACCTGCCGCCTGGCCTTTGAACAGATTTGCAACTTCCTGCGGCCACACTTCCGCACGGAGCTTTTGGAACCTCCTTGTAATCCCGCTGCGCTCGTGGTATAATTCGGCGGCTGGCGAAACGAAAGGAGAAACCATTATGAAAAAGATCATTACTCTTGCCCTTGCCGCGCTGATGCTGCTTGGCCTGATGGCCGGCTGCGCGGCGGAGATCGACCCGGCGGAGCTTGCCGTTATCGATGAATACGAAGCGCGTCTTGATGCCATCGAGGCCGCGTTGGCCGCGGCTGAGACTGTGGAGGAGACCACCGAAGAAGCCCCCGCAGCGGAGCCTGTGAACGTTCATGTCACCATTGCGGATGCCGGCGAGCTGGTCGTGTCCGACGAGGAGGTCGAAGTGACCGATGTGGATGCGGACGGCGCCGTTACCATCGGCGATGCGCTTTCCTGCGTGCATGAGCATTTCTATGCCGGTGGTGCGGCCGAGGGCTACGCAGCGGAGGAGACCGAATACGGTCTTTCTCTCACGAAGCTTTGGGGCGTGGAAAACGGCGGCAGCTACGGCTACTACATCAACAACGCATCCGCGATGTCCCTGCTCGATGCCGTGGCGGAGGGTGACCATGTCTACGCTTTCGGCTATGCCGATCTGGAAACCTGGTCGGATGTTTACGCCTATTTTGACGTGACCGACGCCGAGGGCGAAACGGAGCTTACGCTCAGCTATACCGCGTTTGATGAAAACTGGAACCCGGTGGAGATGCCGCTGGCCAACGCCGTCATCACCATCGATGGCGAGGAAACCCGCTCCGCCACCGATGAAAACGGCAAGGTCACGGTTTCCGTCAGCGAAGCGGGCCGCCACATCGTCAGCGCCACGGTCGCGGATATGACCATCACGCCGCCGATCTGCATTCTGACGGTCGAGTAATAACGCGATATAATAATTATGGATAAAACGCCGGAGGAGACGATCTTCCGGCGTTTTTGGGAGCAATATGAAAATGAAACGGATCGCCGCGCTGGTGCTGCTGGCGCTTTTTCTGACCGGTTGCGCCGGTCCCACGGCTGTGGACACGGCGCTGGAAGAACTGAATGAGTATTATGCCGATCAGCCGCTGGCGGCGAATGAATATCTGCGCTCGCTTGCCTGGGCGAAAAGCGGCGCGGGCTATTCAGGCTGGCAGGCGGACTGCTATACCGCAGCGGAGGAGACCCTGCGCGCGTGCGATGGTGTGCTGTCGAACACCAAAAGCACGGAGTATTCCGCCATGATCCTCACGCTTACGGCAGCTGGCTATGACGCGCGCAATGTGGCCGGATATGATCTGACGGAAGCGCTGTTTGACACAGGCTTCGTTACCAAGCAGGGGATAAACGGCGCGATCTTCGCTCTGCTTGCGCTCGACAGCGGTGCATATCCCTCGCCGGACGGCCTGCGGGATGCGCTGGTAGATGCGATCTTATCACGGCAGCTTCCCGATGGCGGCTTCGCCTTTTCCGGCGAACGGGCCGACCCCGATATGACCGCTATGGCGCTTTCGGCACTGGCGGCCTATACCGACCGCGCGGACGCCGCGGCGGCGGTGGAACAGGCGCTGGATGTGCTTTCAAATCTACAAGGCGAAAACGGTGGCTTTGCAAGCTACGGCGAGAAAAACGCGGAAAGCTGTGCGCAGGTGATCCTGGCTCTTACGGCGCTGGGCCTTTCCCCAACGGACGAGCGCTTTGTAAAAAACGGTGTGAGCGCGCTGGATGCAGCGCTGGCGTATCGGTTGGAGGACGGTTCGTTTTCCCATCTTCCGGACGGCGAAACGGATGCCATGGCTACCATGCAATGCTATGCGGCACTCACGGCGGTGGGCTTCGGCGGCTCGCTATACAGACCCGCAGCGGATGAATGAGTGCAAGGCGCATCTGTGTCTTGAATTCTCCTGCTCGATGTGGTAAACTTTTTGTAAATATTTTTCCTGCGATAGCAAGAGGGTGTACGATTTTTGGACGCGATCACACAAATTTTGGCCGTTCCGCTCGGCGCACTTACAGCGCTGTGCTACGAGCTTTTGCATAATTACTGCCTGGCGATCCTGCTTTTCACGCTGCTGACGCGCGTGATTTTGCTGCCGGTCAACATATGGGTGCAAAAAAACAGCATTAAGGTCGTGGAGCTTCAGCCGGCCATCAATCGCATCAAGGCCTGCTATTTCGGCGACCATGACCGCATCAACGAGGAAACAGCGGCGCTGTATAAGGCGAAAAAATACCGTCCGGCGGCCAGCGTGATCCCGCTTATCATCCAGCTCGTGCTGCTCATGGGCGTGATCGCGGTCGTGCGTGAGCCGGAAACGGCCGGCATGACGGCGGCGGATATGTTCTGCTGGGGCGTGGATTTTTACCGCATTCCGAGTGAAACGGGCGGCTGGTATCTGCTGTGGCCGGTCATCGCGGGCATGGCGGCGCTGCTTTTGTGTCTGGCGGAAAATGCCGATCAGGTCCTCCAGGCCGAGGCCAGCAAGCTCAATAAATATGGTATGCTCGCTCTGTCGGTCGCGCTTTCGCTGTATCTGGGTCTGTTTGTGCGCGCGGGTGTGGCTCTTTACTGGACGGCGGGCAACCTTATTGCCATTGCGCAGATCTATCTGCTCAACTGGTGGATCGACCCGAAAAAATACATCGATTATGAAGAGCTCGAGGCCAGTCGCAAGGAGCTGGCGGCCATCGAATCACTTGGCGCGGGGGACAGCCGCGAGGCCCGCCGCCGCGAGAGAGCGGACTATAAGCGCTTTTTCTCTGTTACGAATAAGCACCTCGTGTTCTATTCCGAGGGCAGCGGATTTTATAAGTATTATCAGGGTGTGATCGAATGGCTGCTTGGCCACTCGAACGTTATCATTCACTATATCACCAGCGATTTTGACGACCAGATCTTCCGCCTTGCGGAGTCCGAGCCGCGCATCAAGCCCTATTACATCGGCCAGAAGCGCCTTATCACGCTGTTTATGCGCATGGACACGGATCTTCTTGTGATGACCACGCCGGATCTGGAAAACTACTTCCTCAAGCGCAGCTATGTCCGCAAGGATGTGGAGTATATCTACATTGACCACGGTCTCGGCAGCGACAATATGCTTCTGCGCGAGGCGGCGCTCGATCATTTTGACACCGTATTCTGCTGCGGTGAGCATATCGTGAACGAAATTCGCGCCATGAACGACCTGCGAGGCATCGAACCGCCGCAGAAAACCGTGGAGATCGGCTTCCCGTATCTCGACGCGCTCACGGCGATGTACGAGGCCATGCCGAAGGCGGAAAAGGCAAAAAAGCAAATCCTCATCGCGCCGTCGCACCAGCCGGATAATATTCTCGAATCGTGCATCGACGATATGCTCGAGGCGCTGCTGCCGCTTGGTTGCCGCATCATCGTGCGTCCGCATCCGCAGGCCCTGCGCCGCACACCGGCGGTCATCGAACAACTCAAGGCCAAATGGGGCAGCTATCCGGCGGATGAGTTGGAGATACAGACCGATTTCTCATCCAACGACACTGTGTATGAATCCGATCTGCTCATCACGGACTGGTCGGGCATCGCGTATGAATTCAGCTTCGCCACGCTCAAGCCCTCGCTGTTCATCAACACGACCATGAAGGTAATCAACCCCAACTGGAAGGCCATTGACATCGAGCCGGTGGACTTCAAGCTCCGCCGTGAACTCGGCGCGGAGCTGCAGCCGGACGATTTAAGCAAATTGGCGGAAACGGTGCAGGAGCTGATCGGCAAGCCGGAGAAATATTCGGCCCAGATCGCCGCACTCAAAGAAGAAACGTTGTATAACCTTGGCCGCTCGTCGCGCGCGGCCGGCAAATATCTCCTCGCGCAGATCCGCGAGAAAAACCAGAAAAAGAAGGAAATCGAAACATGAAGCTGCTTTCAAAACTGTTTGTCGTAACCGGTATCGCCATGTTCTTCACCATGGCTGCCCATGCCTACATTGACCCCTCGGTCATGACCTACACGATCCAGGTCGTGGCGGGCATCGTTGTGGCGGTCGGCGCCGTGATCGGCATCGTGTGGACGCGCATCAAGAAAAAAGCCAAGGAAAAATTCAACATCGACCTTGAGGGCAAAAAGGAAGCCGAGGGCGATGTGGAGGAATACGACGACGAGGACTGATTTTCTCGACCGATCCCAAAAACAGGAGATGACGCCATGCGTCAAGATCATTTGACAGACCCGAAGCTTCGCAGCGGTTTGGCCCGCCTGATGGGCTGCGGCGAAGGGGAACTGTCTGATTTTCATGTTCTGAAAAAGGGCATGACGAACCATTCCTATACCTTCCGCTGCCGTGGCGAGGGGTATATCCTGCGTGTGCCGGGTGAGGGCACCGACCGCATGATCGACCGGCCCGGTGAGGCGGCGGTGTATCACGCTCTGCAGGGACTTGATATATGCGACGATGTGGCGCATATCGACCCGCAGAGCGGCTTGAAAATTTCCCGCTACTACGAAAATGCGCGCGTGTGTGACCCGCTTGACTGGGCGGATGTGACGGCGTGCATGGAGCGGCTGCGGCGGTTTCACTCGCTGCGTCTGTCTGTACCGCGCGTGTTTGATATTTTCGGCCAGATGGAATTTTATGAATCGCTTTGGGGCGGTCAGAACTCGGTTTATCCTGATTATGCCCAAACCAAGCGCCGCGTTTTGTCCCTGCGCGATTTCATTGAGCGGCAGGAGCGGGACAGCGTCCTCAGCCATATCGACGCGGTGCCGGATAATTTCCTCTTCATCGGGGATGGCGATATTCGCCTGATCGACTGGGAATATGCCGGGATGCAGGATCCTCATGTGGATATTGCCATGTTTGCCATCTACGCGCTGTATGACCGCGAGCAGGTCGATTCGCTGATCGACTGCTATTTCCCCGAAGGTTGCGTATCGGCGGTGCGGGCCAAGATCTACTGCTATGTGGCGTCCTGTGGACTGCTTTGGAGCAACTGGTGCGAGTATAAGCATCAGCTGGGCGTGGATTTTGGTGACTATGCGCTGCGGCAATATCAATACGCCAAGGACTATTATGAGATCGCACAGGCCGCGATTTCTGCACTTTGAGCGACATAGGCGAGTGGCCGCCGGAAAAGGATGTTCCTATGGATAAAAAAAGACGCATAGACCCCGCAACGACCATCATCCCGATGGCCATTATTGTTCTGCTGTTCGTTTTTTTCATCGTTGACCCCTCTGGCTCGACGAATGTACTCGGTGCTATCCGCGCCTTTTTGGGCGATGAGATGGGGCTTTACTATCTGATCGTCGGCCTTGGCATTTTGATCGTTGCGCTGTACATCGCGTTTTCGCCGATCGGCAAGATCAAGCTCGGCAAGCCCGACGAGAAGCCGCAGTACAGCTTTTTCACCTGGGGCTCGATGCTGTTCACGGCGGGCCTCGCGGCAGATATTCTGTTCTATTCCTTCTGCGAGTGGATCCTCTATGCAAACGAGCCGCATCTGGCGGAACTCGGCTCCATACAGGACTGGGCATCCACCATCCCGCTGTTTCACTGGGGCCCCATCGTTTGGAGCTTTTATGCCGTTTTGGCGGCCTGCTTTGGCTTCATGCTGCACGTGCGCGGCGTGAAAAAGCAGAAGTATTCCGAGGCCTGCCGTCCTATCTTGGGTTCACAGACGGATAAGCTGCCCGGCAAGCTGATCGATATTCTGGCCGTCATCGCCCTCATTGCGGGCACGGCTACTACCTTCAGTCTGGCTACGCCGCTTTTGTCCTCGGCACTTACTTCGCTGCTGGGCATTCCGGATTCCAAGTGGCTCACCATCGCGATCTTGGTCGCCATTTGCGCGGTGTATACCATCGCGGTGCTGCGCGGCATGAAGGGCGTCAGCTTCCTGGCCCACGCGTGTATGTATGTGTTCTTCGCGCTTTTGGCCTATGTGCTGCTCTTTGGTGGGGAGGCGGTGTATATCCTCGAAACCGGCTTCAGCGCCATTGGCAATATGCTGCAAAACTTCATCGGCCTTGCCACATGGACCGATGCGCTGCGCACGTCGAATTTCCCCCAAAACTGGACCATTTTCTACTGGGCCTACTGGCTGGTATGGTGCGTGGCCTCGCCGTTTTTCATGGGCAGTATCTCCCGCGGCCGCACGGTGAAGCAGGTCATTCTCGGCGCGATGATCTTCGGTCTGAGTTCGACCTATATCTCCTTTATCATTCTCGGAAACTACAGCCTCGGCCTGCAGACGCATGGCGTGATGGATGTGATGGGGCTTTACGCCCAGACCGGCGACTTGTATCAGACCATCATCGCCGTCATCCACACCCTGCCGGTGCCGCAGATCGTTCTGGTGCTGCTGATCGGCTCCATGATCGCCTTTTATGCCACGAGCTTTGACTCCATCACGTTGGTCGCCTCCGCGTATTCCTACCGCGAGATCGGCGAGGACGAGGCCCCCGGCAAGGGCATGATCCTGTTTTGGGCCATTTTGCTCATTTTGCTGCCGGTCGCGCTCATCTTCAGCGACAGCAGTATGAATAACCTGCAAACCGTGTCCATCATCGCGGCGTTTCCCATCGGCATCGTTATCGCGCTCATCATCGCAAGCTTCATCAAAGATGCGCGGCGATATATGCGCGAACAAAAATAATTCATCCACAGCGGGGCTTCGGCTCCGCTGTTTTTTCATTTACATTCGCCAGCGTGTGTGCTAAAATCTGAGTTTGAAGATAAAACAATAAGGAGCCGAACATGAAAGCCATTGTGACCGTTCTGGGACAAGACCGCGTGGGTATTATCGCCGCCGTCTGCACCCATCTTGCCGAAAACAACGTGAATATTCTCGATATCAGCCAGACCATCCTGCACGGAAGCTTCACCATGGTGATGGCCGTGGAGCTGCCGGAGGCGGGCAAGTCCGTGTCCGAGCTTGCCACCGGCCTGGAGGCACTGGGCGAGAAGATGGGCCTTTCCATCCGGATGCAGCGGCAGGATATTTTCGACGCCATGTACAGCATTTAACGGAGGCGCGGCTATGCTCAATCAAAAGGAAATTCTGGCCACGCTTGACATGATCGACCGCCAGCATCTCGACATCCGCACCATCACCATGGGCATATCTCTGCTTGACTGCTGCGATGCCGAGGCAAAAACCGCCTGCCATAAGATATACGACAAGATCTGTCGCTCGGCGGATAAGCTCGTTGCCACCGGACAGGAGATCGAGCGCGAATTTGGTATCCCCATCGTAAACAAGCGCATTTCCGTAACGCCTATGGCGCTGGTGGCCGGGGCGAGCGACACGCAGGACTATGTGCCTTTTGCCCGCGCCATGGACGAGGCGGCTATGACCTGCGGCGTGGATTTTATCGGCGGCTTTTCGGCGCTGGTGCAAAAAGGCATGACGCGGGCGGATGAATGTCTTATCCGCTCCATTCCGGAGGCGCTTGCGCAAACGAAGCTGGTCTGCTCGTCCATCAATGTCGGCTCCACACGCAGCGGTATTAATATGGACGCTGTGGCGCTCATGGGCCGCATCATTAAACAAACGGCGGAGCGCACCGCCGCGCAGGACGGCTTGGGCTGCGCAAAGCTTGTGGTGTTCTGCAACGCGGTGGAGGACAATCCCTTCATGGCGGGCGCGTTCCATGGCGTGGGCGAGGCGGAAAAGGTCATCAATGTGGGCGTTTCCGGTCCCGGCGTTGTCCACACGGCCTTGCAGACCGTGAAAGGGCAGAGCTTCGATGTGGTGGCGGAAACGGTGAAGAAAACAGCCTTCCGCGTCACGCGTATGGGGCAATTGGTTGCGCAGGAAGCGAGCCGCCGTCTCGATACGCCGTTCGGCATCGTCGATCTTAGTCTGGCCCCCACACCGGCAGTGGGCGACAGCGTGGCCCGCATTTTGGAGGAGATGGGCCTGGAGACCTGTGGCACCCACGGTACCACAGCGGCGCTGGCTCTGCTCAACGATGCGGTGAAGAAAGGCGGCGTGATGGCGTCGTCGTCCGTGGGCGGGCTGAGCGGCGCGTTCATCCCCGTCAGCGAGGATGAGGGCATGATCGCCGCGGCGCGTTCCGGTGAGCTTTGCATCGATAAGCTCGAGGCCATGACCTGCGTGTGCTCCGTGGGACTTGATATGATCGCCATCCCCGGCGATACCCCGGCAGAAACCATCGCCGCCATCATCGCGGACGAGGCGGCCATCGGCATGATAAACAACAAAACCACGGCGGTGCGCGTGCTGCCCACGCCCGGCAAGCAGGTGGGCGACACCATCGAAATGGGCGGTCTGCTCGGCAGTGCGCCGGTCATGGCGGTGCATAAGTCGTCGAGCGCCGATTTTATCGCCCGCGGCGGCCATATTCCGGCCCCGCTGCACAGCCTGAAAAACTAATCAGCAAAAGGCCGCTCATTCGAGCGGCCTTTCCTTATGCAAAAACACTGCACGGCGAACCGTGCAGTGTTTTTGTTTGTTCCGGCAGAGCCGGTATTGAAAGGGGAGAATTAGAACTCGCCCTTGCCGACATAATCGTTGACGTTATCGGCGTTGATGTAGATGAGGTTGGTGTAGTGGTAGTACTCGGTGGAGCCGGTGGTGAAGTACTCGTTCATGGCGTTGCAGGTCTCCGCGGCGATGTCGTCGGCGCGGTTCATGACCGTCAGAGCCATCTTGCCGTCGGCGACAGCCTGGATGGCGTCGTTCTGGCCGGTGAAGGAGTAGACCTTGACCTGGTCAGTCATGCCGGCCTCTTCGATGGCGGCCACAGCGCCCATGGTCAGGTCGTCGTCATAGCCCATGACGATGTCGATCTGGTCACCCTCGGCGGTGATGTGGTTTTCCATGAAGGCCTTCGCATCGGTACGGCTGGAGAACGCGTAGTCGGGCTCGAGCAGGTTGTAGTTGGTGGCAGCGGTGCCTTCCAGGAAGCCGGCCTCACGCAGCTGATAGTCCATCAGGAAGGGAACGCCGGAGATCTGCACTACGGTGCAGCCCGCATCGGCGCCGTTGTCGGCGATGACGTAGTTGGCGATCTCAACGAAAGCCTGCTTCTGGTCGGGGCCGATGCAGGCGGTGGCGTACTGCTGACCCTCGGCGGCAACGTCAAGGCCGCACAGGAACAGGGGAACGCCTTCCTCGGAGCAACGCTTGGCAACGTCGACCATGGCAGTGGGGTCGCCGCCGAACACGCACAGCGCGTCAACATGGGCGTCGATCATCTGGTTGCAGTAGTTGGTCACGTCGTCCGCAACGGTCTGGGCGTCCAGCACGTTGACCTTCGCGCCGCATTCCTTCGCGATGCGCTCAAGCTCGGTGCCGACACGGCCGCCCCAAGGAGCGGTGGAGGTGATGGTGACATAGCCAATGGTCTTGCCGGACAGGTCAACGCCGGAGACATCGACGTTGCAGCCTTCGGCCACGGTAGCGCCGCCGGCGCTGCTGGAGCCGGAGCCGGAGCTGCTGCACGCAGCCAGCGCCAGAACCATAACGAGTGCGAGAGCAAGGGCAAGAATTTTTCTCAGTTTCATGCTTTTTTGATCCTTTCCAAATTTTCTATGATATTCTGCGGGAACAGATTATCAACGGTTGTCAATCCACTTCTTTGTTGCTGGTGAAGCGGTCGATGATGAGAACCACGATCAGCAGAACGCCTGTGATGAGGTTGACCATCGAGGTGCTGAGGAACAGGGATGCCATGATCTGCGAAATGGCGCGCATGATCAAAACGCCGAGCACGACGTGGAGCATAGTGCCCTTGCCGCCGGTCATCTTGATGCCGCCGATCACGCAGCAGCTGATGGTGAGCGTGGCGAGACTGTTGCCCTGCGTGTAGATGGCGTAGCCCGCGTTCGACACCATGAAGAAGCCGCTCACTGCCGCCAGCATGCCGCAGAGGATATAGGCGACCCACACAGAGCCTTTTACACTGATGCCGGCAAAGGCCGCCGCCTCGGGGTTGTCACCCACGACATACAGGGAGGTGCCGAAGCGTGTTTTATACATCCAGAAGAAGATAGCCGCCGCGATGACGATGAAGATGATCAGCGTGGGCGTCAGCCACTTCATGCCGCCGATGGCGGTCTGGGCCACGGTTTTCACCATTTCGGCATCCGCCGGGGAGAACGAGCTCTTGGCATAGTAGAACACAAGGCCCTGGAATGCGTAGTTCGATGCTATGGTGGCGATCAGCGAGGGAACGCCGATCTTCGCGATGACGAGGCCGTTGATCGCGCCGGTGATGGCGCCGGTTGCGATGGCAATGAGGATACCGGCCACCAGCGAGAACGCGGCGTCGTTTGATGCCTGATAGGCCCAGTTGAAGCCCACAACGCTCATAACGCCGGCAAAGCCCGCCTGGAATCCGGCGGAAAGGTCGATGTTGCCTGTGATCATAACGATGCCGAGACCGAGGCAGACGGGGCCGTACATCGCCGTGTAGCGAAGGACGTTATAGAAGCTGTTTTTGTAGCCGTCCACGAACAGGAACGCGACCAACAACACGAGCGCAAGGATCAAAACGGAGTTGTTGTCCTTGATCATGCGCATCTGGCGCGTTTTCTTCATCTGCTCGAGATTCATTTTTTCTTCCATAGCTTGACCTCCTTACCCTTGAGAACGTCGAGGGAAAGCGCGAACAGCATGATCAGACCCATCACGACCCACTGCAGATACTGCGACAGGTTCAGACTCGTGAAGCCGGCCGAAAGCACGCCGTAGAACATGATGCCGATGACGGTGCCCCAAACGGAGCCCTTGCCGCCATTGATGGCACAGCCGCCGAGCACGACGCAGAGGATGACCTCCATTTCCTTGCCGGAAGCGGCCTGGGGGTTCGAGCTGAGGGAGTTGGCCATCATGATGACCGCCGCCAGACCCACGCAAACGCCCGTGATGACATAGGCGATGGTGATGTTGCGTTTATGGCGGATGCCGGAGAAGCGTGCCACGATGGGGTTGGCGCCGATGGCATAAAGCTGCTGGCCGTAAACCGTGCGGCTGAGCAGAAGGCCAAGAACGACTGCCACGAGAACAAACCACACGATCAGGATGTGGATGGGGCCGAAGCTGGCTTTGCCGAGCGCCTGGAACATGGGGTTGCAGTTGGTGTCGATCACGAGCACGGTGCCCGCGGAAACGAACAGGGCCAACGCGCTGTAGATGGAGCTTGCGCCGAGGGTGGTAATGAAGCTGTTCAAATTCAGGTAGTTGACCAAAACGCCGTTGAACAGGCCGCAGGCTGCACCCACGCCGATGGTGGCGAGCAGCGTGAGAAACACGTTGTCGGTGTTCATCATGATCACGGCGCAGAAGCTGCACAGGAACGTGA
>CAYLSA010000035.1:0-2999 GCA_964386575.1 uncultured Oscillospiraceae bacterium | reverse complement strand
AACACGTTGTCGGTGTTCATCATGATCACGGCGCAGAAGCTGCACAGGAACGTGAGCATATTGCCGACGGAAAGGTCGATGTTGCCCGTGAGCATCACGAGCGTCAGACCAAAGGCGATGATGCCGATGTAAACGTTCTGGCGCAGGATCATCATCAGGTTCGACGGCTTCATGAAGATCAGGCCGCTGCTGTTGGGGGTGCGGATCTGAAGAATGATCTCAAACAGGATGATCGCGGCGATCATGGCGATCAGAACGGTCGAGCCGTTGAGCGAGAGGAATTTCTTCCAGTAGTAGGAGAAGTTTTTCTCTTCCGTTACGGTTTTTTCGGTCGTCTCATTCATTTTCTGCCGCCCCCTTTCCAAGCTCCGCCGGGCTCTTGAAGCTGCCGCCGAGCGCCGCCGTGAGGATATCCTCGCGCGTCAGCTCCGGCGTGATGTCGAGCTGCGCGGTCTTTTTGCCTTCGAAGATGGTAACAACGCTGTCGCAAACGCCCATGATCTCCTCGATCTCGCTGGAGACCACGATGATGGCCATGCCGCGCTTGGCAAGGTCGGACAGAAGGCCGTAGATCTCGGACTTCGAGCCGACGTCGATGCCGCGGGTGGGTTCGTCCACGATCAGGACCTTCGGATCCATCATCAGCCATTTGGCCACGACGACCTTTTGCTGGTTGCCGCCGGAGAGATTACCAACAAGCTGCTTGATGCTGGGCGTTTTGATGGAGATGGCGTCCACATATTCGTCCGCCGCTTTCTTCTGGGCTGCACGGTCTACGATGCCGAGCTTCGCCAAAAACGGCAGGCGCACGAGCGTCATATTCAGCAAGATCGAAAGCCGCAGGGCCAAGCCCTCTTTCTTGCGGTCTTCCGTGCAGAAGCCGATGCCGGCGCGAATGGCCTTCGCCGGATCGCCGCCGCGCAGAGTCTCGCCGTCCACGACGACTTCACCGGAGTCGTATTTGTCGATGCCGAACACGGCGCGCATGATCTCGCTGCGTCCCGCGCCGACCAGGCCGAAGAAGCCCACGACCTCGCCCTTGCGAACGGAGAAGGAGATATCCTCAAATACGCCTTTGCGTGTGAGGTTTTTCACCTCGAGCATGGTGGTCGTGATCTCGGCGGGCTCTTTCAGATAGAGGTTTTCGAGCGGACGGCCGATCATGCTGGCGACGAGCTGCTCCTGTGTGAATTCCTCTTTGTTGCGGCTTACGATGTTCTGGCCGTCGCGGATGACGGTGATGCGGTCAGCCAGTTCCATGACCTCATCGAGCTTGTGGCTGATGTAAACGATGGCGACGTTATCGTCGCGCAGCATTTTGATGAGCTTGAACAGCGTTTCCGTTTCCGCCTCGGACAGAGAGGAGGTCGGCTCGTCCATGATGATGAGCTTGGCGCGGCGGGTGAGCGCGCGGCCGATCTCGATCATCTGCTGCTGGCCGACGGACAGATCGCCCGCGGGCATATGCGGGTCGAGGTGCAGCCCTATGTAGTCGTTGAGGATCTCCTCGGTGTCGTGGTAGAGCTTTTTCAGATCGAGGAAATCACCGCTCGTGCGTGGCATATTGCCCAGAAATACGTTCTTGGCAATGTCCAGCTGCGGCGCGATCGTCAGCTCCTGATAGATGCAGGCGATGCCGTGCTGCATGGCTTCTGCTGTGGACGTGAAGTGGACGGGGTTTCCGTTGACAAGGAGTTCGCCGCTGTCCGCCTCGTGGGCGCCGGTGATGACCTTGATCAGCGTGGATTTGCCCGCGCCATTTTCGCCGCACAGCGCGTGAACCTCGCCGGGGTAAACATCAAAGCTTACGTCCGACAGGGCGATAACGCCGGGGAAGGTTTTGGTGATGTGCTTCAACTCGATCAGGGGTGTGCCTTTTTCACCCATAAGATCACCTCACTGTTTCTGACTGGATTGTCTGCAATGTCTGCAGATAAAATAACAATCTTAATATAGCACCACAGTCGGTAGATTTCAATCAATATTTTGTACTTTTTGCGGTGTTTTTTCGTTGAAATAGTCCAAATAGAGGGAAAAGAGCAATATATAGGCTATGCGAGCCTATATGGCAAGCTCGATGACCTGCTTGTCCTGCCGCATGGCGTACAGCATGGTGTTGCGTGTGCCGCCAGCCTCGCCGCTGTATGCGGCCACGAGAACATCCGCGTGATCGACCATATAGCGGTTGCGGGCTCTCATGCAGTCGAGGGTATAGTCGTGGTGCAGCACGGTCCGCGTATCGCATTCCTCGGCCAGACGGAAATAGCGCTTTCGCAGTTCGGACGGCCATTTGTCCGCCTGTCCTTCGAACGGGATGGCAGCCTCCAGCGTGACATCCGGCTTTTCCGCGCGCAGGGCCGCCACGGCTTCACCGAAATACAGGTCGCAGCCGGTGGCCATGCCGCAGATAAAATGGCGGCAGCCGTCGTCATATAAAGTGCGCAGCACATCGCGCATTTTTTCTTTCAGATCGATGCAGCGTGCGTCGTTTTCATCATAGCCCCAGGGGAGCTTTTCGGCGCGGTGGCCGGTAAAGGCGCAGGTAGAAACCATGGTTTTCTCCGTTTCCTTTTATTGTTCGCAAAATATTATTGCAATATGGCGTGTGTGTGGTATAATGGCGGTGTCTTCAGGGCGGGGTGAAAGTCCCCACCGGCGGTAAAGCCCGCGAGCGCGCAAGCGTTGAGCCGTTGAAACTACGGCGCCGACAGTGACAGTCTGGATGGAAGAAGGCGGCGGTATTCGTGCCGCTTTATGCTGTTTGCGCCCGGAAGGAATGTCCGGGTGCTTTTTTTATTCTACAGGAGGCTTCGTATGAACACAAGAAAAATCACGTCCATGGCGGTTTTGGCGGCGCTGTCCGTTGTGCTTGTGGCGATCATCCATATCCCGATGCCCGCGCCGATCTCGTTTTTGGAATATGACCCTGCGGATATCCCCATTTTGATCAGCGGCTTTGCGTTCGGCCCGGTGGCGGGACTTGTTGTCACGGCGGTCGC
>CAYLSA010000034.1:0-15580 GCA_964386575.1 uncultured Oscillospiraceae bacterium | reverse complement strand
CCTGGAAAAAGGCGCTGCGGTGGCTCATCTCCATCACGGACATACCGCTGCCGCCGTAGTTTTCGATCTCGGCCGCCGCCTTTTGCAGCACCTCACGCGGCAGCACGGACGGGCCGGCGGAAAAATTGAATACTTCTTCTCTCTTCATCGCGCGAACCTCCCTGTATTTTTCTGTTTATACTTTGATTATATTCTGCGCATCGGGCAAAATCAAACGACAAATCCCAATAATTTTTCGCCTTCGACGCCCGTTATTTGTACATTTTTCACAGTGCCGCGCGTCTGTTCGTCCTCCACGGCCACCAAGCAGTAGTTATCCGCGTGGCCCTCGTGGGCGTTTTCAAACAAAACCGGCAGCGTTTGCCCCATGCATCCGGCGAGATATTCGCCCTGCAAGCGCTCCACCAGCGCCATCGCCTGCCGCACGCGCTCGTCCTTCACGGCATGGGTGCATTGCTCGGGCATGGCGGCCGCCTTTGTGCCGGGACGCGGCGAATACGGGAAGCAGTGAACATAGGAGAAACCGCACTTTTCCACAAACGCGAGCGTCTGGGCGAAATCCGCCTCCGACTCGCCGGGAAAGCCCGTGATCAGATCGGCCGTGAGCGAGCAGCCGGGGAAATATCGGCGCAAAAGCTCGCAGGCTTCGTAAAAGCACGCGGTGTCATACTTGCGGCGCATCCGCGCAAGCGTATCGTCGCAGCCCGATTGCAGCGAAAGATGGAAATGGCGGCACACACCGCCCGCCGCCGCGAGCGTTTGGCAGAATTGTTCCGTGATCACCGTCGGCTCGAGCGACCCCAGATGCACGCGCACTCCGGGCGCCGCCGCGGCGATGGCCACCGTGACATCCGCCAGCGTGGGATGGCCGGGCAGATCCTTGCCATAGGAGGCGATCTCGATGCCGGTGATCACGATCTCCAAAAAGCCCTGCGCGGCAAGCTCCGCCGCCTGCTTCGCGGCCTCATCCACCGGCTGCGAGCGCACACGGCCGCGGCTGTAAGGAATGATGCAGTAGGAGCAGAAATTGTCACAGCCATCCTGAATACGCATGAGCGCGCGGGTGCGTCCCGCCACGGAGCCCGCCGGCAGCGGCTCGATCTGAAGGCGTTTGAACGGATCGTCCAAAAACTCCGCCGCGTTGCGGCTGGCGATGGCATCCACAAACTGCTCGCGCGCCGCCGTGCCAAACACGATATCCGCCCCCAGCTCACGCACCGCCTCCGGCTCCACCTGCGCATAGCAGCCGCACACGGCCACCAGCGCGCCGGGATTCTGCTGACGCAGATGGCGGATGGTCTGGCGGGATTTGCGTCCGGATTCCGCCGTGACGGCGCAGGTGTTCACGATGACCACATCCGCCGCGCCGTCCTCGGCCGGCTCCAGTCCCCGCTCGCGCAGCATACGCTCCATCGCCTGCGTTTCGTATTGATTGACCTTGCAGCCAAGGGTATGGATCACATATCGCATCATTCTTGTCTTTTCTTCCTTCTTGATTTATAATGCATTGAAACGTTTTTACAAAAGGAACAATGCTATGAAAGCCTATTTGGATAACGCCGCCACCACGCCGGTATGCCCCGAAGCGGCCCGGGCCGCCCTGCGCATGATGACGGACGATTTTGGAAACCCCAGCTCCACCCACGCGCCCGGCCGCGCCGCCCGCGACGTGCTGACCCGCGCCCGCGCGACCATTGCCGCCTCGCTTGGCGCCAAGCCCGAGGAAATTTATTTCACTGCCGGCGGCACGGAATCGGACAACTGGGCCCTGCGCTCCGGCGCGCAGAAAATGCGCCATCAGGGCAAGCACATCATTTCCTCCACCATCGAACACGATGCCATCCGCAAAAGTCTCGACGAGCTTGAGCGCCTTGGCTATGAGATCACGCGCCTTACGCCCGCGGCGGACGGTTCCATCCATGCCGATGCGCTGGCCGCAGCCCTGCGGCCGGACACGATCTTGGTCAGCCTGATGCTCGTGAACAACGAGACCGGCGCGATAAACGACATTGCCGCCTTTGCCCGCGCGATCAAAGCCGCCGGCTGCCCTGCTCTTTTGCACACGGATGCCGTGCAGGGCTATGGGAAGCTCGCTTTCACGGCCAAAAGCCTCGGCGCGGATATGATCAGCCTCTCGGCGCATAAGATCAACGCCATGAAAGGCACCGGTGCGCTGTATGTGAAAAGCGGACTGAAGCTTCCGGCGCTGCTGCTCGGCGGCGGACAGGAGGCCGCCCTGCGCTCCGGCACGGAGAATATGCCCGGCATCGCAGCCTTTGCCGCCGCCGTGGAGGCCGCGAAGGCCGATAAGGGCTATATCGAGCGCATGGCCGCGCTGCGCGCGCATATTCTCGACCGCCTGCAGGGGGAGAATCCCCAGCTTGTCGTCATCGGCGGAGGCGCGCCGCATCTGATCTGCGTGTCGCTGCCCGGTTGGCGCAGCGAGGTTTTGCTAAACTTCCTCGATGCCAAGGGCGTGAGCATATCCAAGGGCTCCGCCTGCAAGAGGGGCGGCCGCAGCCATGTTTTGGAGGCCATGGGCCTCGATGCCCGCGTGATCGACGGTGCGGTGCGCGTATCGCTCAGCCGCCTGACCACACAGGACGAGGCGGACTACTTCTGCGACTGCTTCACCGAGGCGCGCAAAACACTTTTGTCCACCTGAAACAGTACCGCAAAAGCGCGCGAATTACAAGACAAAATCCCGTCCGGTAATTGCCGGACGGGACCTTTTTTATGAATGGCTCTCGAAATACCGCCGCGTCTGGGCGATGTTTTCCTCGATGGCCTCCCGCAGGGCCTCCGGGCTTTCAAAGCGCTTTTCATCGCGCAAAAACGCGAAAAACTCAAGACGTATCTGCGCGCCGTAAAGGTCGCCGGAGAAGTCGAGGATGTTCGATTCTACCGTGAGCGAATGACCCTCGCCAAAGGTCGGGCGCACGCCGATGTTCGTAACGGCGGCCCGCGGCCCATCCGGCAGCCAAACGCGCGTGGCATACACGCCGTGGCGCGGCACGATCACACCCTCGGGGATACGGGTATTGATGGTCGGCGCGCCGATCTGGCGGCCGATCTTATAGCCATAGCCGACGGTATCGATGAGCACATGGGGATGGCCCAAATAGCGGTCGGCCTTTTCCATTTCGCCCTGCGCCACGAGTGTGCGGATATAGGTGGAGCTGACGGTCACGCCATCGAGCACGACCTTGCCGACGGCATCGCAGCCGAGGCCGTTTTCCGCGCACCAGCCCGCGATGCGCTCGGCCGTTCCCTCGCCGCGCCAGCCGCAACTGAAATCATAGCCGATCACCAGATGCACCGCGCCGAGTTCCTCTTTCACCACGCGCAGAAATTCCCGCCATGGCGTGTGCATGAAGCGCTCGTCAAAGTGGATCATGATCACATCGTCGATGCCGCCAACGCGCGCGATCAGCTCCTTGCGTCCCGCCACGCTGTTGATGAGCGGCACGCTCTCGCCCCGGACAAGGGTGTCCGGGTGCTGGTCGAAGGATATCACCGAGGGCGTCGCGCCAAGCTCGGCGGCACGCTGCACGGTTTTATTCATAAGGGCCTGATGGCCCAGATGCACCCCGTCAAAAAAGCCGAGGGCGATCACTCTTTTCATACGGTTTCTCCCGTGACGATCTGCGTGGGAAGCAGGTATTTTTCCGGCTCGAGGCGAATTTCCTCGAGCGTGTGCGCATCGGAAACGGAAAAGCGTCCCGCCGCCGTGCGCCGCAGCGCGCTCATGCAGCCGCCGCAGCCCAGTGCCTCGCCAATATCGGCGCAGAGCGTGCGGACATAAGTCCCCTTGGAGCAGCGGATGCGCAGTATCCAATCCGCGCCGTCCTGTCCCTCGATCTCCAGCGCATGGATGGTGATCGGACGCGGCTCGCGCTCCACCGTGCCGCCACGGCGGGCGATCTGGTAAAGCTTCTGGCCGCGCAGCTTGATGGCCGAATACATGGGCGGAATCTGCTGTATATCCCCGCGAAAGCGCGGCAGAACGGCCTCCAGCGCCTCGCGCGTGATGTTCGCCGTTTCCTCGCGCAAAACGGTGCCCCAGACGTCTTGTGTGTCGGTGGTAAGGCCGGGGCGGAACGAGGCGATGTATTCCTTTTCGTCCGGCTCCAAATACTGCGCCAGACGCGTGGCAGGCCGGCCCGCCAGCACGACCAAAAGCCCCGTGGCATTGGGGTCAAGGGTGCCGGTATGGCCGACATGCTTTTCATGCAGCACGCCGCGCAGATGCGCGCAGACGTCCATGCTTGTCCAGTCCGCAGGCTTATCGACCAAGAGGATGCCGGTCATCCCATGGCCTCCTCGATCTCGCGAACGAGAATTTCCCGCGCCTTTTCCGGCGGCGCAAACACAGTGCAGCCCGCCGCCATGCGATGGCCACCGCCGCCGTGTTTGGCACAGATGGCCGCAGAGTCGAAGAACTCGCCGCTGCGCAGACTGATCTTGCACTCATTTTCGCCCATCTGGCGGATGGTGCAGCTGACGCGGTTGCCCTCCACCCGACCGGCGAGAGACGCGATATCGTCGCAGTCGTCCTCCGTGGCGCCGGCTTTTTCCATCATATCGAGCGTCACCGTGGCCACATTGATCTCGCCATTGCGATAGCGGCGCAGGCCGCCATAGATCATGCTCTCGAGCAGCACGCGCGAGTAGCTGTAGGTGCGGAACAGCTTCACGTTCAGCGCCTGCATATCCGCGCCCGCGTCGATCAGCTCCGCCGCCGCGCGGTGGGTGTCCGCCGTGGTGTTGGCATACACGAAGCAGCCCGTATCCGTCGACACGGCGATGTAAAGATAATCCGCCGTTTCCTTGTCCACCTCGCCCACGAGGCCCTTGACGAGCTTGAGCATCAGCTCGCCGCAGGCGGCGTCATCGGGCTCACAGCACAGATGGTCGGCATAGCCGGAGTTCGTGCCGTGGTGGTCGATGCAAAGATCGACATGGCCGGAAAAGCCGCGCGGGAACACGCTCTCCGCCGCCATATCCACCGCCACAACGGTATCGGGCCGGAAGCCCTCCGGCTCGTGGAAGGGAACGATCCACTGCTCGTAACTTTGCAGCAGCTCCGGGTTCGGCAGGATATACGCCGTTTTGCCCATGCGCCGCAGCGTATGACAAAGCGCGGCGGCACAGCCAAGCGTGTCGCCGTCGGGACGGATGTGGGTCACGATGCGGTATCCGTCATGCGCTTTGAGGTATTCAATGCATTCGTTGTTATTCATCGTCATCATGCTTTATATCGAGCTTTTCGATCAGCTCGTTGATGTGGGCGCCGTGCTCGATGGAATCGTCCAGCTCGAACACCAGCTCCGGGGTCGCGCGCAGAGAAAGCGAGTTTCCAAGCTCTCTGCGCAGCCAGCCGGAGGCCGATTTCAGCCCCTTTTTCATTTCCTTGGCGTCGTATTCGCCCAAAACGCTCAGATAGATCTTGCAGTAGCGCAGATCGCGCGTGGTGTCCGCGCGCACAACGCTCACAAGGCCCTGCTGCACGCGGGGATCCTTTACCTCGCGCAGCTTTTCGGAGATAACGCGGCGAATGTCGTCGTTGGTGCGGTCGATGCGGAAATTACTCATGGATCTGCTCCATGACGTAGCACTCGATCACGTCGCCCTCTTTTTCGTCGTTGTACTTCTCCACCTGCATACCGCACTCATAGCCGGACGCAACTTCCTTCACGTCATCCTTGAAGCGGCGCAGGGAGGCCAGATCGCCCTCGTACATGACCACGTTGTCACGCAGCACACGCACCTTGCAGTTGCGCTGGATCTTGCCGTCGAGCACATAGCAGCCAAGCACCGTGCCGACCTTGGAGACCTTGTAAAGCTGGCGCACCTCGGCATGGCCGATGACAGCCTCGCGGAACTTCGGCGCGAGCATACCCTTCATGGCGTCGGTGATCTCGTTGATGCAGTCATAAATGACGCGGTACAGCCGCAGATCGACTTCGTTGCGGGCGATGGAATCGCGCGCGGCATTGTCCGGACGGACGTTGAAGCCGACAATGATGGCGTTCGAGGTCGCGGCCAGCATGACGTCCGATTCGTTGATTGCGCCAACACCGGAGTGGATCACGGCCACGCGGACTTCCTCGTTCGAGATCTTCTCAAGCGAGGCTTTGATGGCCTCGGCACTGCCTTTGACATCGGCCTTAACGATGATGTTGAGCGTTTTCATCTCGCCCTGCTGGATGCGGGAGAACAGATCGTCCAGGCTGACCTTCTTCGGCGCGCCGGCGTTGGCCAGTTTCTTGGCCTGCTCCTTGCGCTCCTCCACCAGCTCGCGCGCCATGCGCTCGTCGGAAACGGCGTTGAATGCGTCGCCCGCGTTCGGCACCTCACTCATGCCGGCGATCTCCACCGGGACGGAGGGGCCCGCCTCCGTGACGCGCTGGCCCTTGTCGTTGACCATGGTGCGCACGCGGCCAACGGCCGTGCCGGCGATGATGATGTCGCCCTGATGCAGCGTGCCGTTTTGCACGAGCACCGTCATGATCGGGCCGCGGCCCTTATCCAGCCGCGCTTCGATGACCGAGCCCTTCGCGGCACGGTTGGGGTTGGCCTTGAGCTCGAGGATCTCCGCCTGAAGCACGAGGTTTTCCAAAAGCTCCTGGACGCCCATGCCGGTCTTGGCCGAGATGGGGCAGATGATGGTCTCGCCGCCCCAATCCTCGCTGACGAGATCGTACTCGGTGAGCTGCTGCTTGATGCGGTCGGGATTGGCGCCGACCTTATCCATTTTGTTGATGGCCACGACGACCGGAATACCGGCGGCCTTGGCATGGTTGATCGATTCGACCGTCTGCGGCATGATGCCGTCGTCCGCGGCCACGACCAGAATGGCGATGTCCGTGACCATCGCGCCGCGGGCGCGCATGGAGGTGAACGCCTCATGGCCCGGCGTGTCGAGGAAGGTGACGGGGCTGCCGTTGATGTCGATGGTATAGGCACCGATGGCCTGCGTGATGCCGCCGGCCTCACCGGAGGCGACGGAGGTGTTGCGGATATAGTCGAGCAGAGAGGTCTTGCCGTGGTCAACGTGGCCCATGACCACCACGACCGGCGCGCGGGACTGAAGTTCCTCGGCCGAGTCCTCATGATCGTCGATCAGACGCTCTTCGATGGTGACCTGCTCCTCGCGCTCGATGCGGCAGTTGAACTCCATGGCGACCAGCGCGGCGGTGTCGTAGTCGATCACGTCGGAAAGTGACGCCATCACGCCCATCTTAATGAGACGGCGCACGACCTCCGCACCGGTTTTCTTCATGCGGCTGGCAAGCTCGCCCACGGAGATCTCGTCCGGGATCTGCACCTTGGTGGGCGCCTTCTTCGCGATCTCGAACTGCAGGCGCTGCATTTTGTCGCGCTCTTCCTGGCGGCGCTTGGCGCTGGCGGCGGCGGACTGCTGGCGCTGCTTGTTCTTGTTGCCGATCTTCTGCTTGCCGCGGTTCATCTTCTGCGCTTTTTCGCCGGCCATATTGTCAAAGCGCTCGTCGTATTTGGAAAGGTTCGCGGCGGTGCTGCTGCGGGTGTCGATCACGCGCTTTTCCGGCACCTGACGCGGCGTATGCGGCTTGTCGGGCTTGGGCTGCTTCGGCGTTGCCTGCGCGGCAGCGGCCGGCGCAGCAGGAGCCGTTTGGGCAGCAGGCTGGGCGGCGGGTTTGGCGGCCTCCGGCTTTTTTTGCTCAGCCGGCGCGGGCGCCGTGTCGTTAAAGACCTCGGCAATGCTCCCGATCTGGTTATGCTGGGTCATATACTCGAAGATGACCGCCAGTTCCTCATCCTCCAGCACCTGCATATGATTTTTCGGCGTGGTGGCGTATTCGGTCAGTATCTCCGTGATGACCTTGGATGAAGTGTCAAAATCCTTTGCCACCTCATGCACGCGGTATTTGATCAGACTCGCCATATTCATTCCTCCTGTTCCTGCTTTTCGGGCTGTGCGCTTTTGGCAAAAGCGGCGGCCAGCCCCTCATCACACACGGCAGCCATGGCCACGGGGCCGTTCGCCCCGGCCGCAGTTGCCAGCTCATATTTTGTGTATCCGCTTTTGAAAAGCGGTATCTTTCGTCCAAACAGCATCCCATCGGCCCGCTTGCGGGCGTTGGGCGATGCGTCGCTCGCTAAGATCACGAGCCGCGCCCGACCCCGTTTCAGGGCCTCAACGCAGTTGTCCGCGCCGCAGACCAGCCTTCCGGCCTTGGCGGAAAGCGACAGATAGCCCAGTGCCTTATCCATCCAGTCTCTCCTCCAGCTGCGCATAGAATTCATCCGCCACGCGGATGCCCAGCGCCCGGTCAAGCGCCTTACCGCGCCGCGCCTTTTTCAGGCATTCCGCCTTTCGGCAGAGATACGCGCCGCGTCCCGGCAGCTTCTGCCGCTCGTCCAGCACCGCGCCCTCCGGCGTTTTCACCACGCGGAAGAAATCGGATTTGTCGCCATGGGTGCGACAGAGTGCGCACATTCGCTGCGGACGACTCGCCATATTCAGCCCTCGCTTTCGGGCTTGATGTCGATCTTGAAGCCCGTGAGCTTGGCAGCCAGACGCGCGTTCTGGCCCTCCTTGCCGATGGCAAGGGACAACTGGTTATCCGGCACGATCACGCGGCAGCTCTTGCCGTCCTCGCCCACGATCACTTCCGTGACCTCCGAGGGAGCCAGCGCCGCGGCAATGTATTCCTCCGGCGTTTCACTATATTTAATGATGTCGATCTTCTCGCCGCCGAGTTCTTCCACGATGCTCGCCACACGGCCGCCACGCGGGCCGACACACGCGCCGATGGGATCGACGTCCGGCTCCACGCTCCAAACCGCCATCTTTGTGCGGCTGCCCGCCTCGCGGGCGATGGATTTGATCTCGACCGTGCCATCCGCGATCTCGGGCACTTCCAGCTCAAACAGGCGCTTGACAAGGCCCGGATGCGTGCGGGAGATGAGCACCTGCGGCCCGCGCGTGGAGCGGCGCACTTCCACCACATACACGCGCACGCGGTCGCCCTCCACGAGCTCCTCGCCGCGGATCTGCTCGTTTTGCGTGAGCACGGCGTCGGTGAACTCGGAGTTGGAGCTGATCTTGATGGACATACTGCCGTTGCGCGGGTCGATGCGGTTGACCACGCCCGTGAGGATCTCATGCTCGCGGGAGGTGAACTCGTCATAGATCATGCCGCGCTCGGCCTCGCGGATGCCCTGGATGATGACCTGCTTGGCCGCCTGCGCCGCGATGCGCCCGAACTCACGCGTATCGACGGGCATTTTGACCTGGCCGCCGAGCTTGGCGCGCTTGGTGATCTTCTGCGCCTGCTCAAGCGTGAGCTGAACGGCGGGGTTCTCGATCTCCTCCTCCGCCATCACGTCGCACAGGACATACATATCGATCTTTTTCTTTTCCTCATCCATCTCCACGACCACGTTGTCCGCCGCGTCGGGATTATCCTTGCGGAAGGCAGCCAGCATGGCCTGGTTGATCTTGTCGTACATATACTCGCGGGGAATGCCTTTTTCCCGTTCGATGTCCTCAATGGCGTTGAAAAATTCTGCGTTCATGCTGTCTCCTCCGTCAAATGTCCGCGCGCAGCCTTACGCTGGCGATCGTTTTCTTTTCAAAGCGGCGGCCGTCCACCGTGACGTCGCCATTATCGTAGCCCTCGAGCTCTCCGACCCATTGCTTGGCTCCATCCACCGCGCTGTAGAGCTTTATCTCCACTTTCTCGCCCATGAAGCGATCAAAGTCGCCCGGACGCTTCAATTGCCGCTCGATCCCGGCGGAGCCGACCTCAAAAACATAGCTGTCAGGGATGGGATCGGCCTCATCCAGCATGGGGTCAAGCAGACGGGAGATCGTTTCGCACTGGTCGATCGTCACGCCCTCCGGCCCATCGAGGAACACGCGCAGATAGCGCTGGCCGCCCTCCATCACATATTCCACATCCCACAGCTCAAGGCCGTTCGCCTCCACCACGGGACGCGCCATTTCACTTACCGTATTTTCGATCTTTCCCATAACATTACCATTTTCTGACAAACTATTTTACATCATTAAAAAGAGTGGGATGTCAGCCCACTCAGGAAAAAGGATTCTCTACCGCTGGTACTATACCATATATATATTGGCAAATCAAGTGTTTTTTGCGTCTTTTGGACGCGCAGACTGTGGTTTTTCGCCCTCAAGCCGCGCTTTGAGCTTTTCCAGTGCCTTCTTCTCGATGCGGGAAATATACGAGCGCGAGATGCCCAGCGCTTCGGCCACACTGCGCTGCGGCTGCGGCGGCTTTCCGTCGAGGCCATAGCGCATCGAGACCACCGTGCGCTCGCGCTCATCAAGCACCGCATCCACCGCCGCACGCAGCAGGCGGCGCTGCTCCTGGCGGGACAGTTCCTCCAGCATATCGTCCGGCACCGCCAGCGTATCCATCAGCGACAGACCGCCGCTGCCGTCCCCATCCGGGTCGAGCGCATCGGACAGCGACACATCCTGCGCACTTTTCCTAAGCGAGCGAAAATGCATCAAAATTTCGTTTTCAATGCACCTCGATGCATAGGTCGCGAGGCGGACGCCTTTGTCCGGCCGATAACTGGATACGCCCTTGATCAGCCCCACCGTGCCGATTGAGATCAAGTCCTCGGCATCGGCGGAGGCGGCGTAGTATTTCTTCACGATGTGGACCACCAGCCGCAGATTGTGCTCAATGAGCTTGTTGCGTGCATCCATATCGCCGCCAAGCGCCGCCTCCACGCAGCGCCGTTCCTCCTTCGCCGGAAGCGGCCGCGGAAACGACCCCGCCGTTTCGCCCAGACGCAGCATCAAAAGCGCACCGGACACCAGCAGCATAAAACTAGTGGAGAGCATACGATAACCCCCTTCGGTGTTAGCATATGCTCTCCGTTTTTGTCCAAATTCGCGCGCTTTCGCTATGGAGCCCGCATTCCCTCTCACCGAGGCTCCCATGGCCGTCTGACAGCCGGATGGGAAAGCGGGGGTACGAGTATCTTTGGGCTTGCCACACCACGAACAGTTGTATAAAAAGAGGCCCCTGAAGGTGTGTCCACCATAATGCTGACACAGGTCTCGTTCATGCCAATTTCTCCTTTGCTCTCGCTTTTGCTCCGCTTCTTCCTCTCCAACCGACGAGGGTCATTGCATAAAAGGATTTAGTGAATGAATTACCAAATCAGGGTATTTGTTTGTGTGTCCTGTCTTGAAAGCAAGCCTAATTCATAGGTTCGTGAACAATATCCTGCTACGGTGAGCTATGGGCCGCCCGGTAGAGCGTTCAGTATTGGCGATACGCGGATATTGCTTTTCCTTAAGTACGTTTTTCCGTACTGAATCATAATTAACTGCGTACTTGTCCCAACGGATCCTTCCACTTATTATTAAGATAGAATCACCGCCGATGCAAACATCGGCTTGTAGAAAAAACAGCCTGACTAATTCACGGAAGGAACCGCCAGTATGGAAAACTCGTATTCTAACATTCTTTCCCCTATTCGGATCAACGGAGTGCGCTTCAAGAATCGTATATTCTCTGCGCCGATCCAAATTCGCCAAAAGGATTACCACGGAAACCCGAACGATTATGGCATCGCGTTTTTTGAGGCGCGGGCCCGCGGCGGCGCTGCTGTTGTGTGCATTGGCGACACACCCGTAGAACCTCTTTACGGCGCCTCACAGTATAATTCCTTCTATCTTTCGGATCCCGGATCACTGACGGCACTCTCCGAGATTGCCGCTGCAATCAAGCAATATGGTGCGCTGGCCTCATTGGAGCTGAGCCATGGTGGAATGATGGCGGATCCGGCGTTCAATGAAGGCCGCGAACCCATCGGTCCCACCGATATGACCCGACCGGATAACGTGCATGTCCATGGCATGGATCAGGAGATGATCGACTATATCGTATCCAGCTTTGCAAAAGGCGCGGGGATCCTGAAACGCTGCGGCTTCGATATGTGCACGATCCATGCCGGCCACAGCACGCTGATTGAGCAGTTCCTTTCCCCCCGCACCAACCGCCGCACGGATGAATACGGTGGGAGTCTGGAGAACCGGATGCGTTTTGCCCTTGCCGTTGTAGACGCCGTCCGCCAAGCCGTCGGCAAGACCATGCTGATCGAAGTTCGAATCAGCGGCGATGAATTCGCCGAAGGTGGCTTCACGCAGGAGGAGATGATCGAATTCTCCAAGCAGCTGAAAGGCCGGGCAGATATCATCCATGTGTCCGCCGGTGTACAGAATGCACCAAGCGGCCTGGTCCGACTGTTCCCGTCCAACATGGTACCGAACGGCTGCAACGTCTATCTCGCAGACGCAATCCGCAAAGCCACGGGAATGCCCGTTGTTGCCGTTGGCGGCATCACCACTCCGGCGTTGGCAGAGGAGATTGTCGCCACGGAAAAAGCAGATTTCGTCGCCCTGGGGCGCGCCATGATCGCCGACCCGGAATTTGTGAACAAGATCCGCCGCGGCGAAGAGCCCACGCCCTGCATGCGCTGCCTCAACTGTTTGGCGGGCCTGAACAAAAACCGACATCTGACCTGTACAGTCAACCCGACGGTCGGCAGCGAACACCGTATCCATGCCGAGCCGGTGCCGGCCGTTTCCAAGCGCGTTCTCGTAATCGGCGGAGGCGCTGGAGGCATGACTGCAGCGATCACGGCGGCTTCCCGCGGGCATAGAGTCCTTCTCTGCGAAGCAGGCGAAAAGCTCGGCGGCCATATGCTCCATACGGACTACGACGAACGGAAGCATGACCTCCGCGCCGTCAAGGAAAACATGATCCATCGACTGATGGCTTCCGGCGCAGAAGTGCGGCTGGGTACCCGTGTTGACGGAACATTTATTCAGGAATGCGCACCCGATGCCGTGATCTGTGCCGTGGGCTCTCATGCCGTGGCACCTCCCATCGAAGGGATCGACGGCCCGAACGTCCGCTCTGCGCTGGATATTTATGACGCAGCCGGTGTGTCCGGAGATAATATCGTGATTATCGGCGGAGGTTTTGTGGGCTGCGAGACAGCGCTCTACCTTGCCGACCAGGGAAAGAAGGTCACGATCCTTGAAATGCTTCCGGAGCTGGACATCGAGGACGCACCTCTGCGCCGCATGGCTCTTCTGATGGAACTGCGCAAAAGCGGCGTCCAAACCATCACCGGGCAGGCGTGTTCCCGCATAACTGCGGAGGGTGTCTGGGCCAAGGACAAGGAGGACGTGGAAACGCTTCTTCCCGCTGATACTGTTCTTACGGCCACCGGTATGCGCAGCGACGCCGCCGCTGTGGACGAACTGCAGAAATACTGCAGGGAGTTCTATCCCGTTGGCGACTGCCAGCGCGCCCGCAAGGTGACCGATGCGGTACGCGAGGGTTATTTCGCAGCGCTATATCTGTAAAAAACGGGGTGAAAGCAGACTGACCATGACAAACGAGGAACTTTATCAAAGCAAAAAGCATACCATGCACGAATGCATGGACACGATCCGCTCCGGCGATGTCATCGCGCTGTCCGGCGCGGCGAACGAGCCAATGAATTTCCTGCATAATGTAGGTTATTTCTCGCAGAGAGTCGAGGATGTGACTATCATAAAGCCGCGGGACACGGATAAGCTGGATTATTTGTATGATCCCGACACCTTGGGGCATGTCCACTCGGTCAGCCACTTTTTCGACCCATCTATGCGCCATGGGCATCGGCTTGGTCTGGCGGAGTATGTCCCCGCGGATCTTCATAACTTCATGGAGTTGCGTCTCAAGCATCAGCCCTGCAATATCTTCTGGGCACTGACCGGGCCGATGGATGAAAATGGCAACTTCTGCATTTCCTACGGCCAGCAGGTGGAGCGGGAGGCAAAGGCCTGCTGCGAGCGGATCATTCTGGAGGTCAGCCCCCATTTTCTGCCGGTGCGCGGAGCGGTCACGGTTAATATCCGGGAAGTTGATATGCTCTACGAATCGGACGCCATGCCCCTGCTGTACCCACCAACGACGGCAAGTGAGGAGGAAAAAACGATCTGCTCGTTCATCTCTCCCATGATCCGAGACGGCGACTGTGTTCAGTTGGGCTGGGGCGGACTGCCCAATCTCGTTGCGGATTCCCTGACCGACAAAAACGATCTCGGTATCCACAGCGAGGTGTTTACGACTAACATGGCAAAACTCGTAAAGTCCGGTGTCGCGACCGGCAAGCATAAGCAGATCGACACAGGCCGCCATGTCGCCGCCTTCGTCATGGGCAGCGAGGAGCTTTATGGCATCGCTTCGGAAACGGAAGCGTTTCAACTGGCACCGTGCAGCTACGTCAATGATCCCCGTGTTATCTGCCAGAACGACAATGTTGTTTCTGTCAACACCTGTATCGAGGTCGATCTGACCGGGCAGATCTGCTCGGAAAGTATCGGTCCGGATCATTACAGCGGCACAGGAGGCGCCTGCGATTTCGCCTTTGGCGCCCTTCATTCCAAGGGCGGGCGAGGTATCATAGCCTTTGTTTCCACCACAAAAAATCACAGTATTTCGAAGATAAAAGCCTGTTTGACACCCGGTTCGGCTGTCTCGATCCCTCGGAATTACGCGGATATGATCGTTACGGAATACGGTGTAGCACATCTGCGCGGGCGCACAGTGCGGGAGCGGGCTGAGGCCCTGATCGCCGTGGCACATCCCGATTTCCGGGCGCAGCTTCGCTCGGAGGCAAAGACGCTGGGCATTCTGTGATCTCAAAGCAGGCCAATCCCTTATTTGGAGGAAAAACATGAACAAAACGATCATCACTGCCGCGCTGACCGGCGCCGTGACACCGGCTGGCTACGATATTCCCGAAACGCCGGAGCAGATCGCCGCCGATGCCTATGCATGCTGGAAAGCCGGCGCAGCCGTCGTACATCTGCATATGCGCGACGAGGAAGGGGCGGGGATCATGGATCCCGTCCGGTTCTATCAGACTATTAAGCTGATCCGCGCTCACAAAGACTGTGATGTGATCATCAACTGCACCACCTCGGGCGACAACCGGGCTACCGATGATTCCCCCTATGGAAACGCCATCAGGCTGCTGCATCATAAGCTGCTTCCCGGCATCGAGATGGGTACCTTTGACGCCGGAACGTTCAACTGGGGACCGGGCGGCGTCTTCAATAACAGTCCTGCATTCCTGCGTGAATCAGGACAGCTGTTTCAGGAACTTGGTATCAAGCCTGAGATCGAGATCTTTGATGCCGGTATGCTTCGGGCCTGCAAGGAATACTACCTGAAGCAGGGCTATCTCATGATGCCTATGCATTTCCAGCTCTGCATGGGAGTAATGGGCGGCATGGCTGCCACGCCCACAGAGCTGCAGTATCTGGTAGACCGGATCCCGGATGGTTGCACATGGTCCGCATTTGGGATCGGCAAAGGACATCTTCCCATCATGTTTTCCGCGCTGGCAAACGGCGGACATCTGCGCGTCGGTCTGGAGGACAACGTTGTTTATGGCAGAAACCGGGACGGTGAAAAGATCATGGCAACGAACGTCATGCTGGTCGAAAGGGCCGCGGGTGCTGTACGCGCTTTTGGGAACGATGTGG
>CAYLSA010000033.1:0-17209 GCA_964386575.1 uncultured Oscillospiraceae bacterium | reverse complement strand
CGCGAGGGCAGCAAGCGCATTTTGGAGCTTTTGGAGCAGATCGTCAGCGGCAACCGCAGCGAGGCGATCTTGGACCGGATCGAGCCGCTGGCCGATACCGTCATCGCCACGGCGCTTTGCGGCCATGGCAAGGAGGCCTGCCGCGCGGTTTTGCGCGCGCTGGTGCATTTTCGCGGCTTGGATCGCGATCCCCTGTATCATCACCCGGGGCTCGCGGCGGACGCGGAGAAGGAACATCCGTTTATCCACGCGGACGATTGCCGCGGCTGCGGCAAATGCCGTCGGGGCTGCCCCATGGAGGCCATTGAGGGCGCGCCGCGCCAGACCCATGTGATCGATATCGACAAATGCGTCAACTGCGGCGCATGTGTGTCGAACTGCCCGTTCGGTGCGGTGCGTCCGGCCAGCGAGAAAAAGCCCGACGCCTCGGGCGTTATGTATGTGGACGGCATCCGTGCGCCCTTCGCCGGACAGACAAACGTGCTGGCCGTTATCCGCGATGCCGGCATCGATATGCCTACGTTTTGCTACCATTCGGAGCTTTCCGTTTACGGCGCGTGCCGGATGTGCGTGGTGGAGTGCGAGGACGGCCACATCGAGGCTGCCTGCTCCATGCCGCCGCGCGACGGACTGCGCGTTCGCACGAACACGGCGCGGCTTTTGCGCTCGCGGCGCACGATCTTGGAGCTGATGCTCGCCAGCCATTGCCGCGACTGCACCACCTGCGAGATCAGCGGAAGTTGCACCTTGCAGCGCCTGGCCGTGCGCTTCGGCATCCGCGAGGTGCGCTTTGAAAACGACCGCGACCGCTACGAGCGCGACGAATCGTCCTCTGCCATCACGCTCGATCTGGACCGCTGCATCCTGTGCGGCGACTGCGTGCGTATGTGCGATGAGGTGCAGGGCATGGGCGTTCTGCACTTTGACGGGCGCGGCAGCGCGCTGCGGCTGGTCACGGCGGACAAGCCCAAGATCGCCCAGACCGATTGCGTAAGCTGCGGCCAGTGCTCGGCCGTTTGCCCCACGGGCGCGATCTTTGTGAAAAACCAGATCGGCGAGGCATGGGCGGCGCTGCACGACCCGAAAAAGCGCGTGGTGGTGCAGATCGCGCCGGCGGTGCGCGTGGCCATGGGCGAGATGTTCGGTATGCAGCCGGGCGAGAATGTGATGCACAAGCTTGTGAGCGTGTGGAAGATCATGGGCGCGGAGGCCGTGTTTGACACGACGTTCGGCGCGGACTTGACCATCATGGAGGAGTCCGAGGAGCTGCTCGAGCGGCTGGAAAAGGGCGAGGGTCTTCCCATGTTCACGTCCTGCTGCCCCGCGTGGGTGCGCTATGTGGAAAATCGGCGTCCGGCGCTTTTGCCGCAACTGTCCACGTGCCGCTCGCCCATGCAGATGATGGGCTCTATTATAAAAGAGCATTATGATTCTATGGACCGGCAGGACGAGCGGGAGACCTTCCACATCGCGCTCATGCCCTGCACGGCCAAGAAAATGGAGGCCGCGCGCGAGGAATTCCGCGATGAAAACGGCCGCGTGGTCGATCTGGTTTTGACAACGCAGGAGTTTAGTCTCATGATAAAAGAGTCCGGCATCCGCTTCGCGCAGGTGGCGGGCGAAGCGCCGGATATGCCCTTCGGCATGGGAACGGGCGCGGGCGTGATCTTCGGCGCCAGCGGCGGCGTGGCCGAGGCCGTGGCGCGGCAGTTGGCCGGAAACGACGCCGAGGCGGTCGAGGCGCTGCCGCATACCGACCTGCGCGGCACGGCGGAGTTCCGCTCGGCTACGATATCCGCCGGCGGGCGGCAAGTGCGCGTGGGCGTGGTGCATGGCTTGGCCAATGCGCAGAAGCTGCTGGACGACATCGAAAGCGGCCGCGAGCATTTCGACTTTGTGGAGGTCATGAGCTGTCGTACCGGCTGCGTGGGCGGCGCAGGCCAGCCGAGAGCGCAAACGGGCGGCCGCCGCGCGCGTGCCGCAGGACTGTACGGTGCCGATCGGGCCGCCTTGGTGAAAAAGGCGGAACACAACCCCATCGTGCAGCGGCTGTATATGGCCGGACTTGTGGGCCGGACGGAGGAGCTTCTGCACGTCCACTACGGTGAAGAAAAGGAAGAATAAGTTAAAGATCGGCTCGAAACGGTGCTTTCGGGCCGATTTTTTTGCCCCAAAATTCTGTTTTTATACGCTGCTATCCGTTTTATGGGACAGTTCATCTGCTACTGTATAGGTGACAGGACGAAAAACAGAATGGGAGGCAGAATTATGGAGAAGTATATCACCATCACCGGATTTAAGAATTATTGCGACGTGCAGCCGTTTCGCATCGGCTTCCTTGTGCGCTGTGAGAAGCAGCCGGATAACCCCTACGACGGCGAGGCTATTCGATGCACCATGCCGGTCTACGGCACGGTGGGCTATGTGGCCAACAGCAGCCGCACGGTGGCCGGCGGCACGATGAGCGCAGGCCGCGTGTATGATAAGGTGGCCACAAAATTTTATGCGCGCGTGATGTTCACGACGACCACGAAGATCATCTGCCGCGTGGATGAGGGCGAGCCGTTTGAGCTGAAAAAGGAGATCCTCTCGCAGATTCAGGACGATTGGGACGACGAGGAAGTGGAGGTGGACATCCCGCCGCAGCTCGACGCGGAAAATACTTGATGATTTGCGGCGCGGCGTGTAAACTGGAAAAAACGAACAGGAGGCGGAGACTATGGCAAAAAGCGCCAATCAAAAGCTCAAGCTGCTGTATCTGATGCAATATCTGCTCGAACGCTCGGATGAGGCCCACCCGGTCACCATCGGTCAGATGATCGATGAGCTGGCTGCGCATGACATCCGTGCCGAGCGCAAAAGCCTGTATGACGATCTGGAGGCGCTGCGGCTGTTTGGGCTGGATATCGTGCAAACGCGCGGCAAGACCACGGGCTATTATGTCGGCAGCCGCGATTTTGAGCTGCCGGAGCTGAAGTTGCTGGTGGACAGCGTGCAGTCGTCCAAATTCATCACGCACAGGAAAACGCTCAGCCTGATCAAAAAGATCGAAAGTCTCGCCAGCGTTTACGATGCGCAGCTTTTGCAGCGGCAGGTGTATGTGACCAATCGCGTCAAAAGCATGAACGAGAGCGTGTATTATAATGTAGACGAGATCTCCGGCGCCATCACGCGCGACCGCGCCATCCGCTTTCGCTACTTTGACTACACCGTGGCCAAGCAGCAACGCTTCCGCAAGGACGGCGCGTGGTATGAGATAAGCCCCTTCGCGCTCATGTGGGACAACGAGAAGTATTATATGCTCGGCTACGATGCGCAGGCCGCGCAGCTTCGCCACTACCGCGTGGACAAAATGGAGAGCATCCGTGCGCTGGACGCGCCGCGCGAGGGCGGCGAGGAATTTAAAAAAATCGACATGGCGGAATACGCCAAACGCGTGTTCGGGATGTTCACCGGCGAGGTCGAAACGGTGCGTCTGCGGTTTGAAAACTCGCTTGTGGGCGCGGTGCTTGACCGTTTCGGGCGCGATGCCGTGCTGGCCGCCACGGATGAGGGGCATTTCACCGTTGCCGTGAGTGTGGCGGTGTCACCGCGCTTTTTCGGGTGGCTGTTCGGCTTCGGGCCGGCGGCGGAGATCTTATCGCCGCCTGCTGTGCGCGAGCAGTTTCGCCAAAGCGTCGAATCGGTGCGCGATTTGTATGAAGCATAAAGAAACGCAGCAGCGCGGTTTTATCCGTGCTGCTGCGAGCTTTTTAGGCAGGCGTATGAGGTTTGGCGGAGCGAATGTATAGCGGGATCGCGGCAAGCTGCGCCGCGACGGACAGCACGATCAGCCTCCCGAAAAAGATGCGGTAGGCACCAAACGCGATCGGATATAAATGCGGCGCGGGTGTTGCCGTCAAAACTCGTCCGGGTCGGCGAAGAGCATATGCTCGATGTAGGCGTCGTTAAAGGCCGGATCGCCGGAAAGGCGAACGTGCCGCGCGTGCGCGGCGATGCGGCGGATGGGATCGATGTTTCCGCGGTCGAGCAGCAGACGGGCTGCACCGTCGAGTGCCGCGTTTCCGATCACCTCGGCGCGCGCGGTGAGCTCCGGCGGAAACAGGCCGATCGTTTCGGCGCTTTTCCGATCGAGATGGCGGCCAAAACCGCCCGCAATGTAGAAAACATCCACATCCCCGGCGGAAATTCCGGCGTGGGCCAGCACGGTCTCGAGTCCGGCGGCAATGGCGGCCTTGGCCAACTGCACGGCGCGGATGTCCGCCGGTTGGAGCGACACGCCCTCGCACAGGCTGAGCGCGCCGTCCGCCGCGCCGGTGGGGGAGATGTCCTCGCGGTCAAGAAATACGGCCACGGCGTCGATCAGACCCGAACCGCAAACCCCCACGGGCTCCGCGCCGCCGATGGTATGGAAGGCGATGGCAGCGCCTTCGTCCCACACGCGGTCGATCGCGCCGTCCACACTGCCGCAGCCGCAGGAGATGCCCGCGCCCTCAAAGGCGGGACCGGCGGCTGTGGAGGAAACGTACAGCGTGCCGCCGTGCCACAGGGCGATCTCGCCATTGGTGCCGACGTCGCACAAAAGCGCGGTGCGGTCTGCATCGCACAGTCCGGCGGCCAGCGCCGCGCAGGAGATGTCCGCGCCCACAAACGCGTTCATGCACGGCGGCAGATACGCGCGGCGGCCGAGGATGTCGGTTTCGATGTCAAATAGAGTATCCGCCTCAAACGGTGCGCGGGCGAGAGACTTGGGGTCGCGCCCCGTGAGCAGATAGAGCATGGTGGTGTTGCCCGTGATCACGAGCGAGGCGACCGCATCGGCACTGATTTCGGCGTCCCGGCACACGCTGTCCAATAGCGTCTCCAGCGCGGTCGTGATCTGCTCGCGCAAAAGATCGAGTTTGCCGTCGAGCGCCGCGCCGATGCGGCCCATCACATCCGCCGCTACGCAGCCCTGCGGATTCGGCATCCCGCCCGCGCCGATGCAGCGGCCGGAGGAAAGCTCATACAGCCGCAGCGCCACGGTGGTGGTGCCGATGTCGATCGCCGCGCCGTACGCGCCGGACATGGGGTCGAGTGCGGCCGGTGCGTCCTCGCCGCCCAGTTCGATCTGGCGCATGGGGGCGAGGCTCGGCCGATACACCTGCGCGTCGCCAAGCAGCATGACCTGGCAGGACAGCCGCCTTCCGGCGCGGCGCTCGGCCTCGTTCGGCGCGGATATCTCACCCGTGACCGTCACGGCGCATTTGCCGCATTGGCCGCGTCCGCCGCAGGGGTGCGCGGGGGATACACCGGCTTCTTCCAGCAGCTCGGCGAGGGAAGCCGGAGCGGCGAATTCCAGCGCTTGCGGCGCGCCGCCGCCGTAGATCGTGAGGGTCGGCATATCAGATCTTCCTTTCCAGCACGAGGCCAAAATACGTCACGGTGTTCGGCCCGTTTATATAGTTGAGCCCCGCGGCCTTTGCCGCCTTGTAAACATCCACGCCGCAGCCCTCGAGCGCCGGTAAAACCTTATCCGGATGGCGGCAGGGCTTGCCCTCCGGTGCGGTGCATTTGTGGCAGATGTGGCAGCCGCCCGCGCCGAAATGCAAATATGACCCGCGGTCGGGATCGGCGGCACGGAGCGCTTTTTCGATGCGCTTGCCAAGCTTTGCGTGGCCGTGTGCGGCGGCCATCATGCCCTCGAAGTCGAAGCTATCCTCAAGTGGCGCGACGGACTGATACAAAACGCCTCCGGAGCACGCGCGGATGCGTTCCATCCACTCCTCCACCGGGCCGATGTGCGGCGGGCAGGCCCAGCAGCGGCCAAAGCTGCCGCAACTGTTTTGCTCGCATATCGTGCGAAATTCCGCGCTCAAAACCAGCGCGGAAACGTCGATGGGCGCGGCCGAAGCCGCGCCGCAGTCGAGTATGAGGTTTAGCAGTGCCGCCCGTTCCATGGCGTCAGGCGCAGTAGCTTGCGGCCAGGTCCGCCGCGCTCGCGGCGTCCGGCGTATAGCCATCCGCGCCGATCTCGTCGCAGTAGGCCTGCGTGACGGGCGCGCCGCCGATCATGATCTTCACGCGATCGCGGATGCCGGCGGCCTCAGCGGCCTCGACCACTTCGCGCATCACGGGCATGGTGGTGGACAGCAGCGCCGAGCAGCAGATGATGCGGCAGTCGGAATCGATGGCCGTCTGCACGAAAGTGTCGGGGGAAACATCCGTGCCGAGATCGATGACCTCAAGACCCTTGCTCTCGAGCATCATGCGAACGAGATTTTTGCCGATGTCGTGCAAGTCGCCCTGCACCGTGCCGATGCAGGCGCGGCCGGCGGCCTTCGCGCCGCTTTGAGCCAAAATGGGCTTGAGCAGGGCCGCGCCCTGATTCATCGCGCGCGCCGCCACCAGAACCTCCGGCACGAACACTTCGTTGGTTTTGAATTTTTCGCCGATCACGGCCATGCCGCTGAGAAGCCCCTGCTCCAAAATGGTCTGCGCGTCGAGACCCTCGTCGATGGCCTGCTGCACCAAAAGCTTCACCTGCTTGGCCTTGCCCATTTGCAGGGCGCGGGAAATTTCGTTTAAGTCGGTCATAGTATCCTCCTCAGCGGGCGCTTTATTCGAACAAAAACGCGGGATATTCGGCATAGGCGCCGTATTTTGTGCCGGGCAACTGCGGCTTCTCGCCTGCCGGAAGCTCCGGATGCGGGGCCTTTTCCAAAAACACCAGCCGGTCGCCAAATTCGGCCTCGAGCGCCGGAAAATCGTTGCATTCGGGTTGGCCGTCCCATGCGTCCGCGCCCATCTCCACCATGTCCGGGATGAGCGGGGCGATGGCGCCGCAGGAATGCTGGGCGATGACGGCGCCGTGGGCGCGGATGGCGTCGTAAATGCGCTGGGTGTGGGGTTTTATCACCTCGCGCCAGAGATTGGGGTTCATAAAGGTGCTTCGCGCGGTGCCCCAGTCGTCGTGGATGAGGAATACATCGGGCTTTGCGCACTCCCAGATCTTCTCGATCAGCGCGATCTTATAGTCGGCCAGCGCGCCGATCAGATCGGCGAAATCCTCCGGATCGGTGATGAGATTGACCAGACAATCCTCAAAGCTCGTAAGCTCCGTGGCGCGCTCAAAGGGGCCGGTATACAAAACCACGTTCACGATCTGCTTTTCGCGGTCGACCGTTTCCGCGTCGGCGCGCAGGGCGTTCCAGTCGAATTTTTCGATGTTCGGGATGCGAAGCTGCTCGCGCCAATCCTCGATGTCGTCGTAAGCCGGATCCTGTCCCACGGTGTAGTGGCTGAAGCCGTCCGTTGCCGTCCAGTGAACGCCGAACACATCGTAGCCCGAGCCGAACATCGGCCGCTCGCACACGGGCACATCCAGCGAACGGACAAGCTCGGTGTTGCCCATGAGCGCAAGCTGCGCCGGGTCGGGTTTGTGGTCATAGGGCTGATGGCGCAAAAAGCGCAGGGCGTTTTCCCTCTCGGTCATAAAGATGCCTCCCGAAGCCGCCAAGAGGCGGTGTTTCTATGCTTTCATATTACAACAAAGCGCTGGTTTATTTCAACAAAAAATACATCGGATTTTCTCTTTTTTGCGAAAAGAGCGGCCCGTCAGGTCGCCTTTTTCCGCTTTTTCGGCAGCGGGGTCAGCTCCGTCAGAAGCGGGATGACGGCGTCGAGCAGTTCGGCGTTTTCAACATCCAGAATATAATGCTCCTTCGTGCCCTCATAGGGAAGGCCGCGTTCGGCTCCGGCCATGAGCGGTTCAAGCGATGGCCATTTTTTGATGAACACCGTGTCGTCGCACACGAGCAGAATGGGCCGCTCGTCGCAGTAGACCATGTATTCGCCGAACATTTTGCGGCTGCGGATCGGGCCGAAGCGCTGCACCTGCTCGCACACAAAGGCGGCATACTGGGCGCTTGTCGCCATGCTTGTGACCTCCTTTTTGCCGAGATGGATACATTATAAAATATGCCGTGCGGCGCGTCAACGAAAAATGCCTTGACAGATGTGTATATACGGCGCTATAATACTACTAACCTACCAAGTTAGTTGGTGAATAATAGGGCAAAGGAGATATGTATTATGTCTGCTGTTTATACATCCGTCGATCAGCTCATCGGCCACACGCCGCTTTTGGAGCTTTGCAACCTGGAAAAGGCGCACGGCCTGCGCGCGCGCCTGATCGCGAAGCTGGAACTTTTTAATCCCGCGGGTTCCGCCAAGGACCGCGTGGGCAAGGCCATGCTGGACGATGCCGAGGCCCGCGGCTCTCTCACGCCGGATTCCGTCATCATCGAGCCGACTTCCGGCAACACCGGCATCGGCATTGCCTCCGTGGCGGCGGCGCGCGGCTATCGCGCGATCATTGTGATGCCGGAGACCATGTCGGTCGAGCGGCGGATGCTCATGAAGGCCTATGGAGCCGAGCTCGTGCTCACGGAGGGCGCACGCGGCATGACCGGCGCCATCGAAAAGGCGGAGCAGCTCGCGCGCGAGATTCCGAATGCCATTGTGGCCGGACAGTTTGTAAATCCCGCGAACCCCAAGGCGCATTATGAGACCACCGGCCCCGAGATCTGGGCCGACACGGACGGCGCGGTGGATATTTTCGTGGCCGGTGTGGGCACCGGCGGCACCATCACCGGCGTGGGGCGCTATCTCAAGGAGCAAAATCCCGCCGTTCGCGTGGTGGGCGTGGAGCCGGCGGGCTCGCCGGTGCTGTCCGGCGGTAAGGCGGGGCCCCACGGCATTCAGGGCATCGGCGCGGGCTTCGTGCCGCAGATCTTGGACACGGCGGTGTATGACGAGATCATTCCCGTGACGGAGGCGGACGCTTTTGCCACCGGGCGTGAGATCGGCCGCCGCGAGGGCGTTTTGGTCGGCATCTCGTCGGGCGCGGCGCTGTGGGCGGCGATGGAGCTGGCCAAGCGGCCGGAAAACGAGGGCAAGACCATCGTGGCTCTGCTGCCGGACACCGGCGAGCGCTATCTGTCCTCGGCCATGTTTGCCGAGTGAGGCGGAGGGTCGCTTATGAGAATTTATCTGGATAACGCCGCCACCACCAAAATGAGCCGCACGGCCATCGAGGCGATGCTGCCGTATCTGGACGGCGAGTACGGCAATCCGTCCAGTCTCCATTCCGTGGGACAGGCGGCGGCGCAGGCGCTTTCGGATGCGCGCGAGCGCATCGCCCGCTGCCTCGGCTGCACGGCGCGGGAGATCACGTTCACCTCCGGTGGCAGCGAGGCGGACAATCAGGCCATCGTTTCCGCCGCCCGTCTCGGCGAGCGAAAGGGCAAAAAGCACATCATCTCCACCGCCTTTGAACACCACGCTGTTTTGCACACGCTGCGCCGTTTGGAGCGCGAGGGCTTTGAGGTGACGCTGCTGGATGTGCATGAAAACGGCATCCTCGACGCTAAGCAGGTGGCCGATGCGATACGGGACGATACCTGCCTTGTGACCGTGATGTATGCCAACAACGAGATCGGCACCATCCAGCCCATTGCCGCCATCGGCGCCATCTGCCGCGCGCGCGGCGTGCCGTTTCATACCGACGCGGTGCAGGCGGTGGGGCACGTTGCCATCGATGTGGCGGCGCAGAACATCGATATGCTGTCACTTTCCGCGCATAAGTTCCACGGGCCGAAAGGCATCGGTGTGCTGTATGCCAAAAGCGGTCTGCCGCTTGTAAACCTCATCGAGGGCGGCGCGCAGGAGCGCGGCAAGCGGGCCGGAACGGAGAATATCCCGGCCATCGTTTCTATGGCGGCGGCGCTGGAGGAGGCGTGCGCCCATCGGGAAGAAACGGCGGCCAGGACCGCGGCGCTGCGCGACCGGCTGATCGCGGGACTGAGTGAAATTCCGCACAGCGTTTTAAACGGTGATGCCGAGCGGCGACTGCCGGGCAATGTGAGCTTCTGCTTTGAGGGCATCGAGGGCGAATCGCTGCTGCTTCTGCTGGACGACAAGGGCATTTGCGCCTCGTCCGGTTCGGCGTGTACGTCCGGCTCGCTTGACCCCAGCCATGTGCTGCTGGCCATCGGCCGCGTGCACGATATTGCCCACGGCTCCCTGCGGCTGACGCTGTCGGAGGAGACGACCGGGGCGGAGATCGACTACACCATTGCCGCCGTGAAGGACGTGGTGTCCTATCTGCGCGGCATCTCGCCCATCTGGCGCGATCTGGCCGAGGGGCGCAAGGAATTTATCATAAAGTGAGGGCTTAGAGCATGGCATTATACAGTGAAAAAGTCATGGACCATTTCCGCAACCCCCGCAACGTGGGCGTGATCGAAAACCCCGACGGCGTGGGCGAGGTCGGAAACGCCAAATGCGGCGACATCATGAAGATCTATCTCAAGATCGATAACGACACCATCACGGACGCGAAATTTGAGACCTTCGGCTGCGCCTCCGCCATCGCGTCAAGCTCCATGGCCACGGAGCTTATCAAGGGCAAGCCGGTTTCCGAGGCGGCGGAGCTTACGAACAAGGCCGTGGCCGAGGCGCTGGACGGACTGCCCGCCCACAAGCTGCACTGCTCCGTTTTGGCGGAGGAGGCCATTCAAAAGGCGCTGCGCGACTACTACGACAAAAACGGCATTGCCTACGATGAAAAGCAGTTCCCCGACTGTGAACACTGCGGCCACTGCGATGTGAGCGCGGAGGGCGGCGCATGATCTCCACGCGGGGACGCTACGCTGTGCGCGTGATGCTCGATCTGGCGGAGCATGACAGCGGGGGCTTTGTGCCCATGAAAGAGGTGGCGGCGCGGCAGGGGATATCGCTGAAATACATCGAGCGCATCATGCCCCTGCTCACAAGGGCGAAACTCGTGCAGGGCGTGGCCGGAAAGGGCGGGGGCTACCGCCTGTACCGTCCGGCGGAGAGCTACCATCTGGGCGAGATATTGCGCGCGTCGGAGGGGGATATGGCGCCGGTCTCATGCCTCGAATGCGGCGCGGAGCCCTGCGAACGGGCCGATTTCTGCCGCACGCTGCCGGTGTGGCAGGAGTATTACCGGCTTACAAACGAATACTTCGACTCCGTGTCGCTTTTGTCGCTGCTCAAAGAGGCGGCGGAGGACGACGCGCGGCCATGATCAGGCGGTGCGCGGTTCCCGTTTTGGGGAATCGGGCACTGCTTTTTTGTGGCTCCAACAGGAAAAATGGCCGAAAAGCGAAAAATTTTACTTAATTGCGAAAAAACTTACTTTTCAAATCAGGGCAACTCATATAGTATGTAGTTGAAACAAAACGGCTGCGGATGGCGGCCGTGGAAATATCGGAAGGAGCGGCGCTATGATACATTTCGGTACCGGCGGCTGGCGAGCCGTCATTGCGGACGAATTCACCCGGGCGAACATCCGGCTTTTAACGGCGGGGCTGTGTTCTCTGATGGATGAGCAGGGCTTGCAGGGCAGTGAGATATGCGTGGGCTATGACCGGCGCTTTCTGTCCAAGGAGTCGGCGCATTGGGCGGCGGAGGTGCTTGCGGGCAGCGGCTACCGGCCCTATGTTGTCAACCGCTCCTCGCCCACGCCGCTGATCATGTATGTGGTCAAGCAGCGCCGTATGCCCTACGGCATGATGATCACGGCCAGCCACAACCCCGCCATCTATAACGGCATCAAGGTCTTTACCGCCGGCGGGCGCGACGCCGACCAGACCGTCACAGCCCGGATCGAGGCGCATATTGCCCCGATCGCCGAGGCGGACATCCGCTCCATGGACTATGACGAGGCCGTGGCCAAGGGCGTTATCACGGAGGAAAACCCTGCCAACGAGTACATCGACAGTGTGCTCGCTTCCGTGGATACCGACGCGATCCGCAAGGCGCATCTGCGCATCGCGCTCGACCCCATGTACGGCGTGAGCCAGACCTGTTTGAGCATGATACTTATGACCTGCCGCTGCGATCTGGAGCTTATCCACGACCGCCACGACACGCTGTTTGGCGGCAAGCTTCCCGCCCCGAACGAGGAAACGCTCGGCCCGCTTTCGGCCATGGTGCCCGACCGCCACTGCGATCTTGGCATTGCCACCGATGGCGACGCTGACCGTCTGGGCGTGATCGATGAGGCCGGCGGCTTCGTGCATCCGAACAAGCTGCTGGTGCTGCTGTATTACTATCTGGTCAAATACCGCGGGTGGAACGGCCCGTGCGTGCGCAATAATTCCACGACCCATCTGCTCGACCGTGTGGCCGAGGGGCTGGGCCAGGTTTGCTATGAGGTACCGGTGGGCTTTAAGCACGTTTCGGCTAAAATGGCGGAAACGGACGCCGTGCTCGGCGGCGAGTCGTCCGGCGGCCTCGCCGTGCGCGGCCACATTGCCGGCAAAGACGGCATCTATGCCGCGGCGCTGCTGGTGGAGATGCTGGCCGTCACGGGACGCTCGCTTTCCGAACTTTACGAGGAGATCACGGCCCAGTATGGCGACAGCAACATGGCCGAGGCCGATTTCACCATGACGCCCGCACGCAAGGCGGAGCTTCAGGAGCTGCTGTTTGTCCACGAGGCGCTGCCCGCTTTCGGCAAGGAGCCCGCGCGCGTCAGCCGCGAGGACGGCTGCAAGGCGTATTTTGCCGATGGCAGTTGGGTCATCTGCCGCTTTTCCGGAACGGAGCCGCTGCTGCGTATGGCGGCGGAGGCGCCCACGCGCGAGGAAAGCGAACGCCTGATCTCCGTGTGGAGGGAATTTTTGGCCCTGTAACGCAGGCCAGAGAGGATAGAAGCTTATGAACGATCTGGCAAAGCGCTTTTGCATCGAAGGCTCGCTGGTCGGCTGCGAAAAGCACGGCTGCGGCCATATAAACCGCACCTTCCTTGTCACAACGGACGCCGGGCGGCGCTATCTGCTGCAAAGCATCAATATGCGCGTGTTCCCCGATGTGGTGGCTCTGATGGACAATATCGCCCGTGTCACGAGCTATATCGCCGCGCGGTCGGAAACACCGGAGCGCTGCCTGACGATCATCCCCACGCGCGATGGCGCAGATTATCTCACCGACGCGCAGGGCGCGTGCTGGCGGATGTTCGCGTTTTTGGAAAACAGTCTGTGCCTGCAAACGGCGGAAACGGACGCGGATTTTTACGAAAGCGGCGTGGGCTTTGGTGCGTTTCAGTGCGTGCTGGCGGATTTTCCGGCTCACACGCTGCATGAGACCATTGCCGATTTCCACAACACGCCCGTGCGCTATGCCCAGCTTCACGCGGCGGCCAAGGCCGACCCGCTGGGACGGCTGGCCTCGGTTTCGCGGGAGATGGATTATGCCCTTTCGCAGGAAGCGAGCGCGGGCGTTTTGCAGCAGATGCGTGACGATGGCACTCTGCCGCTGCGCGTGACGCACAACGACACCAAGCTCAATAACGTCATGTTCGATGCCGCTACGCGCAAGGCCATGTGCGTGATCGATCTGGACACCGTGATGCCGGGCCTTGTGGCCTATGACTTTGGCGATGCCATCCGCTTTGGCGCGTCCACGGCGGTGGAGGACGAGCGCGAGTTGGACAAGGTCGGGCTGGATATGAAGCTTTATGAGGCTTTCGCGCGCGGCTTTTTGTCCGCCTGCCCGCCGATGAGTGCGGCGGAGATCGACAGCTTGGCCGAGGGCGCGCGGCTGATGACGCTGGAAAACGGCATCCGCTTCCTGGCCGATTATCTGCTGGGCGATGTGTATTATTCCATCGATCGGCCCGAACACAATCTCGACCGCGCCCGCACGCAGTTTAAGCTGCTGGCGGAGATGAACGCGCGGATGGACGAGATGCGCGCCGTGGTACGCGCGGCGGCGAGTGTGTGAGGCGGCGGGATGCAGGTTTTATACAACAACGAGCGCCTGATACAGCTTCTGCGCAGTCTGCATGAGCTGACGGGCATTTGGGCCAATTTCTTCGATGCCGAGGGGCGCGACATCCATGTGTGCGGGCAGGATAACGAATTCTGCCGCCGCATCAATGCCGACCCCGAGGGCCATGCGCGCTGTCTTGCCTGCGATGCGCAGGCCGCGCGAAACTGCGCCGCAACCCGTGCCGTTTACAGCTATCGCTGCCATGCGGGGCTGCGGGAAACGCTGCTGCCTGTGTTCGATAAGGGCGAGATCGTGGCATTCATCGTCTTTGGCCAGTATCTGGACGAGACGCCCATGGAGGAGCAGTGGGAGAACACCAGACGCTGTCTGGACTGGTTCGGCGGCGATATGACCGTGCAGAAGGAGGCGTTTTACCGTCTGCGGCAGCTCTCGGCGGAGAAATGCGCCGCCTATGCCGACATTCTGGGTGCGCTCACGTCGTACATCCAGCTCAAGGGCGTCATCCGCACCGCCGAGCTGAGCGATCTGCAGCGGTTGGGGATGTTCATCGACGATCACTACGCCGAAAAGCTCTCGCTCAAGCGGGTCTCGGAGGCGCTGGGCATCGGCACGACCAAGCTGTGCGCGCTGGCCAAAAAACTGTCCGGCGGCCAGACGCTCACGCATATGATCGCCGAACGCCGCGTGGAGGAGGCTAAGAAGCTGCTGCTGGGCGGCGATCTGAGCGTGTCCACGGTGGCGGTGCAGGTGGGCTTTGACGACTATAACTACTTCACGAAAACCTTCAAGGCTGTTACCGGCATGACCCCCACGGCATGGCGCCGCCACAGCGAGCGGGCGCTGCCGCAGCCGTCGGAGGACTGAAATCTTGTAAGGACGGGCGGCCGCGCCCGGCATCGTGACCACGCAGTTCTCCTCGTTTAACATGATCGAGTGGCAGTATCTGTTTGCCGCATCTCTGCTGGCAACGATACCGGTCGTGATCTTGTTCGCGTGCATCGAAAAACACCTCACCGCGGGGCTTACCTCCGGCGGCGTGAAGGGCTAAAAACAAATCGGGGCAGTCGATTTTGGGCCGACTGCCCTTTTTGTGCGAAAAAATCGCGTTGGTGGGTTGTAATGCAGGCCACTTGTGTTATAATTCAGACGAATAAAATATCAATAAGGAGGAACCGCATATGAAAAAATGGACAGCCATGCTTCTGGTTTTGGTGCTGGCCCTGTCACTGACCGGCGGCGCACTGGCCGCAAGCGGCGAGGCGGACACCACCGTCACACCGCAGGCACAGGCGTGGTGGGACAGCTTCACCGTGCCCGAGGGGATGGAGGATGTGACGCTCTATCCGGACGAAAATCTTGCCCTGCGCGAGAAAAACTACGAGACCGTATGCCGCTTTATGCAGGGACTGAGCCCGTATCTGTTCATGCTGTACGCGGATGACGTGATGACCGGCGTGGCGTATGATTTCTCGCTTACGAAAAACGCCATGCGCAACTCCGATCCGGCCTTCCAGCTCATGCTGGATGCCTCGAACGCGGAGAGCTACCCCGACTGGACGTGGTCGAACATCGAGGTCTATCAGTCGAGCGATCCGAATGTGTTCGTGGTCGAATGCGACGGCAGCGGTACCCTGTACGAAGACGGCGAGCCTGTGCGCACGCACACCGACCACTATCTGCACCGCTTCACGCTTTCCGACGGCAAGATCACGGAGTATATCGAGTATAACAACCCCATTCAGGAGCTTCTGGAGATGGGCGTGGATGTGCCCGGCCCGGGCGGTATGCCTTCCGGCGGCAGCGGTGAGCCCAGCGGCGAGGCGAGCGACGAACCCAGCGGCGAGATCAGGGACAAAGCCAGCAGTGAGCCGAGCGGCGAGATCAGGGATAAAGCCAGCGGTGAGCCGAGCGGCGAGATCAAGGACAAAAAGCGCGATAAGACCAGCAGCGAGCCGTCGGACGAACCCGCCAGGGCGCTCACGGCCGATGAACAGGCGTGGTGGGACGGCTTCAAGGTACCCGAGGGTATGGACGGCGTGGCGCTGTTTCCCGATGACCGGCTTGCCCTGCGCGAGAAGAATTACGAGACCGTCTGCCGCTATATGGTCAATCTCAGCCCCCATCTGTATCTTTTGCTGGCTGATGAATTTTCCACTGGCGTGGCTTATGATTTCGGCGGAACCACCAATCCCTTCAACCCCGTCATGTGTACCAATCTGACCATGCAGAAGGCGCTGGATGCGTCCAATGCCGAAACCTATTCCGACTGGCGGTGGTCGGATTACCGCGTGTATCAGTCGGACGACCCGAACGTGTTCCTTGTCGAGTGCGATGGCGGTGGCAATGGCCACAACGACCACTATGTTCACAAATTCGTTCTCACGGACGGGAAGATCCGCCAGTATGTCGAGTTCAACTCCCCGCTCAACGAGCTGATCGAGGGCGGCTATGAGGTGCCGAATTTCCACTGAGAATCCGGAATAAAATGCAAAGGACAGGCGTTCTGCCTGTCCTTTTTATTTTTGGTTGAAAGCGGTAAACCTGTGTGGTATATTTGGTTTACAGCTGTAGAGCGACTTGGGGGGCGAGGAAGCGATGGATAAGCAGATATACGCCGGAGAATGGAAGATCATGGAGTATCTTTGGGCCGAATCGCCGCGCACGCTCATGCAGATCGTCCACGCCATGGCTCAGGAGGTCGGCTGGGCGAAAAGCACGGTGGTCACGATGGTCAGCCGCATGGAGGCCAAGGGCCTTGTTCGCTATGAAACGGGCGGCCGCGCCAAGCGCATCTATCCCGCCGTTGAGCGCGATGAGGCCCTGCGCGCGGAGGCCGACGGGCTCATCAACAAGGCCTTTGGCGGCAGCGCGGGGCTTTTGATGGCGTCGCTTTTGCAAAACCGGAGTCTTTCGCGCGCGGAGATCGATGAGCTTTACGCGCTTTTGAAACGGGCGGAGGAGGACAGCCATGCTTGAAATTCTGATCAGCTCCTCGGCTTTGATCGTGGTGCTGGTGCTGCTGCGGGTCATTCTGCGCGGGCGCATCAGTGCGCGGGTGCAATATGCGCTGTGGGGCCTGGTGGCGCTGCGGCTGCTGGTGCCGGTGTCGCTGTTTTCCGCGCCGGTCTCGGCCTCGGCGGTGGCCGCACCGCTCGAAAAGCAGATCGTGGCCTATTCCGATGAGCGGCGTGTCACGGTGGAATATCCCGTGACCATGGGGCGCGAACCGGTGACGGGCGAGACGATCACGGCGGTGGCGCGCGACAGCGTGGAGCCGCTGGATGTGCTGGCTGCCTGGGCACGGAACGAGGCGGCGCTATATCAGCCGCCGCTGGGTGCATGAGGAAAAATAAACGGATAACAGCGCGGGGGCTTCGGCTCCCGCGTTTTTTGGCGATTGCAC
>CAYLSA010000032.1:10495-17262 GCA_964386575.1 uncultured Oscillospiraceae bacterium | reverse complement strand
TGCGGATGAAGCGGTCGTTGGAGATGTTCATCAGCTTCCACAGGTCCAGGATGCCGCCCTCGCCGGCGACGATGTTGTCCACGAACTGCTGCGGCGTAACACCGGCGTTTTTGGCCTTTTCCTCGATTTTCTGGCCGTGCTCGTCCGTGCCGGTCAGGAACATCACATCATAGCCGCGCAAACGCTTGTAGCGCGCGATGGCGTCCGTGGCCACGGTGCAGTAGGTGTGGCCGATGTGCAGCTTGTCCGAGGGGTAGTAGATCGGCGTCGTGATGTAGAATTTTTCCATGTTTATCCTCCTGTGCGGCAGCGTTAATCGTTGTCTCCCGCTTCGTATTTTGCGTAGCTGCTGTATGCCTCCGGCTCGGAGCTGATGAGCGTGCCGTCCGCGGCGTACACATTGCGGTAGGTCTGCGCGTAATAGTTTTCCGCGTCCTCCCAGCCGCTGGCGGTGATGTCCACATAGCTGCCGTCCACGTCGGTGCCCCAGATCTGAACGTGCAGCTCATTGCCGGAAACCCATGCGTCGATGCGGATGGGCCAGTCGCGGCTGTTGACGAAATTGAAGTCCGGCCAGCCCCAGCTCACGGTGGCGTCCATGCCGATGGGCAGATAGCTGACGGTGAAGTAGTGCGCCGTGCGCGCGGTGATCTCAAGGTTTGCCTTCAGCGTGCAGTAGTACAGCGTGGAGCTGCCCTGGCAGATGCCGCCGCCGATGGATGTGACGTGCTTGCCGCCGGAGTAGGCGCCCGCGCCCTGATAGCCCTTTTCGGAGGTGCGCTCGCCGAGACACTGGTTGTAGTTGAATTCCTCGCCCGGCAGAAGAATGGTGCCGTTCATGGCCTCGGCGGCCAGCGTGATGTTGTTGATGCGGGCCGAGGAGGAACCGTAAAGCGAGGTGGATTTTTCCGCCAGCACGTCGCGGAACATATTCTCGCGCATCGCGTCGGCCGTGATGTCCGGCTCCGTGAGGATGAGCGGGATGACGACCTCGTCACCGGCGCGGGCGGAGTCGATGAGATCACGGGCCTCGTCCAGATCGAAGCGCACGCCGGTCACGCTGTCGATGACGGACTGGTTTTCCTTGTCGTACGAGGCGTTCTGCGGTTCGGTGTACAGCCGGTCATACAGCGCCTGCAGATCGGTCTGGTCGCTGCCGAGAAGCTGCGGCTCGTAGTCGTGGCTGCGCCAGTCGCGGCTTGTGAAGGCGCCCGCAACGAGCGCGGTCAGCTCCGCGCTGTCGGCATGGGCCACGCCGGCGCCCTTGACGAGCGTGACGGACTCCTCGCCGATCTCCACGCCGGCGCTGGAAAGCTTTTCGTTGGTTTGCGCGGCGGCCTCGGCGGCCAGCGCGCTGAGCGCGGAATAGTCGATGCGGCCTTCCCAGAGAATGTCCACGCCGCGGCCCCACAGGCACCGGACATAGCACAGCGCGTTATCCAGCGCATTGCCATCGCGCCCGTAGCCGTAAGCGGCGTTCACAGCGGAATCCCTTGTGCCGCCAAGACCGATGTCCTCCGCTGCGACGGTAAGACTGTCATCCAGCGGCAGGGCGACGGTGACGCTCTTGCCGGCGTAGCCCTCCGGGGCCTCCTGCTCCAGCTGCATCAGCGCGGCGGTGCGCGTTTTGCCGCCCACGTCCACGCCTTCAAGCAGGACGTTTGGATAGATGGTGTCCAGCGCGCTGACGTAGTAGATGAATCCGCCGCAAACGGCGGCCAGCACCACGAGTACGCATAGTATGGTCATCACCGGCACGAACCAGCCGCGCCCGGGCGCGGCGCTCGGCTCCGGTGCGGCACGGCGGCGCGCGCGCCGCTCGCGGGCGGCTTCCTGCCCGATATCCTGTGCACGGACAGCGCTTTTTTTCTTTCTCGGCGCTTCATGTGCTCCGGCCATAGAGTGTTCCTCCTTGTTGTGTAAAAAAAGGATGCTATTGCTTTGCCTGTTCGGCGCGCATCTTTTCCGCCACCCACGGATTTGTGGACAGCTTGCAGGCCGCCTGTGCCTCCAGCAGGGAGACGATCAGCGTGTTGGAACGCAGAAAGCCCTCCGGCGTGAAGGACCAGCGGTCGTCGGTGTATTTGGCCCAGCCGTTTTTCCGAAACAGCTCCAGCTGTTTTTCCAGCGGGGCAAAATCGCTGCGGTAAACGCGGTTGTATTCCTCCGCTCCGATGCCCTTGCCGCGGCGCATACCCAGCATGATATACTCCGCCGCGCGGTCGAGGGGCGTGAGCGTTTCGTGCTCGTCGATCACGCCGCTGCCGCCGGCCAGAACGGCGCTGATGTAGCCCTCCAGATCGCGCACATAGCTGTAGCGCGTGTTCGACATACACGAGTGCGCGCCGGGGCCGAAGCCGATGTAGTCGTCCAGATCCCAGTATTTCATGTTGTGGCGCGACTCGAACCCCTCGCGGGCGAAGTTGGAGATCTCGTATTGCTTGTAGCCGTAGCGCTCGAGCGTTTCCACGGCGAAAAGATACATATCGGCCTGGTCGTCGTCCGTGGGGATGACGGGGCTGCCGAGATATTTCTCGTGCATCGGCGTGCCCTCCTCGAGCTTAAGGCCGTAGCAGGAGATGTGCTCCGGGCCCAGATCGAGCACGCGCGCGAGCGAATCGGCCCAGTCGGCCTTGGACTGGATGGGCAGACCGTAGATCAGATCCATGCTCAGATTGTAAAAGCCCTCCGCGCGGATGGCCTTCACGGCGGCTTTCACCTGCGTGAAGTTGTGGCGGCGGCCGATGATCTTGAGCAGATCGTCGTTGGCCGACTGCACGCCCAGCGAAATGCGGTTCACGCCCTCGCGCCGCAGTGTGGCCAGACCCCGCCGCGTGACGGAATCGGGGTTGCATTCAACGGTGACTTCCGCGCTTTTCAAAACGCGGGCGGATTGCTTCAGGCCGTTGAACAGCTCTGCGATGCGGTCGGCGCCGTAATAGCTGGGTGTGCCGCCGCCGAAATACACCGTGTCGATGTAGTACGGGGCCATGACGGCCTGGGATTCGTCGATGTGGCGCAGCAGCGCCGCCTGGTATTTGCCCATGCGCCGGTCGCAGCCGGCCAGCGAGTAGAAATCGCAGTAGCTGCACTTCGACGCGCAGAAGGGGATGTGGACGTAAACGCCCAGATGTTTGTCTTTCATGTAGCGTCCGTCCCTTGTGTTTCGTCCAGAAAATCTTCCTTGTGCAGCTGCATCAGCGCGTCCTTGTCCGGGTTTTCCAGCGCGGCCACGCGGTTGGCATGGCGCACGACCATGTCCTCGAAGCGGTTGCGCACATCGCGGCCGTTGGCGAAGTTGTCGTCGCGGTTTTCGTAAACGGAAAGGAAGTAGTCCCGGGCGTATTCGTCCGCCTCGGCGGAAAGGGTGTAGCCGTTTTGGTTCACCTGGCTGAGGAAGATCTGGTAAAGCTCCTCGCCGGTGTAGTCGGGGAAGGCGATGTATTTGTTGAAGCGGCTTTCCAAACCGGGATTGGAGCGCAGGAATTTTTCCATCGGCCCGGTGTAGCCCGCCACGATGACCACCAGATCCTTGCGGTGGTCCTCCATGGCTTTGAGCAGAGTGTCGATGGCCTCGCGACCGAAGTCGTTCTCGCCGCCCTCGGCCAGCGAATAGGCCTCGTCGATGAACAGCACGCCGCCGATGGCGGAGTCGATGACCTCTTTGGTTTTCAGCGCCGTCTGGCCCACGAAGCCCGCCACGAGTCCGCCGCGGTCCACTTCGACCAGCTGGCCCTTTTCCAGCGCGCCGATGGCGGCATACAGCCCGCCGACCAGCCGCGCCACGGTGGTTTTGCCCGTGCCGGGGTTGCCCATGAACACCATGTGCAAACTCATCGGCGGCACCGGCAGGCCGGCCTGCTCGCGCAGGGCGCGCACCTTGACCAGATTCATCATGGACTTGACGTCCTTTTTTACCTCGTCGAGCCCGACGAGTGCATCGAGCTGCGCCAGAAGCGTGTCCAGATCGGGCTTTTCCGCGGCGGTGTCCGCCGCTTTGGTTTCGGTGCCGGCGGGGCTTTCCGCATGGGCGGCGCTTTTGCCCGCGGGGGGATTTTTGTCCGTGAAGGACGGCTCGGAGCTTGTGATATAGTCGGCGGGGTTGAGCCCCGGCTTGCCCTTTTTCACACCGGCCGAGTCGCACAGCGCGGACAGCTTGTCCGAGCACTCGGTGATGTACTGCGCCTCGGAAAAGCTCACGTCGTCGTCCACGGCGGCCAGATACAGAAGGATGTTTGTGAGCATGCGGACGAAGATGCGGCTATGATCCGTGCCGCGCCTGGCGTCCTGCTCTGTCAGGGCCCAGAAAAACAGCGGCGGCAGAAATTCATGCGCCTTGCAAACCTCGCCCGTCAGCGACCACAGAAGCCAGGTGGGCTGCGGCTGGCCTTTGGAGTACAGCGCGTTCATGGCGTCCGCGTGCTCCTGAGCCACGCTGCTGCTTCTGGCCAGCAGCCCCAGCGCGCAGTCGGTGCAGAACTTGTCCATTTCCGGCGCGAGCGAGCGGCCTGCGGCGCGGTAAAAGGCCTCGGTGTTGGCCACATAGATGCGGTGCAGGTCTTCCGGTGTGCTTTTCCATTGTGTCGGCATCGCTCGCCGCCTCCCAAACTGACGCAAGATTAGTCTTTCCTGAAATTATATTATATAGCAAAAAAACGCCTTCTACAAGCGTTTCCTAAGCAAAGATTCTTAATTCCGACAAAAAGCCCGAAAGGGGAGCGACGCATCGCTCCCCTTTATCACCGGCATCCCGTCTTTCCGGCAGGACACCGTGTTTTATTCATCCCAGCAGACCCGCGTAGCCCGCGGCGGCGTCATCCAGCATGACGAGCAGCCCATCCAGACTGGTGTCGTAGCGCTCCATGTCGTTCCACTGGAACACGCCGAAGGCCTCATAGCCCAAGTCGGCGGCATCGGCCACGGCCTGCTGCGCCTCGATGTAGGCCACCTCGTCGCAGTCCGCGCCCTCGATGGAGTAGTTTTCCACGGCGATGGTGTCGTTTTCCACGTCGTTGATGATCTCACAGCGGCACAAACTCGTCAGCGTGAGCACATCGCCCTGCGCGCGCCGGAAGCGAATGTCCTCCTCCCAGGAGGATTCCGGCGTGCCGTTGGCGCTGTGAACGGTGAAGAAGGTCTGCTCGCCGTTGGATACGAGGCGGAAATCCTCAAACAATTGCGCGCACACGCTCACAGCCGAGAAACGCTCGCCGCCGAACGCCGCCGCCGCGCCCTCATTTACAGAGGAAACGCACACGACCGCGCCGTCCACAATGTCGAAAAACTGCACGCCCATGGCGGCCGAGGCGCCCATGTCGAACAGCAGCATCTCCGGCGTGCCGTCAAGGTCGAGATCGATGAAGCCGATGCCGCTGATGCCATCCGGCCACAGCGCCGCGATCACATCAAAGCTGTCGGACAAAAAATCGCGGTAGAGCGGCAGCCATGCATCGGTATCAGCCGATTCGTAAAAGCTCAGGCCGGGCAGCTCGCTCGCGCCGCCGGGCTCGGCGGGCTCGGTATCGGTGGTGGTCTCTTCGTCGGTCGGCTCCGCGGTTTCGATCGTGGGCTCCGCCGTGGGGGCGGGAGTGATGATCTGCGCGGGCGTCTCTTCTTTTTTGGAACAAGCGCCCATGGCGCACAAAAGCGCCAGCGCGAAAAGCATACATAAGATCCGTTTCATAAGCGTATATAGACTCCTCCGCATTATGTAAATCACATTATAGCCGCGGCCCGAGGGCAAGTAAAGTCGAAAATCCAAACTGTAATCATCCTGTAACGGAGTTGAAATTTTTTGTGACTGGTAGTATGATAGCATTGGATTATGGAAACAGACTGCCGCAAAGGAGGCCTGATTTTATGAATAAAACGATGAAGTTTCTGCTGCCTGTCGCGGGCGTTACCGCCCTGGGTTTGGGGGCGATGGCATGGCTGATCGCGCCGGGGCGTGCGTCGAAGCGCGCCAAAGCGCCGTTCCGTGGCCGCAACTATGCCCATCGCGGCTTGTATAAGTGCGACCAGTCCGTGCCGGAAAATTCGCTGGCCGCGTTCCGCCGCGCCGTGGAAAACGGCTATGGCATGGAGCTGGATGTGCAGCTTTCCGCCGATGACGAGGTGGTCGTGTTCCACGACGATACGCTCGACCGCGTTTGCGGTGTGGCGGGCGATGTGGACGACCGCGACTGGGACGAGCTGCGGGCATTGCACCTTTTCCAAACGGACGAGCGTATGCCGCTTTTCTCGGAGGTGCTCAACGCCGTGGGCGGACGCACGCCTATCATCATCGAGCTGAAAACCGGCCGGAAAAACCGGCTGCTGTGCGAAAAAACGCTTGCACTCATCGACCGCTATGGCGGGCCGGTGTGCGTGGAGAGCTTCGACCCGTGGATCGTTCGCTGGTTCCGCAAAAACGCGCCGGACATCCTGCGCGGCCAACTTTCCAGCCGGTGCGACGATCTGGTGCGGACGATGAGCCCGTTCCGGGCGTTCTGCCGATCGCATCTGTTCACGAATTTCCTGTCCCGTCCGCAGTTCATCGCCTACCGTGTGGGCAAAAAGCCGCTCACGGTGCGCCTGTGCGAGGCCATGGGTGCGATGAAGGTGGCATGGACGGCGCACGACTGGATGCAGGAGAGCGAGGCCGACGCCGTGATCTTCGAGTTTTACCGTCCGCGGCGGAAATTCAAATAATTCGTCTAACGCAAAGGGTGCACCAAACGGCGCACCCTTTCACTATCTTCAAAACAGGCCGCACACAAGCTCCGTGT
>CAYLSA010000032.1:0-10395 GCA_964386575.1 uncultured Oscillospiraceae bacterium | reverse complement strand
CCAAACGGCGCACCCTTTCACTATCTTCAAAACAGGCCGCACACAAGCTCCGTGTACGCGGCGGGATCGTCCAGCGCGATGCCGGCGATCAACTCGGCCTGACCGAGCAGAACCATGGCCAAACGCTTGGCGCGGGGCTGGTCTTCCTTCCACGCCTTTTCCAGTGCGGCAAAGGCGGGATGGGAGGCGTTGAGCTCCAGCACGCGGCGGGCTTTGACGCGGTTGCCCTCGGGCACGCCGGGGAGATTGTTGAAATACTTCTCCATCTCGATGGTGACCTCGCCCTCCGTGGACAGGAACACGGGCTGGCTTTTCAGCTTCGAGGAAAGCTTCACGCTCTCCACCGTGCCGCCGAGCGCCTCTTTCACGAACGCGAGCATGTCTTTGTATTCCTCGGCCTTCTTCTCGGTGTCCTGCTTTTCTTCCTCGGTCTCAAGGCCGAGATCGTCGGACGACACGTTGCAGAAGTCCTTTTCCTCCACCTTGCCGATGATGCCGACGACGAACTCGTCCACATCCTCCGTCAGGCACAGCATATCGTAGCCCGCGGCTTTCACGGCCTCGGCCTGCGGCAGGGCAGCGGCGCGCTTTACGGTCTCGGCGCAGGCGAAGTAGATCTTCTTCTGTTCCTCGGGCATGGCCTTGACGTATTCGTCGAGGCTTACGAGCTTTTCCTGCTTCTGGCTGTAAAACAGCAGCAGATCCTGCAAAAGATCCTTGTGCATCCCGTAATCGCCCACGATGCCGTATTTCAGCTGCGTGGCAAACGGGCCGTAGAATGTTTCATACTTCTCGCGGTCGTTATCCATCAGGCGCTTGAGTTCCGCCTTGATCTTCTTTTCAAGGTTCTGGGCGATCAGCTTGAGCTGGCGGTCGTGCTGCAGCATCTCGCGCGAGATGTTCAGCGACAGATCGGGGCTGTCCACCACGCCGCGCACGAAGCGGAAGTAGTCCGGCACAAGGTCGGAGCAGCTTTCCATGATCATAACGCCCGAGGAATAAAGCTGCAGACCGGGCTTATAGTCGCGCGTGTAGTAGTCGTAGGGGGCCTTGGCCGGGATGAACAGCATGGCGCGGTAGCTTGTGAGCCCCTCGGCGTTTACGCGGATGACGGCCACGGGGTCCTCCATGTCGTGCCAGGTGTCCTTGTACCAGGCCATGCAGTCGTCGTCGGAAACGTCCTTTTTGTCGCGCTGCCAGATGGGCACCATGGAGTTTACGGTCTGATCTTCGACCACGGTGTTGTAAGCGCCCTTGCCTTCCTCGCCGCCGTTTTCGTCCCATTCGCGGCGCTCGACCATCATATGGATGGGCCAGCGGACATAGTCGGAGTATTTCTTCACGAGCTCCTTGAGCTTCCACGATTCGAGATACGCGGAGTAATCCTCGTCGTCCGTGTCGGGCTTGATGTGCATGATGACATCGCTGCCGACGGTTTCCTTTTCGCAGGGGGTGATGGTGTAGCCGTCCGCGCCGTTCGATTCCCAGCGGAACGCCTGATCGGCGCCGTAAGCGCGCGTGACGACGGTGACTTTGTCGGCCACCATGAACGCGGAGTAGAAGCCCACGCCGAACTGGCCGATCACATCGATGTCCACATCATCGGCCTTGTCCATGTCCTCGCGGAACTGGCGCGTGCCGGACTTGGCGATCACGCCGAGGTTATCGGAAAGCTCCTGCTCGGTCATGCCGATGCCGTTGTCGGAAACGGTGATGGTGCGCGCGTCCTTGTCCACGTCCACGCGGATGCGGAAATCGCCGCGGGCCATGCCCACGCCCTCGTCCGTGAGACTTTTGTAGCACAGTTTGTCGATGGCGTCGGAGGCGTTGGAGATGATCTCGCGCAGGAAGATCTCCTTGTGGGTGTAGATGGAGTTGATCATCAGATCGAGCAAACGCTTCGATTCCGCCTTGAATTGTTTCTTTGCCATAAATCTTCGCTTCCTTTTTTACAGTTTGCGTTTTTTCTTGGTGTGTTTCTCGCCCAGACTCTCGCCAAACTCGCGCAAAAGCTCCTTCTGGCGGGCGTTGAGACCCTTGGGGGTCACGATGTTCACAGTGACGTATTCATCGCCGCGGCCCGCGCCGCGCAGACTGGGAACACCCTTGCCGCGAAGGCGGAACACACTGCCGGACTGCGTGCCTTCGGGGATGGAAAGCTCCACGGGGCCGTCGAGCGTGGGGACCTCGACCTGCGCGCCGAGGGCGGCCTGCGGGAAGGAGATGTCGGCGGTGATGTAGATGTTGCTGCCTTCGCGCGTGAAGGTCTTATCCGGCCGCACATTCACCGTCACGAGCAGATCGCCGGCGGGGCCGCCGTTTGTGCCGGCGTTGCCCTGACCGCGCAGATTGAGGGTCTGGCCGTCGTCGATGCCGGCGGGTATGTCGATGCTGAGCTTCTTCTGCGTGCGAACGCTGCCGGCGCCCCGGCAGGTGGTGCAGGGAGTGTGGATGATCTTGCCGCTGCCGCCGCACTTGGAGCAGACGGTGGACGACTGCATCACGCCGAAGGGCGTGCGCTGCGAAACGCGAACGGAGCCGGTGCCGTGGCAGTCGGGGCAAACCTCCGCCGTGGTCCCGGCGGCGCAGCCGGAGCCTTTGCAGTCCGGGCAGGATTCCGTGCGCGGGATCTGGATCTCCTTTTTGCAGCCGAAGGCGGCCTCCTTAAAGTCGATGGTCAGCCGCGAGCGCAGGCTCTCGCCGCGCTGGGGGCCGTTGCGCCGTGCGCCGGACGAGCGGCCGCCGCCGAAAATATCCCCAAAGCCGCCGCCGAAGATGTCGCCGAAAATATCGCCGAGATCGCCGAAGTCGCCGGTGAAGCCACCGCCGTTTTGCGCGGCATAGCTGGGGTCCACGCCGGCAAAGCCGAAGCGGTCGTATTTGGATTTTTTGTCCGGGTCAGACAGCACGCCATAGGCCTCGCCGATCTCCTTGAAGCGCGCCTCGGCCTCTTTATCGCCGGGGTGCAGGTCGGGGTGGTTTTCCTTGGCAAGACGGCGGTAGGCCTTTTTGATCTGCTCCTCCGTCGCGCCCTTTTCCAACCCGAGCACCTCATAATAATCTCGTTTATCTGCCATATATGATCACAACCTTATACATACAAGCCGGCGGGATGCTGCCATCCCGCCAGCCGTTTTTCATGCCGATCTTACTTGTTGTTGTCGACCTCGGTGTAGTCCGCGTCGTAGTAGGTCTGGCCGTTGTCGCCGCAGTTGTCGCAGCCGCCGTCGCAGCCCTGCGCGGCATTGGGGTCAAAGCCGTTGGGGTTGGCGTTCTGATAGAGCTTCTCAGAGATCTTGTAGAACGCCTGCGTCAGCTCCTCGGTGGCGGACTTGATGGCCGCCGTGTCCGAGCCGGACAGCGCCGTCTTCAGGGCCGAAAGCTTGGCTTCCACTTCGCTCTTGTCCGCGGCGTCGAGCTTGTCGCCCATCTCGGACAGGGTCTTTTCCGTCTGGTAGACCATCTGGTCGCCGGCGTTGCGAACGTCGACCTCTTCCTTGCGCTTGGAGTCCTCGGCGGCATACTGCTCGGCTTCCTTCACGGCCTTGTCGATCTCGTCCTTGGACAGGTTCGAAGAGGCGGTGATGGTGATGTGCTGTTCCTTGCCGGTGCCGAGATCCTTCGCGGAGACGTTCACGATGCCGTTGGCGTCGATGTCGAAGGTGACTTCGATCTGGGGCACGCCGCGGCGGGCCGGAGCGATGCCGTCGAGATGGAAGCGGCCGAGGGATTTGTTATACTGCGCCATCTCGCGCTCGCCCTGCAGCACGTTCACTTCCACGCTGGTCTGGTTGTCGGCCGCGGTGGAGAAAACCTGGCTTTTGCGGGTGGGGATGGTGGTGTTGCGCTCGATCAGACGCGTGCAAACGCCGCCGAGGGTCTCGATGCCGAGCGACAGCGGGGTCACGTCCAGCAGCAGGATGCCTTCCACATCGCCGCCGAGAACGCCGCCCTGAATGGCCGCGCCGCAGGCCACGCACTCATCGGGGTTGATGCCCTTGAACGGCTCCTTGCCGGTGAGGGCCTTGACCTTATCCTGCACGGCGGGGATACGGGTGGAGCCGCCCACGAGCAGGACCTTGGAAAGCTGACCGGCGGAAAGGCCGGCATCGGACAGAGCCTGGTTGACGGGGGCCACGGTCTGCTCGACCAGATGCGCCGTCAGCTCGTTGAACTTCGCGCGGGTGAGCGTGAGGTCGAGGTGCTTCGGGCCGGTGGCGTCGGCGGTGATATAGGGCAGGTTGATCTGGCTGGTGGTCACGCCGGACAGGTCGCACTTGGCCTTTTCGGCGGCCTCGCGCAGACGCTGCATGGCCACTTTATCGCCGGACAGATCCACGCCGGACTCGCGCTTGAACTCGGAAACGAGCCACTTGGTGATGCATTCGTCGAAGTCGTCGCCGCCGAGACGGTTGTTGCCGGCCGTGGCCAGAACTTCGATGACGCCGTCGCCGATCTCCAGAACGGACACGTCGAACGTGCCGCCGCCGAGGTCATAGACCATGATCTTCTGGTCGGTCTCTTTATCGAGACCATAGGCCAGCGCCGCGGCCGTGGGCTCGTTGATGATGCGCTTGACGTCGAGACCCGCGATCTTGCCGGCGTCCTTCGTGGCCTGACGCTGGGAGTCGGTGAAGTAGGCGGGCACGGTGATGACGGCCTCGGTCACGGTGGCGCCGAGATACGCCTCGGCATCCTTTTTCAGCTTCTGCAGCACCATGGCGCTGATCTCCTGCGGGGTGTAGCCCTTGCCGTCGACCGTCACGCGGTAGTTGGTGCCCATTTCGCGCTTGATGGAGGCGATGGTGCGGTCGGGGTTGGTGATGGCCTGACGCTTGGCCACCTGGCCCACCATGCGCTCGCCGTCCTTGGAGAACGCCACGACGGACGGCGTGGTGCGCGCGCCCTCGGCGTTGGGGATAACAACGGCCTCGCCGCCTTCCATAACGGCAACGCAGCTGTTCGTAGTACCAAGATCTATACCAATGATTTTGCCCATTTTTGTGTTCCTCCTGTTTTTATCGTGAAAATATTTTTATAAGCAAAGTTGGTTGGTCGCTCAGTTCGCGACCTGCACGGCGGAAAAGCGGATCACTTTATCGCCCAGCTTGAAGCCGCGCGTCAGCTCCAGAACGATCTCGCCCTCGCCGTATTTTTCGTCGTCGATGTGAAGCAGAGCATTGTGCAGCGTGGGGTCGAATTTCTGGCCCACGGCTTCGATCTCCGTCACGCCGAGGCCCTCCAAAACGCTCTTGAACTGGTTGAAGATGGCCGCGGCGGCCTTTTTGGCCTCGGGGTCGGTCTCCTGCTCGGCGGCGCGGGAGAGATTGTCATACACCGGCAGGAATTTTACCACCGTGTCCGCACGCACGTCGGCGTAAATGTTCTCGCGCTCGAGGCGGCTGCGGCGGCGGAAGTTATCGTATTCGGCGAGCATACGCAGGTATTTGTCGTTTTGCTCAGCCAGTTGCTCGCGCAGGGTGTCGGCCTCGGTCTTGGCCGGCGCTTCGGTCGTTTCGGTGGTCTCCTCCACGACGTCTTCCACGTTTTCGTTCTTTTCTTCGGGCGGGTTCTTTTTATTGCTCATGTTTATCCGTTTCCTTTAATACCAATTTATTATTCAGTCCCGAGGGCACATCGCCTGCGGCCAGCATTCGGCTCAAACCATCCGCGATGCAGCTCAGACGCGCAGCCACGCTGGAATAGTCCATGCGCGTGGGGCCGACCACGCCGATGTAGCCGCGCATTCCGCCGCCGGCGTTATACGAAGCCATCACGACGCTCGAATCCTTCAGCTCCTCAGCCAGATTCTCCGGCCCGATCGTCACGCGCAGGCCGTTGTCGGCCTCCGGCATGGCCGGCAGATCGCGCAGAAGGCTGTCGCCGTCGGAGATGAAGCGCATCAGCTCGTGAGCCTTGTCCGGATCGCGGTATTCCGGCTGGGCCAGAAGGTGGCTGGTGCCCTTGATCTTCACCTGACCGGCGCGGCCGGTTGTGAGCGATTCGATCAAAAAGCTTGCCGCCACAGCCACAAGGCCGTAGCCATCGTTCGCGGCGCGCTCCGTTGCGGCGATGAGCTCGTCGGTAATTTCCTCGTCGGAGATGCCGGTGAAGCTTGCGTTAAAGAGCGTGGCCAGCTTTTGCATCATCTCCTGCTGCATGGAAAACGGCAGATGCACCAGTTTGTTCTTCACAGAATTGTCCGAAAGCAGCAGCACGATGATGAAGGTGTTGGGGTCGACATAGATGAAGTCGAAGCGCTTGGCGGTCACGGCCTCCTGCACCGTCACGGCGTAGGCCGGATATTGGGTCAGGGCGCTGGTGAGCGCGCCGGCCTCGTCCAAAAGCTTGTCGAGCTGGCGCTCCTTGTCGCCAAGGCGGCGGGAGATGGCCTCCGTTTCCTCGGCGGAGAGCTTTTGCCGCTCCATCAGCTCGTTGACATACAGCCGGTAGCCCTTCGCCGTCGGCACGCGGCCGGAGGAGGTGTGGGTCTGTTCGAGATATCCCAGCGAGCTCAGCTCGGCCATCTCGTTGCGGATCGTGGCGCTCGAGCAGCCGATGATGTCGGCCAGTGCCTTGGAGCCGACGGGCTCCGCCGTGGCGATGTAGCCTTCCACGATGGCGGTGAGTATTCTTTTTTTACGGTCGCTGATGCTCATGCTTGGCAAACTCGCCTCTCTCTTGCTAGCACTCTTTTCTCTCGAGTGCTAATCTATCACAGTTCATAGTATATGTCAAGTCCTTTTCCAAAATTCACGGAGAAAAATTTATATAAAAATCGCCCCGAATTTCTTCGGAGCGATTCGTTCGTATGAAGTTGAGCTTAGGCCTTGGCGGCGGTTCTCTTCGAGCGGATGAACTGGAAGGCGAACACGGCGCCCACGACCACGATGCCGATGATGTCGGTCATCGTGCCCGGATCGATCAGCAGCAGACCGCCCGCGGCGATCAGGATGCGCAGTGGCCAGGCAAGAGCGCCCTTGATATAGCCCTCGAGCGCGGCGGCCACGCCGATCATGCCGATGGTGGAGGTGATGATGATCTGGATGACTTCCAGCGCGGTGGTGTCGATCAGCAGCATCGCGGGGTTGAGACCGAAGATGAACGGGATGATGAACGCCGCAATGGCGAGCTTGGTGGCGTTGAAGCCGGTACGCATCGGGTTTCCCTTGGCGATGGCGGCACCGGCGTAGGCCGCAAGGGCGACCGGCGGCGTGATGTCGGCCACGATGCCGAAGTAGAACACGAAGAAGTGGGCCGCCATGGTGGGCACGCCAAGCTGGATCAGGATGGGCGCGCAGGTGGAGGCCATGATGCAGTAGTTGGCCGTGGTGGGAACGCCCATGCCGAGGATGATGCAGCAGATCATGGTCAGCAGCATGGCAACGAACTTGCTGCCGCCGGACAGGGCGATGACGCCGGAGATGATCTGGGAGGCAAGGCCCGTCATCGTGATGCAGCCGGCGATGATACCGGCGATGCCGCAGGCCACGCCCACGGAGATGGAGCCCTTGCCGCCGTTAGCCAGCGCGTCAAAGAAGATCTCGGCCGTCATGGTGACGTCCTTTTTCAGCATGGAGATCAGGCAGGCCAGAACGCCCACGATCAGCAGCAGTGTGCCGACCAGCGCGGGCAGGGGGATGAACAGGTAGGCCAGGATCGCTGCGGCGCCGATGGCGGCCATGGCGGGATTGCGCTTGAAGTTGGCCGCCGCAACGGCGAAGATGATGGCGATGGCGGCGGAGAAAGCCATGGTGCGCGTGCCGGAGGAGACGAGATAGACCAGAATGATCAGCGGCAGCAGCAGATAGCTGTCTTTGATGAGCTGCTTGAACACGGGCAGCTGGTCGCGGGACAGGCCGTGCAGACCCATCTTCTTGGCCTCAAGATGCACGCCGATGAAGATGCCGAGGAAGTACAGGAAAGCGGGCAGGATGGCGCGCACGATGATGTTGGAGTAGGGCACGCCCACATACTCGGCCATCAGGAAGGCCGCCGCACCCATGACGGGGGGCATGATCTGGCCGCCGGTAGAGGCCGCCGCTTCCACGGCGCCGGCGAATTCCGGCTTGTAGCCCGTGCGCTTCATCATCGGGATGGTCACGGAGCCGGTGGTAACGGTGTTGCCAACGGACGAGCCGGACACCATGCCGCAAAGGGCGGAGGAGACCACGGCCACCTTGGCCGGACCGCCGGCCGCGGAGCCGAACAGGCAGTTGGCGATATCGATGAAGAAGTTTGCGATGCCGGTGCGCTCAAGGAACGCGCCGAAGATGATGAACACAACGATGAACTTCGAGCAAACCTGAATGGGCGTGGTCAAAACGCCGGTGGTGGTGTACATCAGGCGGTAGGTCATCTGGCTGACGGCCTTGGCAAAGCCGAGGTCCTTGGTGAAGCAGAAATAGTACAGCGCGTACAGCAGGAAGAACCCGGCCACGCACAAAATGGGAATGCCCACCGCGCGGCGGCACAGCTCCATCAGCGCCAGAACGCCGATGATGCCGATGGCGTATTCATACCAATACAGGGACTTGTAGCCCACGGCGCGAACGGTCAGATCGTGGGCGTTGAGCGCGATGTAGAGGAAGGCGAACGTGCCCAGGATCAGAATGATCCAGTCGTACCAGGGGATGCGGTTAACGTGCTGCATACCCTTTTTGATCGGGTACATCAGATAGCCGCACAGCAAAATGCCGGCGACGAACGAGGGATAGCGGACGAGATCGAGCCACGTGGCAAACAGCGTGACATACAATACAAACAGGGCGAAGGCGGCCATCACGCCGTAAACGACCCATTTCTGCCAGCCTTCCCAAACGCGGGTGTTGGATTCGCGGTCGTATTTCTTCATGACCTCGTCCACGGCGGACTGGTCAAAGTCGTTGCCATCGCCCACGGGGCCGGAAGTGGCGGAAACGATTTTTTTGTCTGTGTCTTTGTCGTGCACAGCCATAGGGTTTTTACCTCCGTATCAGAACATATAACGGCGTGCCGCGTTTTCAGCGGCACGCCTCGTGTCATGCAGTGAATGCCGCGTTATCAGTCCGTGGCAACTTCGATGCCGTGCTCCGCATAGTAGCGGGCAGCGCCGGCGCTGAAGGGAACGGCGATGCCGTCCGTGGCGAAGGTGAGATCGAGCTCCGCGCCCTTGCCGTGCAGTTCGGCAATGTCGTCGACGTTGTCGAAGATGGTGGCCACGATGGCGTAGGCCACGTCGTCATCCATATCGGCCGAGCAGACCAGAGTGGCTTTGACGGTGATGGTGGTGGCGTCCTCATCGAAGGTGGCGTAGGTGCCGGCGGGGATGGTCAGAGAAGCGTACCAGGGGCAGGTGTCGAGCAGCTTTTCCATGTGCTCGTCGTCGATGGAGACGAGGTAAACATCCTTGGCGGTGGCAAGGTCGGCCACGGCGGTGGTGGGAGCGCCGGCGCAGATGAACGCGGCGTCGATCTTGCCGTCCTTGATGGACTCGGTGGAGTCGCCGAAGGACTGGTAAACGGGGTTGATGTCGTCCAGGGTCATGTCGTAGGCGGCCAGAATGTCAACGGTGTTGAAGTAGGTGCCGCTGCCCACGTCGCCAACGCAGACGTCCTTGCCGGCGAGGTCGGCCACGCTCTTGATGGCGGGGTCGCAGGTGACGATCTGAACGGTCTCGGCATACAGCGCGCCGAGAACACGGAAGCTGGTGTAAGCGCCGTCTTCGAAGCCGTTGGTGCCGTTGTAGGCGTAGGTGGCAACGTCGGACTGAACGGTGGCCAGCTCATACAGCAGGTCGTCGATGCCAACGATGTTGGCCTTGGTGCCGCCGGTGGAAACGGTGTTGATGGCGATCTTGGTCTTCTGGCCGATGTAGTTGGCCAGCGTGCCGCCGAAGGCGTAGTAGGTGCCGGACTCGCCGCCGGTGCCCATGGTCAGGTTGGCGGACACGCTGGACAGATCGAGCACATCGGCGTCGGCCGCGTCATCCGCAGTATCGTCTGCCGCAGCGGTGGTCTCTTCCACGGTGTCGGCCGCGGGGGCTTCCGCCGTGCTGTCGGTGCTAGCGGTGTTGCTGCAGGCGCACAGCGCGAGGAGCATCATCATTGCAAGAATGAGAGCGAGAATCTTTTTCATGGTTGGGTTCCTCCTGCGATATTTGAAAAATTTCTTACCGAAAATTTCAGCATGGACGCATTATAAACCAACTAAAACAAAATTGCAAGAGGAAAATGAAATTTTTTTAAAAGAAAATTTCAAATAATTCATCGCGCTAAAGAATCCGGCGGCGGTGCTGTATATACATATTAAAATAAGGCGGAAAACACTGGCTTTCTTTATAATTATTTCACAAATGCCTTCCTTGACTTTTGCCTGGCAAATAACTATAATGATAGGCGTCAAATTTTTGGCGCA
>CAYLSA010000031.1:0-17393 GCA_964386575.1 uncultured Oscillospiraceae bacterium | reverse complement strand
TACCCCATCTGGCCCGGCACGAAAACCTGGGCGGCGAGCTGCCAGTTCATGGGCGAGTATAACGAGACCCAGATCCCCGGCGTTGCGGCCAACTCCAAGCTGCCTCTGGTGCAGCAGGCGTGCTTGGACAAGGCCACGCGCGATCTCGGCGCCGAGATTTTGTATAACACCACCGCCTATGTTCTCGTTCAGAACGAGGATGGCGACGTGATCGGCGTGATCGTGCAGGACAATGCCACCGGTACCTTCACCCAGATCAACACCACCAAGGGCGTTGTGATGGCCGGCGGCGACTATGCCTCCAACCCCGATATGTGCTGGGCGCTTCTGAACGAATACATGGAGCGCAACGAGCGCTGCGGCGGCCAGAAGGCCAGCTTCAAAAGCCGCGATGGCCGCGATGGTCACGCCGTGAAGATGATGTGCTGGGCCGGTGGCTACATCGAACCCGCTCCGCGCGGCACCATGCTGCTCGGCGGCGGCCCGTCCGGCGGCCCGTGGGGTGCAAACTCCATGCTGTGGCTCAACGCCGAGGGCAAGCGCTTCACGAACGAGGGCAACCTCACCGCCGCGGCCACGGCCTGCTCGCGCCAGAAGGCCGGCATCGCCTGCTGCGTGACGGACCAGAAATGGTTCAAGGGCGTTTGCAACAGCGGTCTTGAGCATACCGGCCCCAACGGCGGCCGTCCCCAGTTCTATCAGGACATGATCGACGGCATGAACGCTCTGCAGCCCGGCCAGACCGCCAGCATCATCGGCTGCACGCTGGCTGAACGCATGGGCGGACGCGTCACCTGCGCCGCCACGCTTGCGGAGCTGGCCGAGATGATGGGCTACTCCGGCGAGGCCAAGGAAAACTTCCTCGCCTCCGTGGAGCATTATAACGAGCTGTGCTACGCCGGTGTGGACAGCGACTTCGGCAAGCGCGAGTGCGCCATGATCCCCGTGGATGAAGGCCCCTTCTACGCCTGCTCCGGCTCCGTGGGCAACTTCTCCGCCGCCCCCTCGATGGTCACGATGTCCGGCGTGATGACGGACGAGCGCTTGAACGTTCTCGATCTCCATCGCAATCCCATCAAGGGCCTTTACACCTGCGGCAACTCCCTCGGCGGCCGCTACGGCACGGGCTATTCCACGCCCTGCGCCGGCACCTCCATCGGCATGGCCGGCACACATGGCCGTCTGGCCGGACAGTTCATCTGCGAGGACAACTGAACCCGATCCTTCGCAACTTCGATCAAGACAAGAAAACGTCCCCGATGGATTCCATCGGGGACGTTTCCATATCTGTTTTTCAGAAATTTGCGTAGATAAAGCTTGCGGCGTTGTAGCCGGGGCCATACTGGCCAAAGATCAGCACTGCCAGGATCAGCGCCAGCCAAAGCAGCCAGCGGAAGGGCAAAAACTGCCGCGCGATGCGCTCGCGCACGCTCTCCTTCTCGCCCAGCGCCGAAACGACCAGCAGCGCCAGAAGACCCAGCAGCGCCGTTTGGAATTCCTTTTGGCTCAGGCCGAGCTGCCACAGGGAGCCGTCCGTGAAGATCCAGGGGTTGAACGTGGAAAAGCCCGCACCGATGGTGGCAAACGTGGCGCCGAGGCTGTCCAGCCGGAAGAACATATTGCCCACGGCGGCCAGCGCAAAGGTGCGCAGGCTTTGATAAAGCCGCCAGCCGAAGCTTTCCGCGTCGATGTGCAGGAAGGCGTTGACTTTTTTTGCCAGCGGCTCGCACACCTGGCCCAGCACGATCCACAGCCAGAACCAAAGCCCCATGCCCAGAATATACTTCCAGTCGCCGCCGTGCCACAGGCCGATCAGCAGCCACACGCACAGCATCCCGAGATAGGACGGGATCTGCCGCGCGGCCTTTTTGCCCCAATGCTTTTTCACCCATTTGGTCAGCTTGCGCCATGCGCCGGAGCGCAAAATGGGATAGAGGATATAGTCGCGCAGCCATGCGCTGAGCGTGATGTGCCAGCGCTGCCAATATTCCTGCACACTGCGGGCGAAAAACGGCGTGCGGAAGTTTTCCGGCAAAACCACGCCGTAGCACTCGCTCGCGCCGAGGATGATGTCCATGCAGCCGGAGAAATCCGTGTAAAGCTGGAACATGAACAGCACCGCCGCCACCCACACATAAAGGCCCGCATAGGTCACGGGATCGGCATAGATCGTGTCCACAACCACGCCGAGCGGCGCGGAGATCACGAGCTTTTTGAATGCGCCCCAAAGCATACGCTCAAGGCCAAACACGATGTTCTTCCAATCGAGCGCGTGCCCTTCATACAGCGAAGGGGCAAATTCCCCCCAGCGCGTAATGGGACCGGAGGTAAGCGTGGGCCAATAGCCGATGAAAAGCGCGGTTTTGAACACGTTCGCGCTCGGCTCGGCAATGCCCCAATAGCCGTCGAGCAGCATGCCCACCAGCGTGAGCGTGTAGAAGCTGATGCCAAGCGGCGCGGGAAACGCCGTTTTTTCGATCGCGAGGCCCGCGATGGAATTGATATTGGCGATGAAGAAGTTCGTATACTTCAAAACCGCCAGCATCCCCACATTGACCACGATGCCGATCATAAGCGCCCATTTGGCCTTTTTCGGTTGATCGTCCTTCTTCGCCTTGGCCATCGCGTGCAGGCACAGGCTCGCGGAAACGGCGCTCGCGATCAGATACACGACCGTCCAAACCGTAGAGGAAAGCAGGAAAAACGCGGCGCTCGAAACCAGCAGCGCCACCCACCGCCACCGCCGCGGCACGGCATAATACACGATCAGCGATGCGAGGAAAAACAGGATGAACGAGAAGGTGGTCAGACTCATGCCTTGCCCTCCAAAAGCTCGATCATGCCGATGCGCGCGCTGTAAAGGAAGCACACGCGGCGGCCCCCGATGGCGGGCGCAGGCGTGGGCTCATCCATGCGGGTGTAGCCCTCGTGCTCAAGCGCTTCCAGCTGCGCGTCGAAATCCGCCGTTTCATAGCAGATGTGATACGGCGCGTTTTTATAAGTCTTCATCAGTCCCGCCACCACGGATTCGCTCGTATACGGGCTCACAAGCTCCACGGTATAGCCCTCCTTGCGCGCAAAGAGGATATCCACGCCGCGGCCTTCATCCCGACAGGTCTCTCCCAGCGTCTCATAGCCAAGGGCACGGAAGCTCTCCGCCGCGCGGTCGAGCTTTTTGACAAGATAGCCGATGTGGTGAACGGTCACAGTGCGGCCTCGATGGCGCTGACCATCGCGCCCACGTTTTTCAGCCCCTGCACTTCCTTCATGTCGAACTTGATCTCGAACTCATCCTCCACCGCGGCCAGCAGCGCGATGTGGGTAAGCGAATCCCAGCCCTCAACGTCCTTGGCCGTGGTCTCCTCGCCCAGCTCGATGCCCTCGCGGTCGAAAACATCCTCAAATATCTCCGTGAGCTTTGCAAAAATGTCCTGTCTGCTCATAATTTCTCTCTCCTTATTCGTTCACTTTTATCACATGATTTTGATCTTCGTAGCCATCCACGGCGCGGGTCCAGATCGTGCTGCCGTCGGATGCTTCGCTGATTTTCTCAAAGCCCTGCTTTTCGTAGAAATCGCGCACCATGCCGTTTTTCGCCGTGGGATAATAAAACCCGCGCAGGGTCTTCACGCCGCGTTCGCGGCACCGGCGCACAAGCTCGTCCATCATGGCGTATTCCATGTCGCGCTTGAGCACGCGGCAGCTCATCAGCCACAGGATGATGTCGCACACGTCGCCGTCGATCTTGCCGGCCGTGATGGCCACCACGCCGTTATCGCCGAAGCAGTCGGTGAGCTTGCCGTAAAGCGTGATGTATTCGTCGCTTTCGGCCATGGCCTCCACTTCCTCCTGCGTGCAGCGGCGGGTGGTGAGGTTATATTGGTTGGATTTGTTCGTAAGCTGGGCGATGCGCGCCATATACACCGGCGTGAACGATGCGATCTCCGCCGTCATATCCAGCGAGCGCAGATACTCGGCATAGTCGGCAAACGAGCTTTGCAGCTCGGCCCGGCGGACATTTTCCTTATACATGTCGCTGCGCTTGAGATCATCCGCGGAAAAGGCGGTGGTTTCAAAATAGCCCGCACGGTCGATGGCCGTGATGTAATGCTCGACCTTATCCATCACGGGAATGCCCACGCCCGGCACCTGCTGGCGCACGATCTCCCGCTCGGCGGGGTTATCGTCGGCAAACACGAAGCTCTCCGGCAGCAGCGTAAGCTCCCCGGCCATCTGCACGATGTTGGCGCTTTTCGGCTCCCAGTTGGCCTTGATGGAGATGAAGTCCTCGGCCTTGAGCACCATCTGCGGATGGCCAAGGCCCGCCATGGCGTTTTCATGCTCGTTTTTGGAAACGATGTTGAGCAGGATACCCTGTCCCTTGAGCGCCTTGAGATAGCTTTGGAACTCGGCATACACCTGCCCCATGGAGGTATCCTGGCCGATCTCGATGCCCTCCACGCCGTCGTCGCCCACAACGCCGCCCCAAAGGGTATTGTCCAGATCGAGTGCGAGCGCCTTTTTGTTTTTGCCGAACAGGCTCTTTACGATGTTCGCCACATTGAACGCAAGCGTCGGGATCGCGTCGAGGCACAGGGCGTATTTGTACATATGCCAGTAAAACGGATCGCTCCATTCCCGCAGGCCGAAATCGGCGGACTGGTAGTTGATGTCGTTGATGTAGAAATTCTCGTGGCCCTCGGCGTATTCATACAGCCGCAGATTCAGCCGCGTGACGAAATTGACCCGCCCGCGGTGGTCGAACGCGTCGCGGTTGCCCATCAGGCGGAAGAAGGGATACTCGAAGTTATTCTGGATGATCGGGCAGCGATAGCGCGCGGAAAGCGCGTTCCAAACGGCCTCAAAATGGCCGAGCTGGCCGTCAAGCTTTGCCTGCACGGCGGCCGCATCGTCGCCGGGTTCGGGCCAGGCGGTGATGTTGCGATTGGACGTATGCACAAAGATCACATCCGGCGCAAAGGCCGCGAGCGCCTCGTTTTCAAACACCGCGTCCTCGAAGTATTTGCCGTATTCCGATTCGTAAAACGTGGGTTTGATCCCCTGTCCAAGCAGAAACAGCTCCAGCATATCAATGATATCGTGCGTGGTGGAGCCGCCGAGCACGGCGATGTGCTTTTCCGTAAAGTTGCCCTTTTCCAGAAGCTCGCGGCGGACAGCCTTGCGCTTGCGCATAAGGAGTTTCGGGTCAAAGGGATATTCGATCATGGAAGAGAGTGTTTTTTCCATTTTTCGCGCCTCGTTCCTTTATCGTCAGATAGAGTCATTATAACGCACTATGCCCCGCATTTCAAGCGCCAGCACACGGCCGATACGCCGCCCTTTTTCATCTTTTTGTATTGACGAAGTGCCTTTGACGTTTTACACTGAACTCAGCCGCCGCGCAGGCGGCAAGAGAGGGCATATATATGAATCTAAAGCAGCTTCAGATCGGCCAGTCCGCCATCGTTTCCGCCGTGGGCGGCGAGGGCGCGCTGCGCCAGCATTTTTTGGATATGGGCGTCATCCCCGGCGCGGAAATGACGCTGGAAAAATTCGCCCCCATGGGCGACCCGATGGAGTTTCGCATCCACGGCTATGAGCTGACGCTTCGCCTGGCCGATGCCGAGCAGATCGAGATCGCGCCGGAGAGCGTGCATATGGAAACCGAGATCTACGAGGGCTATGCCAAGGCCGGCGAGGGCCGTTCCAGCGCCCATCCGGGTCTTGGCGAGGGCGGACGCTATCACGCGCGCGCCGATGGCGACCCTCTGCCGGACGATGCGCTTCTCGGCTTCGCGCTGGCCGGCAACCAAAACTGCGGCAAGACCACGCTTTTTAACCAGCTCACCGGCTCCAACCAGCACGTCGGCAACTTCCCCGGCGTGACCGTAGACCGCAAATCCGGCCCCATCCGAAACCGCGAAAACACCCTTGTGACCGACCTGCCCGGCATCTACTCCATGAGTCCCTATTCCGCCGAGGAGATCGTCACGCGGCAATTTTTGCTTGATGAGCGCCCGCAGGGCATCATCAACATCGTCGATGCCACGAGCATCGAGCGCAGTCTGGTTTTAACAATGCAACTGATCGATCTCGGCTGCCCGATGGTGCTGGCGCTGAACATGATGGACGAACTGCGCGGCAACGGCGGCTCCATCCGCCTAAACGAGATGGAGCAGATGCTCGGCATCCCCGTGGTGGCCATCTCCGCCGCCCGCGGCGAGGGCATCGACGAGCTGGTCGACCACGCACTGCACGTGGCCCATTATCAGGAGCGCCCCGGCCGCGTGGACTTCTGCGACGAAAACGACAACTGCGGCGCCGTTCACCGCGCCATCCACGGCATCATGCATCTGATCTCCGACCATGCCGACGCCGCCGGTATTCCCACGCGCTTTGCTGCCTGCAAGCTCATCGAGGGCGACGAGCTGGTGCTGAACGCTCTGGCGCTGGACACGAACGAGCGCGAGATGCTTGAGCACATCATCGTGCAGATGGAATCCGAACGCGGTCTCGACCGCGCAGCCGCCATCGCGGATATGCGCTTTTCGTTCATCCGCCGTCTTGTGGCGCAAACGGTGGTAAAGCCCCGCGAATCGAAGGAGCACGAGCGCAGCCGCCGCATCGACCGCGTGCTCACGGGGCGCTTCACCGCCATTCCCGCGTTCGTGGCCATCATGGCGCTGGTGTTCTGGCTAAGCTTTAACGTCATCGGCGCATTTTTCCAAAACCTGCTCGAGCTTGGCATCGGCGCGCTGAGCGATGTGGTGGACGCGGCGCTCACGGCATGGAACGTTTCGCCGGTGGTACACTCGCTCATCATCGATGGCATTTTCACCGGCGTGGGCAGTGTTTTGAGTTTTCTGCCCATCATCGTAACGCTGTTTTTCTTCCTGTCGCTGCTCGAGGACTCCGGCTACATGGCGCGCATCGCGTTTGTAATGGATAAGCCGCTGCGAAAGCTGGGTCTTTCCGGCCGCAGCATCGTGCCCATGCTCGTGGGCTTTGGCTGCACGGTGCCCGGCGTGATGGCCAGCCGCACGCTTCCGTCGGAGCGCGACCGCAAGATGACCATTTTGCTCACCCCCTTCATGAGCTGCACGGCGAAGCTGCCCATCTATGGCTTTTTCACCGCCGTGTTTTTCCCGAAGCACGCGGGGCTTATCATGGTGGGGCTGTATTTTCTCGGCATCGCCGTTGGCATACTCGCGGCCATCGTGGCCAAGCACACCGCGTTTCGCGGCGGCGCCGTTCCGTTTGTGATGGAACTGCCGAACTACCGTATGCCCGGCGCGCGCAACGTGGCGCAGCTTTTGTGGGAAAAGGCCAAGGACTTTCTCCACCGCGCGTTCACGGTGATCTTCCTCGCGAGCATCGTGATCTGGTTCCTGCAAAGCTTCGATTTGCGCCTCAACCCCGTTTCCGACAGCCACGACAGCATTTTGGCCCTCGTGGCGGGCGTGATCGCGCCGCTGTTTCAGCCGCTCGGCTTTGGCGACTGGCGCTTTGGCACCGCACTCATCGCAGGCTTCATGGCCAAGGAGAGCGTGGCATCCACGCTTTCGGTGCTGTTTGGAACGGATGCGGCACTTCAGGCCGTTCTCAGCCCCGTGGGCGCGGCGTCGCTTTTGGTGTTCTGCCTTTTGTATACGCCCTGCGTTGCGGCCATTGCCTCCGTGCGGCGCGAGCTTGGCGGCAAATGGGCCGCGGGCGTGGTGATCGGCCAGTGCGCCATCGCGTGGGTGTTCGCGCTGCTGACCCATCTGGCCGGCATGCTTTTGGGGCTGGGGGTGTGACATGAACGCTGTGACCATCGTCCTGCTCATTGCGATCGCCCTTGCGGCGGGTTTTGCCATCCGAAGCGTTCGCAAAAATAAAGCCTCCGGCTGCGGCGGCCACTGCGCCAATTGCCCCGGATGCTGCGAAAAATAAAAAACACCGCTGAGGCGACGCAAAAAACGCTTCAGCGGTATTTTTATACTCTTTTCTCCACGCGCCGCCGCCAGCGCGCCGCGCCGATGCATTCGCACAGCCACGGCAACAGGACCAACAGCGCATACGCCGCATAGAACACACCGCTCATCGGCGTGACGCGGTTTATCACGATAACGGGGTCATACACCGCCGCCGTCTGGCCGAGCGCATGGCCCATCAACTGCACGGTGACCAGCGCCGTGAGCCCCAGCGCCAGAGTGCGGTCGCGCCCGTCAAAGGGATACAGAGCAAAGGCCGTTCGCCCGCGCAGACCGGAGCCGCGGCTTTTCATACTGGCCGCGCTTTCCACGAGATCCTCCAGGCTCCATGTGATCACGATAGAGAGCGTTTGAAAGAACCGCTTCGCGCGCCGCGCGATGTTTCCCTGCCGTGCGCTGCGGCCAATGCCGTATCGCGCCAGAGCCACCGACCGCCAGCGCTCCGCCGCGCGCGGCACCGCCCGCAGAAGAACCGCCAGCGCCATCGAAAGCCGCGGCGCCACGCGCCCGAGCAGATACACGAGCTTATCGTCCGAAACCACGCTCAAAACGCACGACAGCCACATCAAAACCGCCGCCGTCTTGCCCGCCAGCACCGCGCCGTATACCAGCGATTCCAGCGTGATGCGGTTGCCGTGGAGGTTCATGGCCAGCACGGTCACGCCGAAATGGCGATACGAGGCGTAGAACAGCACAAACGCCGCCCCCAGCGGAATGAGCGCCAGATCAAACCACAGCGCCCGCCGCCGCCCCATCGCCGCCGAGCACAAAAACGCGCCGCCATATGCCACAGCCACGCAGCAGGGATGGTCAAACCCCACCGCCATGGCGATGACCGCCGCGAAATAGCCAAGCAGCAGCGACGGATGGTAGCTTTCAAAGTGCATGGCCGCCCTCCATCAGCCCGTATTTCGTGCGCAAACGGCCGAGTTTTTCCAAAAGCGGCATGGCCAGCAGCCAGATCGTGAGCGCCGTGGCCACGGCATGAACGGCGTTAAACGGCAGACCGGATAGATAAATGGCCGCCGCACCAGCGCGCGTGATCTCGCTTTGCATCGTGAACAATGTGCAGGTATCGAGCATCGGCCCCACCAAGATCATAACGACCGCCGCGCCGAAGATCGCGAGCGGCACACGCTTTTCCGGCAAAAGCCCGCGCGCACGCAGCGCTCCGGCCAAAAAGCCCGCGAAGCCGAACGCGAACATCTGCCACGGTGTCCACGCGCCCTGCCCGAACAGGAAATTTGAAACAAACGCCGCCAGCGCGCCGGTCAAAAAGCCCGCCTCCGCGCCGAGCGCCACGCCCGCGATGATCACGATGCCCGTGATGGGCTTGAACGACGGCGCCCAAATGAACGCCGCGCGGGCCGCCGCCGCCAGCGCCGCCATCACCGCAATGACCACGAGCTCCCGCGCCTGCGGCCTGCGCTTTTCAAAGCGCAGGAAAAACGGCAGCATCGACCATAGCAAAACAAACAGGCTCACAACATAATACTGCCGCGCGGCATAGCGCCACCCAAGCCAGATCGTGGCCGGCACCGCCAGCAAAACCGCGCACCAGCCCACGATGCGCCGCAACGAAACGGAGTGCTTATCCATGGGCCGCCTCCCGTCCCGCGCGAAGCTCGCGTATCACATCCTCCGCCGTGACCGCCGTGGGGAACACATGGCGGCTCATGCGGTTGGCCGCCGTGGTATAGAAGCTGTTTTGCGCGAAGAAGCGGCGCGGCGTGTTCGTGGTAACGATGCCGCCATCGAAAAACATCGAGACCGCATCCGCCCATGAGGCGCAAAACTCCACATCATGCGACACCATCACGATCGTCACGCCCTGCGCCTTCAGCCGCCCGAGAAGCGCAGCAAATGAGGCTTTGAAGAAATTATCCATGCCCTTGGTAGGTTCATCGAGCAGCAGGATGCGCGGCCGGCACAAAAGCACCTTCGCAAGCGCTGTGCGCTGCTGCTCACCGCCGGAAAGATCGTAAGGATGGCTGTCCAAGATCTCCCCGATCTCGCACACGCGCACCACTGCCTCGATGCGCTCGGCTTTCTCCTGCTCCGAAGCGCGGCCCAACATTTCCTCCAGCTCCGCGCGCACGGTCTTTTGCGCAAACAGGCTCTGCGGGTCCTGCGGCAGCATGGCAAGGCAGCCGTCAAACAGTGCCGCGCCCTTGTATTTTTCCAAGCGCTTGCCCTCGATGAATATCTTCCCGCGATAGGGCTTCACGATGCCGCATATTGCCCGAAGCATGGTGGATTTGCCGCTTCCGTTTCCACCCACCACGGCGTGCAGCGTGCCGCGGGCAACCGAAAGGCTCGTTCCGCGCAGAACATCCGGCGCATCCTTTTCATAGCGCATCCAAAGCTCATCCAAACGCAGCACGGGCTCGTCCGGCTCGGCATAGGCCGCCTCCTCCGCCGCATCGCCGCGCGCGGGCCATGAGGCCGTTTCCTCGGAAAGCCATGTGCGTCCCTCGCGCACCGTGAGCGGGCAGGTCCGCTCGCTTCCGGCGGCCAGATAAATGCGCACCGGCGCGGGCAGCGAGGCCGTCATAGGGCTGTTTTGCCCATGCAAAAGCGCACCGATCTCACGCGGCGCGGCATCCGCCGTCACGCGGCCATTTTCCAGCACGACCACGCGATCGGCCGCCGGAAGCGCATCCTCCAGCCGGTGCTCGGATAAGATCACCGTGGTGCCAAGCTCGCGGTTGATCTTCGCGATGGTGTTGAGAAAATCCGCCGCCGCGATGGGATCAAGCTGGCTGGTCGGCTCGTCGAGAATGAGCAGCTCCGGCTGCATCGCCATCACGGAGGCCAGATTCAAAAGCTGCTTCTGCCCGCCGGAAAGCTCCGCCACGGGCCGCCGAAACCAGTTTTGAATGCCGAAATAGCTCGCCATCTCCGCCACGCGCAGGCGCATCGTGCGCTCGTCGCAGCCGAGACTTTCCAGTCCAAACGCCAGCTCATGCCAAACTTTGTCCGTGACAAGCTGGCTGTCCGGATTTTGCATCACATAGCCGATGCGCGCGCTCTGTTCGCGCAGACCAAACGAGGCGATCTCCCGCCCTTCAAGACGCACCGTGCCGCTGCGCTCGCCATGCGGCGTGAGCGCGGGCTTGAGATGGCGCATCAGCGTGGTCTTGCCGCTGCCGGAGCGGCCGCACAGGCAGATATACTCTCCCGACCCCACCGAAAGCGTCACGCCGTCCAGCGCATTTTTCGTTCCCGTGGGGTAGCGGAAGGTCAGATTCTCGATCTCGATATGTGCCATGATATCTCCTCCCATATCGTTGCGATAAAGGGCAAAAAGCAAAGTAGGCCATAGCCCAAAAGGCCCAGCGCCGCGCCGCCGGTCAGCGGCGGAATGGAAAGCGTGGGGTAAAATTCACACCGCGCGCCGCCCGCGGCCACACCGGCCACCGCCAACACCAGCGCCGCCGCCAAGGCAGCGAACAAAACGATCTCCCGCCGTCCAAAGTGCCACAGGGCATAGCGCGTTCGCTTTCCGCAGCCCCAGCCGCGCGCGCGCATAGAGTCCGCCGTGACCACCGCGCCCTCCAGCGCCCAGCCCGTCAGCGCAGAGAGGACCTGCGCGCCGTGTTCGACTTGCTCGCGTCGGGTGCCGTTTTCCGCGCCCTTGCCAACGCACGCGCGCGCCGTGGCGATCTGCGATGCCTTGCGGGAAAGCGACGGCACCAGCCGCAGCGTCATGGAAAAAGCCAGCGCCAGCGCCGGTGCCAACGGCGCGAAAAGCTGCTGGAGCTTATCGTCCGTCATCACGGCGTTGAAACAGCCGAACCACAAAAGCACCGCCAGCAGCATCCCACCCGATTCAAGGCCATACAGCAGCGCCTCCAGCGTGAAAGGCCGCGTGCCGAGCCAATGGAATAAAACCGTGTCTCCCCGCGTTACGCAAACGGGATTGAGCAGCGCCGCCAAGGCAAACAGCCCCAGCATCCACCCCAGCGACCGCGCCGCACGTCTCGGCCCCAGCGCTATGTAATACGCCAGCGCTCCGCACAGCGACACCGCCGTGAACAACGGATGGGCAAAGCACATCCCGCCCACGATGCACAGCGCGAACACTATGAAATTCAGCGCCGGATGATACGCGGCGAAGCCTGTGTCCATATGCTACTCCTTTTGAAGTGCCTGGGTCTATTCTACCGCCCGCGCCGTTCGATTGCAACCGCCTCAGCCCACGTCCGCGCCGAGGCCCTCGCAGGTATAGCGCCAAACGACCGCATCGCCATCGGACAGCGGCCGGGACGAACTTGCCTGCGCCGCATGGACGCCGTTGACCGCGTACACCCAGCCGGACTGCTCGCCGCAATCGAATTCATACAGATTGCCGATGCCCTCCACATAATAGCTGCCGTAAAGCGGCGTGAAGGAAAATTCCAGCGCGACCTCCGCCGCCTCGCACGCGCGCCGCAGCACGTCAAACGCCGTATCCCCCGCCGCAAGAGCCAGCGTTCGCTCCGACAGGATCACGCCATCTTCCGGCACCCACGCACGCTTATTGTCCGCCAGACGGTCACTCTGGTCTAAGATACTGTCGCAGCGGACTTCCACCGTGCAGCTTGCGCCCTCCGGCAGTGCTTGGGGCATTTCCGCATCGGCGGATACTGGCGGCGTCTGCGCCGGTTCCACCCTATCGCGCAGCGGTTTGAGCGCCAAAAGCCCCGCCGCCGCGATCAACAACGCCAGCGCCAGCGTTATGAGATTGGCCCGTTTGTTCCGCTTCATGCGCCGTTTCATCCTCCGCGTTTAGTATAATCCGTCGATCAGCCGGTAGCGCAGTCTCCGCATCAGTGGCCATGTTTCGCATCCCTGCCGCAGCACCGCATGGGCAAATTCGTCCATCCACTGCCGCTGCTCCTGCGTCATCTCATGGCGACTGAAGCGCGCCTCGGCATACAGCGCCGCCGCCTCGCGGGCATTCTCCGGCGGCTCATCCAGCCGCTCCATGAGCGCGCGGGCATAGTCATAGCGCAGGGCGATGGCCTCGCGCGGTTCGGCCCGTTCGATGCGCCGCCGTGCCCGCCGCAGGGCGATCCGCCGCTGCAGCACAAAGCCAAGCCCCGCCGCCACCGGCAGCATAAGCAGCCACAGCAGCCGCACCGCCCGGAACGCCTGCTCCGGCTCCGTTTCCGGCGTCGGTTTCGGCGTCTCCTCCGGCTCCGGTTCCGGCTCGATCTCCGGCTCCGGCGGCGGCACGCGCTCATAGACCACTGTCTCCGCTGCATCCGCGGCCGCATCCGACGGCCCGTCGCCGCCTGTCGCCGCAGTGGATTCCTCCTGCTCAACATAGCCGGGCGTCACCTCAAAGGGCACGAAGCCCACATCCTCCAGATAATACTCCGCCCAGGCATGGGCATTTTCCTCCGTGAGCTCCACGCGTTCGCCGGAGGCCAGACGTTCCGCCTGCTCGCTTGTGAGAACATAGCCCTCCACATAGCGCGCGGGAACGCCGTAGTAGCGCAGCATGAGCGTGGCCGCCGTGGCATAATGCACGCTGTAGCCGCGCCCGCTCTCACCGAGCAGCCAGCTTAGAAAATCGCCGTTTTCCGGCGCGCAGACCTGTTCGTCATACGAAAGCCGCTTTTCCAGATACGCGCGGATGAGCGCGCAGATCTGCTCAAGGCTCCGCCCGTCCTCTCCGGCGTTCAGTTCGTGGTCAAGCATGGTCCACGCCGCGCTCGTCATTTGCAGATCGCTCTGTTCAACATAGCCGCGGTATTCCTGCGCCGCCGCAAGATACTCCGCCGTCGGCTCATCCCACAGCCCGCTTTGCAGCGTTTGCTGCACCTCGTACCACTGCGGCACATCGCCGGACAGATAAAGGAAGCGCTGCACCGCCCCGCCCGCCACGGCATCGTCGCCAATATAGCGCGCATCCAGCGCATCGCAGCCGTAAAGCGCATAGGGCCGATAGGCGCCTTTGCGGCAGGCAGAGAGATTCTCCACCACAAGCGCCCGCGGCTCAGTCTCACCCGTTCGCGCCATGGCCATGGCCACCTGCTCCTGCGCGTAGAAATGGCGCCGGTGCAAAAGATAGAAAAGCGCCTCATGCTCCGCGCGCTGTTCGGCGCTCGCAGGCTCCCAGCGGCTGCCGGTATAGGTGTCATACGTCCCGCCGCGCAGATAGAGCCGCTGCGGTTCATCCATCGTGACGGCCAGCGCCGCTGTGTCGCTTTTCTCCCACGCGCCAAGGCCCGCAAGATGCCCCTCCGGCATGGAATTGCTGTTTTCGTCCCACACAAGCGCATGCACTCGGTCACGCACCGTTTCAAGCGTTTTTCCGTCCGTCGCCGGTACGATCCGCCCCACGGCAAAAGCCGCCGCAAACGCCAGCACCAACGCCGCGCCCTGCGCCCAAAGGGCGTTTCGCCGCCCCTCGCGGCACACGCAGCGCATCCGCAGCCACAGCGTTCCGCCCAGCACAAGGGCCCAGCCCCAGTCCGGCCCGAACAGCCCCACGGCGCACCCCGCCGCAAACAGCAGCAGATACGGCACCGCCGGCCAAAACACGCCGCGCCACGCGCTCCATCCGAAAAGCACGCCGCCCAGCGCCGCCGGAACGACCACGGCCCATACCGGCGCGCCGACAGCGACCTCGCGCCGGTCCATGGTGATGCGGCCGGTCGCTTCCGTCCAAAACGCCAAAAGCTCGTTTCGCGGCATGGCCAGACCCGCGCGGATGGGCTGCGCATAAAACACGCACACCGCCGCCGTGGCCACGAGAGCCGCAAGCAGCGCCAAACCGTCCCATCGGCCATTGCACAGCGGCAGCAGCAACAGCGCCATGCCAAGCTGCACACCCAGCCCCACAAGCCACACGCTCTCCAGCGAGGCAAGCGCCAGCCCGACCGCACGCCATACGCCAAACGATAGCAGCACCAGCGCCCCGAACGAGCCCAGGCGGCTGCGAAAGCTGCGCCGCACGCCGCGTCCGGCCGGACGCAGGGTCAATTCATTTTTCGCCTTCCATGCGCGCATCAAATAAGCTCCAATCGCCGCAGTACATCCGCACAGTTCGTCTCATCGAAGCACAGGGCTCCCTCACGCGGCGTGCGGGAATACAAAAGCAGCTTCACCCGCGGCGAAAGCTCCTTCGGCTCCGACGCGGCAAAATACAATACATAGCCATACTCCGCAAAAAGCGGCGCCTCCGCCGCCCCGCCGTCTTCCCGCAGCAGCGCCGGCATGGCGTTTAACAGCGAATCCACATCATCGACCGGCTCGAACACCGCACCGTCCGGCCCCGTCCAGCCAAGTGTGCAGCCAAGGCCGCTTTCCGTCACCGCGCGCGCCACGGATACGAGCGCCTCCGCCAGCGTGTCCATCGCCGCGCCGGAGGGCGCAGCCGTTTTGTCCCAAAACAGAAGCAGCCGCCGCGCAACCGGCTCCGACCCGTCGCGCACGACCGTTTCATCCCATTTGGACGAAAGCTTCCAGTGGATGCGCCGCACATCATCGCCCAAGCGATAGGGCCGAAGCTGAAACGGCTCGCTCGCATCCGGCCCGGGCCGGTCCGGACGGTAATTCTCTCTGTCCATGTCCTCCGGCGCGAGCGGCGGCACATAGGCCTGCGCCACAAAGGAATCCGGCAGAACTGTCAGTCGCGCCTGCGCCTTCGCCGGAAGCGGCACCGGGATGAGCCCAAGCATATCCGTGACCCATGCGCGCTCAATGCGCACGCACACGCTGCCGCAATAAACACTGCGCAGACAAATCGTCCCGCTCGCCCTGCCATGCGCGGCCGCCGAAGCCGTGACGATATGCTTCGTTTCCGCGCCCGTCAGTTCGTTTCGCGCCCTGACCCGGCAAAGCACCCGCGGCGCGGGCCAAACCGCAGGATCAATAAGTTCCACATGGCCGCGAAGCGTCTGCCCCTTCGCCGCATAGGCCGGAAACGAAAGCGAAAGCGCGAGCGAGCGCCGCGCGCAAACCGCTCCGACCAGCGACACCACCGGCAGCAGCGCAGCGGCCGCCGCCCCGACCAGCGCATAGCCGAAGCCCACAAAAAGCCCCACCGCGCCAAGAACCAGCCACAGCCCGGCATACCATGCCCAGGCCGCCAAAAGCTTCCCCGTCATCCGCGTCCGAAGGGCCGCGCGTCCGGCGAGGGCGTCGCCGCCAGAATATCCAAAAGCACCTGCTGCGCATCCAGCTCCTGCATCCGTGCCTTGGTGTTGAGTATCAGCCGGTGCACGCACACATCCGTCCACACCGCCGCCACATCGTCCGGCACGACATAATCGCGCCCGTCAAGATAGGCCTGCGCCTTCGCCGCCCGACACACCGCCAGCGCCCCGCGCGGACTGATGCCCAGCGTGATAAATCCGCTCGCACGCGTTCTTTCCACGAGTTCGGAAATATAGGCATAGATATCGTCGGCAATGAACACCTGCGCCGTCTCGTCGATCAGACGCAGCAGCGTCGGCACATCCACCACGCTGCGGCAGCTTTCCAGCGGATCGGCGTGGTGCCGCCCGCGCATCAGTTCGATCTGGCTGCTGCGATCCGGATAGCCCATGCTCAGACGGATGAGGAAGCGGTCGAGCTGGGAATTGGGCAGAAGCTGCGTGCCCGCCGAGCCGACCGGGTTTTGCGTGGCCAGCACCACAAACGGCTCCGGCAGCGCGTGCGTCACGCCGTCCACGGTGACATGGCCCTCGGCCATGGCCTCCAGCAGCGCCGACTGGGTCTTGCTGGAGCTGCGGTTGATCTCGTCGGCCAGCAGCAGATTGCACATCACGGCCCCCGGCTGATATTGCAGCGCGCCCGTTTTCTTGTCGAACACGGAAAAGCCGATGATGTCCGACGGCAGCGTGTCGGATGTAAACTGCACGCGGCGGCTTTCCAGCCCCAGCGCCCGCGCAAAGGCGGAGGCCAGCGTGGTCTTGCCGACGCCGGGTACGTCTTCGATGAGCACATGGCCCTGCGCCAAGATCGCCATGAGCACGCGGCGCACCGCGTCGTCCTTGCCCACGATCACCTTTTTCACTTCGTTTTGTATATCCCTTGTCAGACTGTGCATCCGTCTACTCCTCATCAAAAGCATCGCCCATTTCGGCAATATATAATATACCGCGAATGATACCCTTTTGGCAATCCCTGCCGCGGCATAAAAGAACGCCGAAGCCTCAAAAAAGGCCCGGCGCACGCGGTTTCTTTTCAGTTTAGCTTTGTTCGATATGCTTTACTCGCAGGCGGATAAAGCGGCGTATGGATGGCCGACAGCCAGCCGAACCGATCTGCACTTCTGCTTCTCCGATCGTATTGCTTCAATGTCGGGTTTCTCTTACCATTATCCTCTCTATCTTACCACCGATTTTTCTCCCACAGCAGCCGGACGGTTCCATACCCGCCCGGCTGCTTGTTGTTTATCTGGTGCGCAGGCTTATTTCTCCG
>CAYLSA010000030.1:0-17805 GCA_964386575.1 uncultured Oscillospiraceae bacterium | reverse complement strand
TGATCAGCGGCTTTGCGTTCGGCCCGGTGGCGGGACTTGTTGTCACGGCGGTCGCTTCGATCATTCAGGGTGTCACCGTCAGTGCCCAAAGCGGCATTTACGGCATCATCATGCACGTTTTGGCCACGGGTGTCTATACGCTCGTTTCGGCCCTTATCTATACGCATAAGAAAACTAAAAAGACCGCCGGCATCGCCATCGCCTGCGGCACGGTGGCCATGGTTATCACCATGTTCGGGGCCAACCTCGTGGTCACGCCGTATTTCATGATGGGCGCTGTCAACGCCGACACCACGGCCACGGTCATGGCCCTCATGCCGTATATCCTGCTGTTCAATCTCGGCAAGGCGGCGCTCAACGGCGTTGTTACGTTCCTTGTATATAAGCGCGTTTCGCCCATTCTGCACAAGCAGAGCAAGAGAGCCGAAAAAGCCGCCGAGTCGGTTTAAGCGCCTCGATCGCCGGTCGCCCGGAAGTCGATAAGCTCCGCGCCGTCTTGCGCGAGTGAGTCGAGTTTTTCCGGCGTTACGGGTATCATATCCATATGAGCCACTCCCTCGCTGTACCACGGAAACAGGCCGATCGCGCCGTTGTGGTACAGCGTTTTTATATCCGGCGCGTCGTAATCGCCGGACATATAGGCTTCGTCCATGGCAAGGGAAAAGAGCGCGTCGAATAACGCCGTGGCTTGATCCGCGGTCAGACCGGCGCTCTCCAAAGCGCAGAGGCACAGCTTTTCATAGCGCTCGCGGTTTTTGTCCGTATAGCCATGGTCGGAAAAATCGAGACAAAGCCGCTCGATAGGGGATGATTCATCCATGGCCCATAGTAGTAGTGCCGGCTCTGCGCTTAAATTCGGTTGCCCCACAAAGCGCCACAGCCGCAGATCGCCTTGCGGGGTCAGCTCGTCCCAGCCATCGAGCGGCCGCAGGGGCGTGAAGCCGTATTCCCGCTCATACACGGCGTTATAGCGTGCGACAAACTGCGCGGGCGTAAGATCAAACAGCGGCGTGGTCATATCCGGCGCGGCATCGTCTGTTTTGGCGTTCGATGCAGTGACAGGTGTATGCGTTGGCGTGGGTATCAGTTCCCAATGCGGCATGGCGGTGGGTTCGGGTTCTGCGGTCTGCCGCGCACACGCGGTGAGAAGGCAGGAAAAAACTATAATGAATAAGGTAAGAAAACGTTTCATAGCCCCAGAATAGGCGCGTTCTATCCATTTGTCAAGAAACGAACCGCTGTCTTGCTAGGTGGAGCGGATTTAACTATAATTATCCACTGCCACATCATTACATTGATGTTAAAACATTCGCGGCGCTTGTCAGACAGATTCTGAATGATGAATCGATTGATTTGTGGGAAATCGTAAACAGTTGAAACCTGGAAAAATATTTCGCCTTCTGCGAGTAAGATTTTGTGCGAAAGATGGCATACTAAAAGCGCAATACGATCAGGAGGCATACAATATGAAAATGATAACAGCCATTGCAGCGGCGGCTCTCGCCGTGTGCGTGACGCTTGGCGGCTGCGGAACGAAGAAGCACGACACGGTCAAACCCACGGCGGCCCCAACGGCCACGGCTCATCCCGCCGAAAAGACGGAGCCCACGCCCACGCCGCTTCTGGACACGGACAAGACGATCGATGATCTCATGGACGATGCCGAGAAAACCAAAGACGACGTGAAGGACAAGCTGGAAGGCGAACACGACAAACTGCAAAACGATCTGGATACCGGCGCGGATGCCGTCACGGCGGACGAGACCGAAAATCCCTGAAAAAAGCCAACGGCCTGCAAGCGCGGGTCGTTGACTTTTTATAGAGCGCGGGGCTATAATCAACAAAAAAGGAGGGTGTACTATGAAACCGACAGCCGAACAGGCATTTGCTATGATACAGAAATACAACAAGGAGCCGTTCCATCTTCAGCACGCGCAGACCGTTTCCGGCGTGATGGGCCGTCTGGCGGCAGAATATGACCCGGGCAATGAGGATTATTGGGCGGCCGTTGGTATGCTGCACGACATCGATTTTGAGCTATACCCCGAGCAGCACTGCGTCAAGGCGGTGGATCTGCTGCAGGCCGAGGGTGTGGATGAGGACATGATCCATGCCGTGGTGAGCCACGGCTGGGGCATATGCACCGATGTTGCGCCCGAGCGATACATGGAAAAGGTCCTCTTTGCCGTGGATGAGCTGACGGGATTGATCGGCGCGGCGGCGCTGATGCGGCCGACCGGCTTTGAGGGTATGGAGGTCAAGTCCGTGATGAAGAAATTCAAGGATAAGAAATTCGCAGCCGGATGCAGCCGCGATGTGATTACAAAAGGTGCTGAAATGCTCGATAAAACCGTGCCAGAATTGGTCGAGATCACGCTGAATGCGATGCGATAAGCGGGCGAATCGAGAATATATACACGCGGAATGAGTAGAAACTGGACTTATTCCGCGTTTTACTTATCATTCAAGAGGTTTTATGCAATTTTCAAGTATTACTCTGTGTTGTTGACCAATCGGAATCAGCGGCAATCGAAGCTCGCCTGAGCATAGGCCTAGCATCTCCATAGCGGCCTTGACGGGGATCGGATTGACCTCGATGAACAGCGCATGGAACAGGGCGGCGTATCGCTCGTTCAGCAGCGCCGCAGCATCGTAGCGTCCGGATCGACACAGAGCGCACAGCAGTGCGACGGCATCCGGCACGATGTTCGATGCCACGGAGATAACACCCTTTGCGCCGAGGGCCATCATGCCGACTGTGTCGGAATCGTTCCCGCTCCAAAACACCAGCTCCTCGCCGCACAGTGCTTTGCTGCGGGCGAATGCGGCCAGATTGCCGCTTGCTTCTTTCACGCCGTTTATGTTCGGATGACGGGCCAGCAGGGCATAGGTCTCCGGCTCGATGCCGATACCGGTGCGCCCCGGCACGTTATAGACGATCACCGGAATATCCACGCGGTCGGCCACGTATTCAAAATGCTTCACGAGGCCGGCCTGCGTGGTTTTGTTGTAATAGGGTGTGACCATCAAAACGCCGTCAGCTCCGGCGGCCTGCGCCATGTGTGCATGTTCCAGGGCGCTTTGGGTGTTGTTGGAGCCGATGCCGCAGATGACCTTCATGCGTCCGTTCGTATGCTCTGTGCTGAGGTTATACAGCGTTTCTTTTTCCTTTTGCGTGAGCGTGGCGGCTTCGCCGGTCGTGCCGCACACGATCAGCGCGGAAACGCCGCTCTCGGCCTGAAAGTCGATCAGACGCCGAAATGCCGGGATATCCAGTTCGCCGTCGCGAAACGGTGTGACGATGGCGGTTCCGGCACCTTCAAAAATGGCAGTTTTCAAAATGGCAAACCTCCCGAAAAAATAAGACGCCGCGGAGCAAGTCTCCGTGGCGTCTTTTGTGTGGATTTGATTTTTCAGCGCTCGAAATATCCTTCGGCGCAAAGCAGTTCAGCCAGAAGCACCGCGCCGCCGGCCGCGCCGCGCAGTGTGTTGTGGGACAGGCATACGAATTTGTAGTCATACTGCGTGTCCTCGCGCAGTCGTCCAATGGAAACGGCCATGCCGTTTTCGACCGTGCGGTCAAGGCGCGTTTGCGGGCGATCCGGCTCCGTAAAGTAATGCAGAAATTGCTTCGGCGCGGAGGGAAGATCCAGCTCCTGCGGACGGCCCTTGAAGCTGGCCCAACGATCGAGAATTTGCTCGATGGTCGGCTTGTTTTCAAAACGGGCAAACACGGCGGCCATGTGGCCGTTTGTGCAGGGAACACGCAGGCATTGCGCCGTGATGGAGGGCTCGCTGGCCGGAACGATCACGCCGTCTTCTACGCGGCCCCACAGCTTCATCGGCTCGCGCTCGGATTTCTCCTCCTCGCCGCCGATGTAGGGGATGACGTTATCCACCATCTCCGGCCACGACTCGAAGGTCTTGCCGGCGCCGGAGATCGCCTGATAGGTGCAAACGAGCGCCTCGGTCAGGCCGAACTCATCCTTGAGCGGATGCAGAGCCGGCACATAGCTTTGCAGGCTGCAATTGGACTTGACGGCGATAAAGCCGCGCTTCGTGCCCAAACGCGCACGCTGCGCCGGGATAACGGCCAGATGCTCGGGGTTGATCTCCGGCACGACCATAGGCACATCCGGCGTCCAGCGGTGGGCGCTGTTGTTTGAAACGACCGGACATTCGAGTTTGGCATAAGCTTCCTCGAGCGCCAGCAGCTCGTCTTTTTTCATGTCCACGGCGGAAAAGACGAAATCGACCTGCTCTGCAATGGCACGCATATCCGCCTGCGCGTCCTGGACCACAATGCCTTTCGCCATATCCGGCATGGGAACGTCCAGCGCCCAGCGCGAGCCGATGGCCTCGGCATAGGTTTTGCCGGCGCTGCGGCTGCTCGCCGCGATCACGGTAAGATCGAACCACGGATGTTCCGCCAAAAGCGTCACAAAACGCTGCCCGACCATGCCGGTGCCACCGATCACACCAACCTTGCATTTTTTCATAAACGAAGTCCTCCTTCGACAAAAATTCTATGTGCAGACAGGGGAGAGTATGCCATATGTGTAACTTGTTGTTGACAAATTGTAATCTTTTGTTTATATTAGAGAATACCATAGTATGTTACGGAAAGTATAACAAATTCAAACGTTCAGGTCAATTCCGGAAAGGAAGAAACTATATGCGAAATAAAAGAATTAAAAAAGCGGCAGCCCTGATGATGGCTATAATGCTTTGTGTCGGCTCATGCTTCGGCTTATCGGCGCAGGCGGCCAGCGTGGGCAATTTCAGCGACGTGTCCGCAGGCAAGTGGTATTACGACAGTGTTTCCTACGTTGTTTCTAACGGCCTGTATCAGGGCATGAGCGCCACAAGCTTTGCTCCGAACGAGACCATGACCCGCGCCATGTTCGTCACGGTTCTCGGCCGCATGGCCGGAGTTGACAGCGATTCGTGGTGCGCAGCCTCGATCAGCGGCAGCGGTGTCAATTTCCGCTCCGGTCCGGGAACCGGTTATGGAACGCTCGGCTCTTTCTCGAAGGGACAAGCCGTCACGATCACGGGCCGTTCCGGCGATTGGTACGCGGTGCGCTCCGGCTCGAAAAACGGCTATGTAAAGGCAAGCTATGTGAGCCCCAAGTATAAAAACTTCTCCGATGTGCCCTATGGCCAGTATTACACCGGCTACATCATCTGGGCCTATGAAAACGGCTATGTGAATGGCGTTGGCAGTTCGAGCTTTGAACCGAACGGCGAGATCACCCGCGAGCAGATCTGCAAGATCCTGAGCGATTATGCCGCCGCGAAAGGCTATACCATCGCCGCCACTCAAAGCGAGATCACCTTCACGGACGCGGCCTCCATCCACTCCTGGGCGTCGAGCGCTGTGAAGGCGATGCAGCTGAGCGGTATCATCACCGGTTATAAGGACGGAAGCTTCCTGCCGCGCGAAAACGCGACCCGCGCAGAGGTGGCCAAAATGATTCGCTCGTTCATCTCCGTTACCGGCCTTACGATCGGGCAGGGCGGCTCCGGTACTTCCGGCAATACCTCGTCCTCCGGCTCCTCGTCCGGCGGTTCAAGCTCGTCCGGATCTTCGTCGAGCTCTTCCGCCAGCGGCACTACCTCCTCGGCGGCGGCTTTGAGCAGCGAAACGATTTCCGTTGGCTCGCAGCGTATGCGTGTAGCCCTGTACGCCTCCACGGCGAAGGATTTTAACGATCAGGTCAGCAGCGTTACGCTGAAAAATCTCAGTGGCAACGGCTTTGAATACGGCTCTATGAACGATGACCGGAGCTTTACCAAGGAAGGTGACCTTTCGTCCGCTACCATCGTTATCACCACCGATGGCACGACCTACACCGTGACCGACGGCAGCGGCAAAACGCTGACCACGCGCGCGGGCTCCTCGCTCGCCATCCATCCGGTCGGCGATCATCCGCTTACGTCCGTCAGTGGTCTTTACAACTACTACGGCGACTTCAACTGCCTCAACTCCTATCGAGACAGTGCCAAGATCACGCTGGTCAACTATGTTGACATGGAGGACTATGTCAAGGGCGTTCTGCCGTATGAGTTCGGCACATGGTGGCCCAGCGAGACATTTAAGGCCGGTGCCATCGCCGTGCGCAGCTACGCCATGGCGTATGCCAAGTCCTCGGCTTATTCCAAATTCGGCTTTGAGCTTGTGAACAGTTCCGGCTGTCAGGTGTATTCCGGCCGCAAATCGACGGATATCAGCGGCTATGCCACGACCGATGCCGCCGTGGACGCCACGAAGAATATGTACCTGACCTATGACGGTGCGGTGTGCTACTGCATGTATGGCTCGTCCAATGGCGGTGCGACCAAAGCTGGCAACTACGCCTATCTCACCGCGAAGACCGACCCCTACGATGCCGAATCGACCAGCGGCTACGGCGGCCACGGCATTGGCATGAGCCAGTGGGGCGCTTACATCATGGCGAAGAACCACAACCTGAATTACTTGGATATCCTTGGATTCTACTATACCGGCACGACCGTCAAATACGGAGCATGATTTGAAAACATCGGATTTTACATACGACCTGCCCGAGGAGCTGATCGCGCAGACCCCCATCGAAAAGCGCGACGCCTCGCGGCTGATGGTTTTGGATAAGCAGACCGGTGCCGTTGAACACCGTCACTTCTTTGAGCTTCCCGGCTATCTGCGTTCGGGCGATTGCTTGGTGCTCAACGACAGCCGCGTCATCCCGGCGCGGCTGTTCGGCACGCGTCCCGGCGGCGGCGTCACGGAGATCGTGTTGCTGCGCGATTTGGGCGATAAGCGCTGGGAATGTCTGTGCCGGCCGGGAAAGAAAACGCGTGTCGGCAATCGCATAAGCTTCGGAAACGGCGAGTTGACCGCCGAGGTAGAGGCCGTTCAGGACGACGGCAACCGCATCCTGCGCTTTGAGTACGACGGCATATTCCTCGAGATACTTGACCGACTGGGGCAGATGCCCCTGCCGCCGTATATCAAAACGCAGCTTGAGGATAAAGAGCGCTACCAGACGGTCTATTCCCGCGAGCCTGGCAGTGCGGCCGCCCCTACGGCGGGTCTGCATTTCACCAACGAGCTGCTCGATGAGATCCGCGCCATGGGCGTGAAGGTCTGCTTCGTCACGTTGCACGTTGGTCTTGGCACCTTCCGGCCGGTCAAGGCAGAGAACATCGAGGAGCACGATATGCACTCGGAATACTGCACCATCAGCGCGGAAACGGCGGCGGTCATCAACGAGACCAAAGCCAATGGCGGCCGCGTGATCGCCGTTGGCACAACAAGCTGCCGCACGCTCGAAAGCTTCGCCAAGGACGACGGCACGATGGAGGCTGCCTCCGGCTGGACGAATATTTTCATCTATCCGGGCTATCGTTTCAAGTGCATCGATGCGCTCGTCACGAATTTTCATCTGCCGGGCTCGACCCTTGTGATGCTCGTTTCTGCGCTCGCCGGACGCGAGAATATCCTGAACGCCTATAAGACCGCGGTGGGGGAGCGCTATCGCTTCTTCTCGTTCGGTGATGCGATGTTTATCCACTGATATAACAGGAGTTTTCTATGTATAAGTTGCTGAAACAAGAGGGCCACGCGCGCCGCGGCGAGTTTACGACACCGCACGGCACCGTGCAGACGCCGGCCTTTATGAACGTTGGCACGGCGGCCGCGATCAAGGGCGGTCTTTCCGCCGCCGATCTGAAAAACATCGGCTGTCAGGTGGAACTTTCCAACACCTATCATCTTTATGTTCGCCCCGGCGATGAGCTCGTCAAAAGCATGGGCGGGCTGCATAAGTTCATGACGTGGGACGGCCCTATCCTCACGGACAGCGGTGGTTTTCAGGTCTTTTCTCTCACGAGTCTGCGCCAGATCAAAGAGGAGGGCGTGCATTTCCACTCCCATGTGGACGGCCGCAAGCTCTTCATCGGTCCGGAGCAGAGCATGCGCATCCAGTCAAATCTCGGCAGCGATGTGGCCATGGCGTTTGACGAGTGCGTGAAGATCCCGTCGCCGCGCGAGTATTTTGAGCAGTCCTGCGATCGAACCTATCGCTGGCTTGTGCGCTGCAAGGAGGCACTGGCGCAATATAACGCCGAGCCCGATGCCGTCAATCCCGGCCAGATGCTCTTCGGCATCAATCAGGGCGGTGTGTATCATGATCTGCGCGTGCGCCATATGCAGCAGATCGCGCAGCTCGATTTGCCCGGCTATGCCATCGGTGGGCTTGCCGTAGGCGAAACGGCGCAGGAGATGTATGACACCATCGAGGCGGTCGAGCCCCATATGCCGGCCGATCGGCCCCGTTATCTGATGGGCGTTGGCACCCCCGGCAACATCATCGAGGGCGTGTGGCGCGGCATCGACCTGTTTGACTGCGTTATGCCGGCGCGCAACGGCCGCCATGGACATCTGTTTACCAAGGCCGGTATCATCAACATCAAAAATGAGAAATATATGCGCGACGCGCTGCCCATCGACCCGGAGTGCCAATGCCCTGTATGCCGGCGCTACTCGCGCTCGTATATCCGCCATTTGTTCACGGCAAAGGAAGCCCTCGGCCTGCGGCTGGCTGTGATGCACAATCTCTGGTTCTACAATAACCTCATGGCGGAGATCCGCACAGCGCTGGAGGAGGGGAGCTTCGCCGCCTATCGGGCGAAATATACGGAAATCCTTGACACACGAATATAAGTTTTTTATAATTACAAAGATAAAACTTGAAAGAGGTATTTTGCATGAAATTTTCCCGCACTATGAAAATTCTCACGCTGGTCGTCATGGCCGCGCTGCTGATCGCCTGCCTGGCCGGCTGCGCCACCACCGGCACTGCGACCGGCACGGCGGATGGAAGCGCTGGCGGCGGTATGAGCATGATCATCATCATGGTCGTCATGATCGCGGTGTTCTACTTCTTCCTCATCCGTCCGGAAAACAAGAAGAAAAAGCAGCTTGAGGAAATGCGCAGCCAGCTTTCCGTTGGCGATGACGTGACCACCATCGGCGGCATCGTTGGCAAGATCGTTGCGGTGAAGGACGACTTCATCGTCTTCGAGACCAGCGAGGATCGCGTCCGCATCCAGGTCGCCAAGTGGGCCATCTCCACCACCGGCAAGGCCAAGACCGAAGATCAGGCCAACACCCCTAACAAGGACTGAGTTTGTCCGCATAAGACATCCCCTCGCGGCATAGGGTTTACAAAGCTCTATTCCGCGGGGGGATTTTTTTATGTCTGTTTTCAAGAAGAAGGGGATAGCGGTAGGAGTACTTTTGGCTTTGGCCGGAGAGCTCGTGCTGCTCGCGCTGCTGCTGGCTGTGTGCGCATGGCTGATACAAAGGGAATGGCTTGGGGTCGAATACATGAATGTATACATCATCTTGTGTGTATTTTTATCCGTATTCCCCGTATGCACCACAACATCTGGTGCGCGGGGGAGGGGATACCTGCCTTTTTGCCTTTTATGCGCCGGTTCACTGGTCATTTTTTTGCTTCTGACAGCGGCATCTGTAAATGGCCTTGAGCCTTACGGCGCGTGGGCTTTGCGGGTTTTTGCAAGCGCATTTTCAGCAGCCTTGGCGGCGGCCTTTGTACAGATTCGTCATAATGCCGCAAGAAAAACGCGCCGCAGGAGGACGTAATACGATTTGTTATCAGAATTAATGGTTAACATAATTATTGAGTGATTACCTATATATAGCGAAAAATACGATTTGTATACACAATATATTGTCAAAAATCCAGAGTTTTCAATACTCTGGATTTGCTCGGTTTACGAGGTTAACATAATATTGTTAACATAATATACCGTCATAATGAACAAAAATCGACTTTTTCGCGAAAATGCCTTGATTACTTTTTGGTTTTGTATTATATTGTGTACAGAAACGTTATGTTAATGAATAATTATCGAGGAGGAGCAAATTGTGACGAATGAGGTTTGCTTCGAAAAGTACGAAAGCTATCTGACGGACGAGAAAAAGGCTTCCAAGAACACGCTCAGCTCTTACCTGCGTGATGTTCGCCAGCTCGGCGAATTTCTGTCGGGCCATCAGGATGTCGATTATGTCACCGCGTCGGAGGATGATCTCTGCGCCTACATCGACCACCTGCGCGCCGCCGGAAAATCGGTAGCCACGGTTTCCCGTAACATTGCCTCCTTGAAGAATTTTTACTCTTATCTCCACACGCATGAGTATTGTGATCACAATCCCACCGGCAAGCTTGTGCCGGATAAGGCGGCGCAGAAGCTTCCGCAGGTCATGACCGCCAAGGAAGTCGAGCTGCTGCTTGAACAGCCGGAGTGCACCGACCGCAAGGGTTATCGCGACCATGCCATGCTGGAGCTGCTGTACGCCACCGGTATCCGTGTCAGCGAGCTGATCAATCTGGATGTGACGGATGTGAACGTGTCGGCCGGCATCATCAATTGCCGCAGCCGCGATAAGATCCGCTCCATCCCGCTGTATTCCGGCGCGGTCAAGGCACTGAAGGATTATATCGACTTTATTCGTCCGGATATGATATCCACGCCCAGCGAACGCAGTCTGTTTGTCAACATCTCCGGCGAGCGCATGAGCCGTCAGGGCTTTTGGAAGATCGTAAAGCATTACCAGCAGAAGGCCGGCATCGAAAAGGACATCACGCCGCACACTCTGCGCCACAGCTTTGCGACCCATCTGCTTGAAAACGGCGCCGACCTTCACTCCATTCAGGAGATGCTCGGCCACTCGGACATCAGCTCCACACAGATCTATTCCCAGCTTGTGAAAAAGCAGCTCAAGGATGTTTACAACAAGGCCCATCCCAGAGCCTAAAATCAAATGCAAATGCTCCGTCGACCATTGTCGGCGGAGTATTTTTGTGCTATACTGTATTTTATGAGAATTTTGGGGATAGACCCCGGCGTGGCAACGGTCGGCTTTGGGGTCGTGGATACGGAAAAAGGGAAGAATGAGTACGTCGCCTGCGGTGTTATATCCACGCCGGCGGGACTGAGCCTGTCGTCGCGGCTTGACATGATCTATAACGATCTAAACGAGCTGATCGCGACGTTCTCGCCCGATGCCATCAGCGTGGAGGAGTTGTTTTTCACCAACAACATCACCACGGGCATCTCCGTGGCACATGGGCGCGGCGTGATCTTGCTCGCGGCCTATCGCAGCGGTGTTCCTACGTTCGAGTATACGCCTATGCAGGTCAAGCAGGCTGTCGTTGGTTATGGCAAGGCCGAGAAAAAACAGGTGATCTTCATGGTGCAACGTATGCTTGGCATGAAAAACGCACCCAAGCCCGATGATGCAGCGGATGCGTTGGCGCTGGCCATTTGCCACGCACGCAGCATGACTTCAAAGCTTACGACCGAAGGAGGAGCCAATCCATGTTTTACTATATAAACGGCACGGTCGCGGTACTCGAGCCGAATCTCGCGGTCATCGACTGCGGCGGCGTGGGCTATGCGCTCAACGCCTCGCGCAACACCGTGGGCCATTTGCAGCTTGGCAAGCAAGCGAAGTTGTATACCTATCTTCAGGTCAAAGAGGAAATATTCGAGCTGTACGGCTTTTACTCCATGGCGGAAAAGCACTGCTTTGAAATGCTCATCTCCGTGTCCGGTGTGGGGCCGAAGGCGGCGCTGTCCGTGCTGTCATCCAACACGCCGGAGGGCGTGGCTATGGCCATTCTGTCCGGCGATGAAAAGGCGCTCACTGCAGCGCAGGGCATCGGCAAACGCATCGCCCAGCGCGTGATACTGGAGCTGAAGGACAAGATGCAGAAGCAGTCGCAAACACTGGAAATGCCGGCCCTTTCGGCCTTTGGTGCAGCTTCCGGCGGCACGCCGGGCAAAATGTCGGAGGCGGCCGCAGCACTCGCCGTCCTTGGCTACAGCAGCAGCGAGATCGCGGCGGCGCTCAAGGGCGTAGCGGTCGAGGATATGGCGCTGGAGGACATCATCCGCGCGGCGCTGAAAAACATGATGAAGTAAGGAGGGGCGGCGTATGAGCATCAATTTCTCCGGTGACATGGGCACTGAGGTCGTTACCACTGCGTCTGCGCTTCCTGAGGATATGGTCGAGGCATCCCTGCGCCCGCGGACGATAGGGGAGTACATCGGTCAGGAAAAGGCCAAGGGCAATCTGGATGTGTTCATTCAGGCGGCCAAAATGCGAAACGAACCGCTTGACCATGTGCTGCTGCACGGCCCTCCGGGTCTCGGCAAGACCACGCTGGCCGGTGTTATCGCCAATGAGATGGGCGTGAATATGCGCATCACCTCCGGTCCGGCCATTGAAAAGCCCGGCGATCTCGCAGCGCTTTTGACCAATTTGCAGGAAAACGACATTCTCTTTGTTGATGAGATCCACCGACTCAACCGCTCGGTAGAGGAGATCCTGTATCCCGCGATGGAGGACTATGCCATCGACATCATCATCGGCAAAGGCCCCTCGGCCAACTCCATCCGCCTCGATCTGCCGCATTTCACGCTCATCGGCGCCACGACCCGCTCCGGCCAGCTCACGGCGCCTTTGCGCGACCGATTCGGCGTGGTTTTGCGATTGGAACTTTATTCCGAGGAGGAACTTTGCCGCATCATCGAGCGCAGCGCCGGTATTCTGAACATCCGTATCGAGCGCGACGGGGCATTGGAGCTTGCGGCCCGCAGCCGCGGCACGCCGCGTATCGCGAACCGTCTTTTGCGCCGTGTGCGTGATTTTGCGCAGGTGAAGGGCGGCGGCGTGATCACCCGCGCGGTCACGGACGAGGCGCTTAAACGCCTCGAGATCGATGAGATGGGCCTTGACGAGGTCGATCGTCGTATGCTGCGCTGCATCATCGAGTATTATAACGGCGGCCCTGTGGGCGTGGAAACGCTCGCAGCTACCATCAACGAAGAGGCTGTGACGCTTGAGGATGTATACGAGCCATACCTGCTGCAAAAGGGCTTTTTGACCCGTACTCAGCGTGGCCGCTGCGCCACAAAACGCGCGTATGAACACCTTGGCATCGAGTTTTTGGGCCAGCAGGAGATCGGAATTTAAAAAATCCGTGTTTTTGATGCCATTTATCCATCTTTTTGTAACATTTTTTCTTGACTTTGTATAAAATTGATATATATTTATATTATGCGCTAAGCATATACTCACTTGCGGTGTATCTATGAACGATTATGCAAAAGCGACGGATGAACAGCTTCAAAAGCTTGTGGCCTCCGGCGACCATACGGCGGAAGAAACGCTCGCAGAGCGCTATGGCCGCTTGGTTCGCGCGTGTGCCCGTCCGTACTTTCTCATCGGCGGTGACAGCGAAGATCTGATCCAAGAGGGGATGATCGGGCTTTTGTCCGCCATGCGAATGTATGACCCGGAAAAGGAAAGCTCCTTCAAAACCTTTGCCGAGGTCTGCATCCGAAACCGCATCGCATCGGCCCTGCGCAGTGCAGGCCGAAAAAAGCATGAGCCGTTAAACAACGGCTTGTCCCTTGATGATGTCCTCTCAGACGAGTCCCTTACCCTAGGAAATCAGGCTTTCCAGCGAATCCCCGAGGAGCAGGTTTTAGCCAGAGAGAGCGCACACGAACTACGATCCACCTATTGGCGGTGTTTGTCAAAGTTTGAAATACAGGTCTTGCAGCTTTATCTTCGCGGACTTTCCTATCGGGAGATCGCCGTGGAGCTCAGTCGCGACCAAAAATCCATTGACAATGCCGTCCAGCGCATCCGGCGCAAGCTGGCAAAACATCCCTGCGGCGAAAGCAGCGAAAGCTGATCGCATAAAAATGCCCAAAACGGGACAAATTTCAAAAGAGAGGATCCAAAATGTACGAAGACAAGACCCTGGTGTGCAAAGAATGTGGCCAGGAATTCGTGTTCACCGCCGGTGAGCAGGAATTCTATGCCGAGCGCGGCTTCCAGAATGAGCCCCAGCGCTGCAAGGCCTGCCGTGATGCCCGCAAGAACGCGGCCCGCGGCCCCCGTGAGTACTTCACGGCCACCTGCGCTGCCTGCGGCGGCGAGGCGCGTGTTCCCTTCGAGCCGAAGAGCGACCGCCCCGTGTACTGCAGCGAGTGCTTTGCGAAGATTCGCAACGGCGAGATTCAGGGCTGAATCGACCGTCAAAAATAGGAGAGGCGTGCAATATCGCCTCTCTTATTTTTTGCGCTATTGAAAAACAACGGCGCATCGGGTATAATAAGCGCGAAAACACTTAATTGGAGGATATAAAATGTACCAGGTCACCAAAGACACCATTGTTTACGATATCATGGTCAACGCCCCCATGACGCAGCCCCTGTTCGAGCGCATCGGTATGCACTGCCTCGGCTGCGCCTATGCTACCGGCGAGAGCATTGAGGCCGCGTGCGCCGCGCATGGCGTGGAGGTCGATCCCTTTGTCAAGGAAGTCAACGACTTCATCGCCAGCCATCAGTAAGCAAAAGGAAGGCGGGGGCTGAGCTCCCGCCGTTTTTTATTATGGTTCGATTATCAAAACGACTTGCCGCTGTGGCGGCACATATACCGGCCGGTGCGGCCGTGATCGATGTGGGCACGGATCATGGGCTCATTCCCGTGTATCTGGCGCAAAACGGGCTGTCCCGCCGCATCATCGCCAGCGACATAAACCCCGGCCCGCTCCAAAGCGCAAAAACGCTTGTTCGGGAAACGGAAACAGAGGAGTTCATCCGTCTTTTCGTGCGTGACGGGCTGGATGGCTTTACCCGCGCAGATGCCGATTGTGTGGTGATCGCCGGAATGGGCGGAGAGAATATGGCCGCCATTTTGGCCGCCGCACCATGGACAAAAGATGATGTGAAGCTCGTGCTTCAGCCCCAGTCGAAACAGTCGGAGCTGCGCGCGTTTCTAACGCAAAACGGCTATGTAATCGAAAGCGAAGAACTCGTGGCCGATGCCGGACGTATCTATCCCATCCTTACGGCGCGCGGCGGTGTGTCCGGCGCATACACAGACGCGGAACTTCATTTGGGAAAATGGGAGCAGATCGGCCAAGACCCGCTCCTGCCGCGCTATCTGGAAACGGTTTTGCACCGGCAGGAAAAGGCGGCGGAATATGACGGAGCGGCGGCAGCGCTGTGCGCGGCGCTTCGCCAATGGAAGGAGAAACTTGCGTTATGATCAAGGTTGTGGATGTTTTTGAGCTTTTGGAGGGGAAAGCCCCCTGCGCACTGAAGCTGGATTTTGATAACGTCGGTCATCTGGTCGGCCATGCGGACGCACCGGTCACGCGCGTGATGTGCGCCTTGGATGTCACGGACGATGTGATCGACGAGGCTATCGCTTGCGGTGCGGAGCTGATCGTGAGCCATCACCCGCTCATCTTCGACGCCGTGAAAAGCGTCACGGACGCCACATGGGTCGGCCGCCGTATATTAACGCTGGCGGAAAATCGCATTGCCGCGATCTGTATGCACACGAATCTCGATGCCGCAAAAGGCGGGGTGAATGATGCGCTGATGGCCGCACTTGGCGGCAAGGTGACGGAGGTGCTCGACCCTGTGAGCAGCATCGGCCGCATCGGCGAACTGGATCGCGAGATATCCCTTGCGGACTTTTTGGCGCAAACCAAGGCGGCGCTGGATGCCAACGGCCTTCGCTACCATGACGCGGGGCGCCCTGTACGTCACATTGCCTGCTGCGGCGGCAGTGGCGGCAGCGATATTGCGCTGGCTCATGATGCCGGATGCGATACCTATGTCACGGCGGACGTGAAATACGACCAGTTCCTTGAGGCCAAGAGCCTTGGCATCAATCTCATCGATGCCGATCATTTCTGCACGGAAAACGTAGTTGTGCCGGTGCTGGCCGATTGGCTGCGCGCGGCTTTTCCGGCGCTGGATGTGCGCATTTCGCAAAGCCATAGCCAAACGGCCCAGTTCTTCTAAGTGTTAAAAAGTCATAAACAAGCCCTCCACGGCGTAAGTTTTACCAAAACACGCCATGGGGGGATTTTTTGTGGATCGAATCTATGAGGATATATCCCGCCGGACGGACGGCGATATTTATATCGGCGTTGTCGGGCCGGTGCGGACGGGCAAATCGACTTTTATTAAGCGCTTTATGGAACTGCTGGTCATTCCGGCCATCGAAAACGTATACCGCCGTGAGCGCGCACGCGACGAGTTGCCGCAATCCGGCTCCGGACGCATGGTGATGACGGCGGAACCGAAATTTGTGCCGGAGGAGGCCGTGGACGTGTCCTTCGGCGGCACGGCGGGCGCTTCGGTGCGGCTGATCGACTGTGTGGGGTATATGATCCCCGATGCGGAGGGCATCGCGGAAAACGGCGCCGAGCGCATGGTGACCACGCCGTGGTTTGATGAGGAAGTGCCCATGAGCAAGGCTGCCGAGATCGGCACGCGCCGTGTGATCGCGGAGCACGCCACCATTGGGCTGGTCGTAACCACGGATGGCACCGTGGCGGATATCCCGCGCCAAAGCTATGCCGAGGCGGAGGAACGCGCCGTGCGTGAGCTGCGGGCCATCGGAAAGCCTTTTGTGTTGCTGCTCAACTCCGCTGCACCGGACAGCGAGGAGTGTCAAAGGCTCGCCGAGGAGTTAGGGGAAAAATATGCGGTGCCGTGCCTGGCGGTCAATTGCCTGACGATGACGGCGCAGACCATCCATGAGGTCATGAAGGAGCTTTTATATCAGTTTCCCGTGCGGGAATTTTCGCTTTGGCTGCCGTCCTGGGTGGAGGCGTTGCCGGCGGAGAACGCGCTGAAAAAGGCGTTGTACGCCGCCGTGCTCGAATCGGCGCAGCAAACGCAAACGCTGCATGACTGCGACCGGATGCTGGCACAGCTTTGCCAAACGGAAAATGTTACGACGGCACGCATGGAGCAGGTGGATGCCGGTGTCGGCGTGGCTACGGCGGTTTTGGAGCTGTCGCGCGAGCTGTATTATCAAACCATCTCCGAGCAGTCCGGCTTTTCCATCGCCGATGATGGCGATCTGATGCAGCTTCTTCGCTCGCTCAAAGCTGTCAAGGCGGAGTATGACAACGTCCACGCCGCCATCGAACAGGCAAACGAAACCGGCTATGGCCTTGTGATGCCAACGCCGGAACAGATGGTGCTGCATGAGCCACAGATCGTAAGCCGCAGCGGGCACTATAGCGTCAAGCTCAAGGCGGCGGCTCCGGCGCTGCACATCATCCGCACGGATGTGGAAACAGAGGTATCGCCCGCGGTGGGCGGCGAAAAAGCATCGGAGGAGATCTTGGGCTTTCTGCTGCAGGGATTCGATGGCGATGTGACCAAGATATGGGACTCGAACATTTTCGGCAAGTCGCTGTATGACATCGCGGAGGAGGGGCTTACCACCAAGCTGCGCCGGATGCCGCCGAACGTGCAAAACCGCCTGCGTGTCACGATGCAGCGCGTGGTCAATGACGGGGCGTATGGGCTGATCTGCATCATAATATAGTTGCAATTGCCGCCGCGTCGGATTATAATCTCACACATATAACAAAGGAGGCATGACTATGAAGACTCTTTCGCCTATCGCGATGAATATACAACCGTCCGCCACGCTGGCCGTGGACACGAAAGCCAAGGCGCTCAAGGCTGAGGGCAAGCCTGTTTTGAATTTCGGCATCGGAGAGCCCGATTTCGATACGCCGGAGGCCATCAAAGCCGTTGGCATCGAGGCTATTCAAAGCGGCAAAACGAAATACACACCCGCGGCCGGTACCGTGGATGTACGCAAGGCGGCGGCGTATCGCCTGAAAAAGGATTGCGGGCTGGACTATGACTATACCCAGATCGTGATCGCAAGCG
>CAYLSA010000029.1:0-18764 GCA_964386575.1 uncultured Oscillospiraceae bacterium | reverse complement strand
ATTGGTAATGACGAGGTCAGCAGTTCGAATCTGCTCAGCAGCTCCATAAGAAATCCTGCAACGAAAAAGGTTGCAGGATTTTTTATTTCCATTCATATGGTAATTGCGTTTTTTTGCCGAATATGTTACCATATTTTTTGGCGAGCGTTCCATTCATTTCCTGCGGCGGTGCAGTGGTAGAATGCTGCAAACGCGGGGGCCGGAATATGCCCGCTGAAAGAGAAAGGAGAAATGGGAAGATATGCACAATAGCGGTTCTATAGTGATCGTGGCTGATAAAAAACCGGCGGCGTTGAATATTGATTCCATTCTGTATGTGCAAATGCAGGGCAATATCGCACATATCCATACATTGCAGGGACGTGTGTATTCCACACGCATGACGCTGACGGAACTGGAAGCGGCGCTGGGCGATGGCTTCCTGTCCATCAAGCGTGGCTGCCTTGTGTCCGTCAAGGCGATTCATGACATATCCGACAGCGTGCAGCTCAACAACGGCGAAACGCTCGACTATGCCCAGCGGCGAAAAAAGGAGATATTGGACCTCCTGCACGAAAAGCAGCGGGAGCTCATCCGCAGCTTCACGACGCACTCCATGCCCTTCACGCCCGAAGAATATCTCGAGTATTACCGCCTGTTTGATACCCTGCCCCTTGCCTTCGCGGACATCGAAATGGTCTTTGACAGCGAGTTCAATGCCATCGACTGGGTCTTCCGCTACGGCAACCCGGCGCTGGCCGCGCTGGAAAAGCAGCCGCTCGAGAATATGCTTGGCCACTCGTTTTCCACCATCTTCCCCAATATGGACTCCAAGTGGCTGCGCACCTACGAGCGCGCCACGCTGTATGGCGAGACACTCAAGATCATCGACTACAGCCCCGAGATCGACACCTATCTGGACATCATCTGCTTCCCCACCTTCAAGGGCCACTGCGGCTGCATCCTGTTCGATGTGGCCAAGCTGCGCTCGTTCCGACACAGTTCGGATTCGGAAAAGGCGCTGGCGATTTTCATCGACCGGCTGCTGCTGGGCAATCCCTGAATTTCTGCTTGCTGAAAGGGCCTCCCCTCGTGTTTGGGGAGGCCCTTTTTCACGCCTGTGCCCGATGGCTGTGCTGGCGGACGAAGCGGCAGGATGGTTGCGTTGAGACCGCGGAAATCCCGGAGAACACAGCGGAACCGAGGGGTCAAGTTCCCTTTCGGTCGCCAGCTGCTGTAGCTCAGTAGGTAGAGCACGTCATTGGTAATGACGAGGTCAGCAGTTCGAATCGGGTCAACTGCTCCATGAAAGATCCCACGATCAGTTTGGGTCGCAGGATTTTTTTGATAGCCGGAGCGGATCGTTTGTGTTATAGTTTACTCAGAGGGAGGCGATATCATGGAGTTAAGTCAGCTGCGGTATTTTCAAACGGTTTCTCGCCTGGAGCATTTCACCCGCGCGGCAGAGGAGTTGCACATTTCCCAGCCGAGCTTGAGCAAGTCGATCGCAAATCTGGAAGAGGAGCTGGGAGTCCAGCTTTTCGACCGCAGCAACCGCACGGTTCACCTCAACAGCTATGGCAAGGCACTGCTTGCCCATGTGGATAAGATCCTGTACGAGGTGGATGAGGCGCAGCTGGAACTGCGGGATATGCGCTCCGGCGGCCGGGGCGATCTCTTCGTTGCCAGCACTTTTTATCTGGATTTTCCCGGCGGGCCGATCGATTTCATTCGCCGCTTCCTGTTTGACAATCCGGATCTTTCGCTGCACGTTTATTATATGGAGTCGTCTTTCATGATCTCGCTTCTTCGGGAACGGAAGATCGCCTTTGCCATGACTACGGATGATGTTGACGATCCGGACATCGTAAGCGAGGAACTGTTTTCCTACCGCATGGGCATTGTGGTCAGCAAGGACGATCCGTTGGCCAAGCGGAAGAGTGTGTGCATGGAGGAGTTGAGGAATTATCCGTTCCTGTCGAACAATTCCTCCCCGGACCTTCACGATTCCATTTATGACATATGCGCGCAGGCGGGCTTTCGCCCGAAGGTGAAGATCGAATGTGACAACGGCGATCTGATCGGCGAGGCCGTCAGCCGAGGTATGGGGATCTCCTTTGTGACCGAGCGCCGTTTCCGGTTGAATGATGCTTTGAGTGACGGCAAACCGTGGCGAAGAAATTTGGCCTTTGTTTGGGTGCGGGATGATTTCTGCACTCGCACGATCCGCATCGCTTATTTGCGAGAGGCATATCGAACGGCCTGCGAGAAGGCATTTTTGAAGAATATCAAGGAATATTTCCGGGATCAGGAAGAAAAATCGTAAAAAATAGATGAAAAGCAAGGAATTGGCGGCCCTAAATGGGCTGCCGGTTCTTTTTTGCTTTATGATAGTTTTTAGCTATTGAAATGACAGGAATAAACGATTAGACAGAATCGAAGTGGATGCATTACTATGTAAGAACGTTAAACAATAAACAGATTTGGAGGGAACGTAATGTCAGAAGTCTACACTGTCCTGTCGCCCTGGGCGCAGACGGACAATAAGGCCAAGTATCCCATCAATCCGCGGCTGGACACGCTGGATGGGAAAACCATTGGCCTGTACGCCTCCTTCAAGGAGTATCATCCCTTCTTCATGGAGGAGGTGGAGCGCCAGCTTGCCGAGCGCTATCCCACGGCGCGTTTTTCTCACTACACCTACATCGTGGACACACAGGAGATCGATCAGGACCCGGAAAACTTCCCGGCCTTTCAGGCGTGGCTTGATGGCGTGGACGCGGTGATCGGCGTGGGCGCGGATATGGGATCTTGCGCGCTGTATATGGGTTATATCTTTGCGCAGATCGAGCGGCTGGGCAAACCGGCGTGTCTGCTGAGCAAGTATCAATATATCCCCTCGGCCCGCAAGGGTGCTTCGGCCCGCAGCTATCCCGGTCTGCGCATCGTAAGCTACGATGGCCCCGGCTTCGTGCCGAACGGCGTGGACTGCCGCGCGTGGACGATCGAGGTCTATCGCGACAAGATCGCCGCGATGCTGGATGATATGGTGGACGCGCTCACGCGCCCGCTTACGGAGGAGGAAAAGAACCCCGTTACACCGAAGGATTACTCCTGCGAGACCTTCACCGGCACGCTGGAGGAGCTGTCTGACCGCTTCTATCGGCTGGGGTTTACAAACGGAACGCCCATTCTGCCGCCCACGGAGGAGGCTGTGGCCGAAATGTGCCGCGGCACCGATCTGCCCCGCGATCATGTGGTGGCCACGCTTGCGCCGCTCAACGGTAAGGCCACGGTGGAGAAGATCGCGATCAACGGCCTGTTGGCCGGCTGTACGCCCACGATGATGCCTATCCTGATCGCCATCGCGGAGGGAATGGGCGACCACGATGTCATCAAGCTGGAAGGCTGGACCTGCTCCAATGCCGGCTGGCTGCCCACGATCGTGATCAGCGGCCCGATCCGCAAGGCCATCGGCATCAATAGCGGACGAAACTTCCTTTCGGCCTACACGAAGCCACAGGCCTGCATCGCCCGCGCCATGGCGTATATGATCATGAATATCTCCGGTGTTCGCAGCCAAACGGAGGATATGTCCGGTCCGGGAAGCGACTGCCGATTTGGCCTGTGCGTGGCGGAGGACGAGGAAAACTCGCCCTGGGACAGTCTGCCTGCCGATCTGGGGCTGGAAAACGGCGAAAATGCCGTGACGCTGTTTTGGCCGAGCGAGCACAGCCAGCTCCCGGTCATGAGCTCGAGTGCTTGTCTGGAGCGTCTTTGCGGCCTGTGGCATGGCGGATTTGACGTGGGCATGATGATCACGCTGCCGCCGGAGGGCGCGAAGATGTTTGCTGAAGCAGGATACAGCAAGCAGGATATACTTAGCTATGTGAAGGAATACAACCGCCGTCCGTCCAGCGAGATCCCGCGCGCGGCGATCGGCAACAACCATCCGCGCAAGGGCCTCGTGTTCCCGGCACCGGGACTGGTCCACTCTGCGCCGCTTATGTGGAACACGGATCACAGCTTTGTGATGGTGGCCGGGCGCGACTGGGGCATGGCCTATCTTGGCGGCGGCGACCATGGCGGCCCGATCTGCAAGAAGGCGGTTTTGCCGAAAAATTGGGAGCAGTTGTGTGAGCAATACCCCGGCACGATGCCGGAGCCTGTGGCGTACTGATTTTTAAGGAGGGATGCTGTTATGGGTCGATATTTACTGAAGCACGCCAATGTGTGGAATGGACCGGCGGATACCGATGTGTTGGTGGAAGGGGAGCGGATCGTACGCCTTGCCCCCGATCAAACGGCGGAGGACGCGGAGGTCATCGACCTTGGCGGCAAGTGGCTTTTGCCGGGCCTGTTTAATACCCACGTTCATCTATACGGCGTGGAAGGGCCGCTTCCGGATGAGCTTATCCGGCGCTTTGTTACCGGCGGCGTAACGACCGTGCGGGACATGGGCATGACCTCCGAGCAGGATTTCTCCGCGTATCAGGCATGGCTGAGCGAGCGCCGAAGCCCGGACTACCCCACCGTTGTCACGGCAGGCAAATTCATTGCGGGGGAGAACACCTACGGCAACGTCCACCCATCCGGAAAGCACATTGGCTATCTGGTCGATGAAAGTCCGGAGACGGCGCGGGCCGCCGTGGATGCCATGCTGGATGCGGGTGCGAATATGGTAAAAACGGGCCTGGATTATGGCATGGATCCGCAGCATCCGCTGGATTATCTGTCCGAGGAGTCTTTTCGGGCCATCTGCCAAAGAGCCAGCGAACGGGGCGCTCGTTCCGCCGCCCATATCACCAAGCGGGACAACGCTGTGAAAGCGGCGGCATGGGGACTGGATGAGTGTGCCCACACGCCAACGGATCGCCTGACCGATGAAGATGTCGAGATCATCCGGGAAAGCGGCATGGCTGTGAACACGACCATCTCCATTTTCGACATGGTTTCCGCCCAAACCGGAGAGCAGATCATGGATGCGGTGCTGGAGAACGTTGGAAAGCTCTATCGGGCCGGTGTGCCCATGAGCGCGGGAACGGACTTCATGCATGAGGCGCCGCCGTATCAGACGGCCGGTGTGCCGATTCATGAGCTGCGGATGCTGGTGAAGGCCGGGCTAACCGTGCAGGAAGCGATCCGCCTTGCCACGGCGGATGCAGCCAGTGTATGCGGCATGGGAGAAATCGCAGGGAGTATAGAGGAAGGGAAGCTGGCTGACCTTGTGGTCACGGAGCGGCCCATCGATGAAACCTTCTCCGCACTGGAACCGGATCACATCTGCTTTGTTATGCATCGCGGTGTGGTCGCAAAACAAATCCGTCCTTAATAACAGGAAATAAAAAACAAAAAAGGAGAATAAGAAATGAGCCCCATCGTATTATCAGCCATCGGCCTGGTTATCGCGATTGCCGTGTTCATCATCCTCTGCATGAAGGGCACCGGCGCCATCTTCGCATCCGTGATCGCCACCATGATCATCGCCATTTTCGCAAACGGCGGTTTCACGGAGAATTTCTTCACCACCTTCATGACAGGCACCATGGGCTTTATGTCCAATATGCTGCTGCTGTTCATCACGGGCGCGCTGTTCGGCGGCCTGCTGAATGTCACCGGCTGCAACGATGCCATTGGCCGCACCCTGACGAAGAAGTTCGGTGAAAAGAACGTTATTTATATCATCATGGTCTTCTCCATGATCGTTGCGGCTACCGGCGCTTCCCCCATCATCATCGTGGCTTATCTGGCCGTGGGTCTGATGAAGAGCGTGAATATGCCCCGATACATCGGCATGTGCGCCATGGCCGGCACCATGATCATGACGCAGAACATCATCCCCGTCTCCGGCACCATCGGCAACCTTATTCCTACGTTTTTCCTTGGAACCACGATCTATGCCGCTCCGCTTATGGGCATCATCGCCTTTGTTGTGGGTATGCCGCTGAACATCCTGTATGTGAACTGGCTTGTGAAGGATGCGAAGAAAAAAGGCTGGGGCTACGATCCTATGCCCGGTGAGGATAAGATGCAGCTGCGTGCGGAGGACGATGTGCCTCCCTTCGCCATCGCGATCCTTCCCATCGTTTTCATCATTGCGTTCTGCTTTGTTGCTGTGCTGGGGTTCCATATGGATTCCTCGCAGGCCGTTATCTATGCGTCCCTGCTTGGCTCTGCGCTGATGCTGATCACCTGCCGCAAATACATCCATGTGGAAAACAAGTATAAGATGATAGCCGATCAGATCAGCTTCATGATGCCCATCGTTATTGGCACGTCCATTGTTGTTGGCTTTGCCGCCGTCGTGGCGAACACCGAGGTGTACAACGCCGTGGTCGGCTGGATCATGAGCGTGAATATGAATCCGTATGTTCTGGTGGTCATTGGCACTACGCTTTTGTGCATTCTGTGCGCGGACTGCTTGGGCGGTTCCAGCTCCTTCTTGGCTCTTATGGGCGATAAGGTGCTTGCCATGGGCGCCCGTGCCGATGCGGTGCACCGCCTGACCTCCATCACGTCCACCGCCTTTGACTCCATGCCCCATAACGGCTCCATGTGCATGATCCTCATGTGCTATGGCTATGAGCATAAGCAGGGCTATAAGTATCTGATGATCTCCAACATCGCCATTCCCATGGTGATGTCCCTCGTATCCATGGTTGTAGCGCTCATCGCCTACTGATCCGATCTCTCATCTCCCATGCAGAGCGAGCGTCGCCAATCGGCGGCGCTCGCTTGAAATAGTCTGATATTTTGAAGCCAATGTCGAAGCCTGGCGAGACCGTTATGCTCGACGCGAAAACGCCCCGACCATCGGTCGGGGCGTTCGTTTTATCCATTTGGTGATCGGCTCAGCGCGGGACAAAGCGATGGGGGTGGTAGATGTATATTTCGTCGGCAAGCGCTTCGGCCTCGGCCTCGTCATGCGTGGCGAGCAGCACGGTCTTTCCGGCTGTGTGTTTGCATAGAAGGTGAAGCATATCCGCGCGTGTTTCGGCGTCAAGACCCTTCAGCGGCTCGTCCAGCAGGAAAAGTGCGCCGCCATAGGCCAGCGCCCGCGCCAAACTCACGCGCTGCTGCATCCCGCCGGACAGTTCGCGCGGGTATTTATCCGCGTCCTCGCCTAAGCCCACGGCCTCCAGCCATCGATGCGCTTCGGCGCGCGTGGCGGCGCGGTCGGACAAAACGGCGTTCACATTTTCCTCCGCCGTGAGCCATGGCAGAAGCCGCGGCTCCTGAAACAGATACGAAACGCGCTCACAGCGCCGCTCGACCGTGCCGCCGTCCGGCTTGGAAAGCCCTGCCGCAAGACGCAGAAGGCTGGTTTTGCCGCAGCCGGACGGCCCCATCAGGGCGATGCGTCCGCCGGACGGTACATCCAGCGATTGCCCCTGCAAAACGATCTTTCCGCCATAGGACAGGCTCACATCCTCAAGTCGAAGCATGGCCGGCGCCTCCCTTCTCCAAGCGCCGCAGCGCGGCGGCCAGCAGCTTTTCGATGGCCAAACTGCAAACGATGACCGTCACCGTCCATGCGAACAGATCGGTCGTTTCCAAATACAGCTTCGCCTCGTACAGCATGGTGCCGATGGAGCCCTTCGGCACGGTGAGCACCTCCGCGGCCACACCGGCTTTCCACGCAAGGCCGAGCGCCGTTTCCAGCGCGGCCAGAAAATACGGCTTCACCGAGGGGATATAGACCCGCCGCAACAGCCGTCCGCGCGGGAATCGATAGACCCGCGCAAGCTCCAGCAGCATGGGATCGGCGCTCTGGATTCCGGCGGATACATTCCGCCACACGACCGGCAGCACCATCAGTCCCACGACCACGGCGGGCAGCGTGTCGCGCCCGAGCCACACGAGCAGCAGCAGGATGAACGAGGCCACGGGCGTGGACTGCACGATGGTCAAAAGCGGCGAAAGCAGCACCCGCACGGGGCGAAACCGCGCCGTGGCCGCGGCCAGCAATGTTCCCAGCGCCGCGCCGCCGATCAGACCCAGGGCGATGCGTCCAAGCGTGCGTGCGACCGTGAGCCAGAACGTGGCTGTTACAGCCAGTTCGCCCAGCCGCCGCAAAACGCGCCATGGTGCGGGCAGCAGCAATGGCTTATCTACCAGCACGGCTGCCAGCGCCCAAAGCGCCAGCCAGAAAACAGCCGCGCCCAGCCTTTCCAATCCGGCGCGCGCGCCGGTATTCCCGCGCTTATCCAAGCCGGTAGAAGTCCGCGTCCGGCACCGCGCCGCCCACGGCGGCCGGCTCAAGCGCGAACAGGATGCTGCAGAACGAATCCATGGCCGTTTGCATCGCCTCGCCGGCCACGAAGCACATATTGCAGTTCGGGATGGCTTTGGCGGCCACGGCGCCGTTTGTGAAAACGCCGGTCTGCTCGATCAGCGCGCCGGCGGCCTCCGCATCCTCGGACAGATAGGCGATGGAAGCTTCATACTCCTGCAAAAAGGCGGCGATCTCATTCGGATGCGCCGCGGCAAATTCCGTCCGCGCGACCACGCAGCCCTGCACCAGCGAGCCCTCCGGCTGCACCTTATCCCACTCGGCGGTCAGGTCAAGCGCCGTGGTGAGTTTATCGTTTGCCGCGCGGGCGATGGTCACCATCGGCTCCGGCAAAACGGCGATGTCCACCTCGCCGGCGGCCAAAGCCGTGCGCAGATCGGCGGGCTGGGCATAGCTGTTGTCCACGGTCACGTTTTCCACGCCGGCGGCATCCAGCAGTGCGCGAAGCAGGAACGTGGGATTCTGCGCCGGAGCGTAAACGGTCATGCCGGCCAGATCGTTCAAACTGTCCACGGCCACGGTCTCGCCGTTTATGACCAGATACAACACGCCCAGCGTGTTGATGGCGAGCATTTTCACACCGCCCTCGGTCTTGTTATACACCGTTGCGGCGGCGTTCGTGGGCAGGGCCGCGATGTCGCAGTCGCCGCTGATGAGCGCGGCGGTCACAACGCTGGCGTCGGATTCTACGGCGAAGCGATAGTTCAGCGCGGCCTCGCCCGATTGCGCGTCGGCCATGAGTTTTGCCATGCCGAAGCCCGTGGTACCGTTTAGTACCATCACATTCACACCCAGTTCCGCGTCCACGGCGGCCTCGGATGCGGTTTCTTCTGTTGTTTCGGTAATAGTCTCGGTGGATGTTTCGGTAATAGTCTCGGTGGTGGTTTCGGGTTCCGCCGGTTCGGTGGTTTGGCCGCAGGCGCAAAGCGAAAAAAGCAGCGCCAAAAGCAGCAAAACGGATGCAAAACGTTTCATAAAAATTCCTCCGGTCAGGTTTCGGATCTGGTAACAAGGCGGGAATAAGCGGTCTTTGCGCTCACGCCCTTGAGCTTGCCGATCTCGCCGGACAGGGTGTTGATCACATCCTGCGGCGCGTCGATGGCGATGCTGATGATGTTGACATTCTTCTCGCGGTAGGGGATGCCCATTCGGCCCAGAATATAGCCGCTGTGGCGGTGCAAAATGGCGTTCACAGCCTCAACGGAGTCGGGCTCCTCTACCAGTATGCCAACGATGGCAACGCGTGTATCCATGGCGGCGCCTCCTTTCCGTACAAAAAATGACTGCATCCCGAAAGATACAGTCATGGCATACGGATATAGATGCGCGTCCTGACCGGATCTTTCGCCTCAATTTGCATTTTGGCGTCAGAGCGGATGTAGCTTAAGTTCATTATACTGCGCTCGCCCCATCTGTCAAGCGCCTTGACGGGGAATGTGCCGCGGTGATATCATAAGAAAAAACCACGCGAAGGACAAGGAAAATGACGGATTATCAAAAGCAATATCAGGAAAAACTCGCATCGGTGACGCAGTGCCTGTCGCTGATCAAATCGGGCGACGTGGTGTATACCACCCATAACCACACCGAGCCCGTGACCATTTTGGAGCATCTGCACGAGCGGGCGCCGGAGGTCGAAAACGTGAAGATCTGGAAGGGTCGCTCCGGCCATTTCCAAGTGATGACCGACCCCGCCATGAAAGGCCATATGGAGATGCTGACCTATTTCTACGGCCCCACGTTTTATAAGGAATCCGAAAAGCTTGGTCTGATCGATTTTGTCCCGTCCGATCTTGCGCATTATTTCTCCGTGGCCATTGCGGGCCATATGCCGGACGTGTATTATACCGGCGTTGGCGCGATGGATGAAAACGGCTTGTTCCACATGGGCATGAACCATGCCGACGAGGGCGACGCCCTGCAATACGCCATCGACCATAAGCTGCCCATCGTGGTGGAGGTCAATCCCCGCCTGCATCATGCCCACGGCGCGCAGACCATCCCCATCGACGCCGTGACCTACATCCTCGAGGCCGAGCGCGAGGAGCAGGACCTGCCCACCATCGAGCCCACGGAGCTGGAAGACCGCATCGGCGCGGCGGTGGCGGACATCGTTTCCGACGGCGACACCATCCAGCTTGGCATCGGCGGCATCCCGAACGCCGTGGGCCTGTATCTGCGGCAGAAGAACGATCTCGGCATCCACACGGAGATGTTCACAAACTCCATGATGGATCTCATCCTCTCCGGCAATATCACCGGCAAATGCAAGAACATCGACACCGGTCTGCACGTTTTCTCCTTTGCCGAGGGGCGCGAGAATATTTACGAATTCATCCAGAGCCGCTCCGACTGCGTGGAGCGCCGTTCGCCCGACCACATCAATCCCATGGTCATCGCAAAGCAGAACAATTTCGTTTCCATCAACACCTGCGTCCAGATCGATCTGACCGGTCAGGTCTGCTCGGAAAGCGTGGGCGCGCGCCAGATCTCCGGCTCCGGCGGGGCCTTCTGCTGTGCGTATGGCGCGTTTGAGTCCAGGGGCGGCAAGGGCATTCTGGCCTTCCCCTCGCGCACGGCACAGGGCGAATCGAAGATCGTTTCCATGCTCGCGCCGGGCGCCATCGTCACCGTGCCGCGCAATTACGTGGACTATATCGTAACGGAATACGGCGTGGCGCGACTCAAAGGCGCCTCGGTCAGTGAGCGCATCGCCCGCCTGATCGCCATCGCCCATCCCGACGACCGCGAGCGCTTGCGGGCCGAGGCCAAAAAGCTCTGGCCGGCCTTTGCGTGATATAGAGAATACACAAACATACGAACCGAAACACATCGCCTGTTTCGGTTCGTTTTTTTTACGGGATTTGGATAAATATTTCATTTACTTTCATATGGTTTTATTATATTATCGTAAATGTGCAACTAGAACTGCACGGTGAAAACCCTTTATATTCCAAGGAAAAATCAGGATTTTCGCCCCGTGGGCGATAAAAAGCGGTTGTTCACATATATTCGCCGTAAACCCGCAATTATTCGAAAATATGCATAAATATTCACTTATCCCCCATGGAGGAAAAATTATGAAAAAACGTGTGTTGAGCCTCGTTCTGTGCTTTGTGCTGTGCCTGAGCCTGTGCCCCACGGCGGCTTTTGCCGATGGGGAGGATGGGCATATCCATGAGCAGGAGGAGCAAGCGCCCCTCGTGGTCTCGGCCACGATGGCCCCGGAGACAACGGAAACGCCCGTGGAACCGGAGGCGGAACCCACGCCCGAACCCACGGCGGCGCCGGTTGCCGAGCCGGAAGCTCCGGTGGTGGACGAAGCGGTGGCGGCGGTGCAGGCGCGGATCGATGCGCTGCCCGCGGTCGATTCCGTGACCGCCGAGGATTATGACGCCGTGCAAAATGCCTACGACGCCTATGACGCGCTCACGGCCGAGCAGCAGGCGCTCATCACCGGCGCGGAGGCGTTCGAAGCGCTGTTCAACTGGTTCAACAACCAGGTGGCGGTGCTGGCCGAGGAGCATGAGCACAGCTATGATAGCAATGGCTTCTGCACTGTTGCGGATTATTGCTATCAGCCTGCCACAATGGTCAGCGATGACAACTACCAGATCTCCAACGCCGGACAGCTTTACTGGTTTGCGAGCAAATCCGGGCTTAGCAAGAATACGGGCTGGAACGCCAAGCTGACCGCGGACATCACCGTCAATTCCGGCACATTCGACGCAAACGGAAACTACACCGAGGGTGACGCGGCTGCAACGCCGCGCGAACTCGTGAAGTTCGGACAAAACAATGACTATAAAGGAACCTTTGACGGTGACGGTCACACCATTTCCGGCCTTTACGATTATGCGGATGGAAAAACCGGCAATGTCGGTTTGTTCAGCGCCAATGGTGCCACCATCCAAAATCTCACGATCGATAACATGTATATTTCCGCCCCGCAGAGCACGGTTGGCTTGATCGTTGGGAGCGACTGCAGTGTCACGGTCAAGAATGTCACGGTCCAGAATTCATACATAATCAGTCGAGATTCGAACCAGGTCGGTGCCATAGTGGCTTGGCTCAAGGGCGGCAGTGTTTCAAACTGCCGCAGCATCAATAACGTTGTTCAGGGGCAAAAAAACAACGTCGGCGCTATCGTGGGCTGGAACAATGGAGGCGTGGTCGAAAACTGCTACAGCACCAGTACGGTCAAAGTCGGCAACGATCCTGTCAGCAAGGTCGTGGGCAACGGCACGGCCAAAAACTGCTATTATCTGGCTGAGAAAGAAACGGAAAGCCAGAACGGCGTGGCCGGGAAAACCGCCGCGCAGTTTAAGTCCGGCGAAGTGGCGTATCTGCTCAACGGAAGCAAGGATAACGGCACGTGGAAGCAGACGATCGGCACGGATGCTTTCCCCAACTTCACGGGTGGCGCGGTGTATGAAACCTCGCCCTGCCCCTCCTACACCAACAATGCCAGTAACCTATACAAGGAGCACGATAAGGTAAAAGGCACCTGCACGGTATGCGGCGATGGCTGCAAACACGAAAAATGGACGGATGGCGTGTGTGACGATTGCGGCGAGACAGCGGTGGCCAAAATGACCAAAGGGGACACGACCGGCTACTTTATGGATCTGGGCGAGGCCCTTCTTGCCGCGGCGGCCGACAACAACTGCACCGTGACGGTGCTGGAGAATGTGAGCAGCGATGTCACGGTCGATCTGAGCCGTTACAGTGCTAACATCACGCTAGACCTGAATGGCAAGACGGTCACGAAGCTTTCGTATGAACAAGGGTATGAGTATTGCCCGCTTACCGTGAAGGACTCGGGTTCGGGCGGCACGCTGGGCGATCTGACGCTCAAACATTCCACGGTTACCCTGACCGGCGGCACGGTAACGGCGCTGAATATGACCGGCCGCAATGCCTCGATTTCCGGCGGCACGGTGACAACGCTGGTGGCCAAGGACTCTGCGAAGGTCGGCGTTTCCGGCGGTACGGTGACAACACTGAATATGACCGGCGGCACGGTCACGCTTTCCGGCGGCACGGTGAACACGGTGACGCTTCAAGGCTCAGCGGATGGCTGGAACAAAGGCACGCTGAATATGACCGGCGGCAACGTGACGACGATCACGAGCGGCACGAATGCGGCGGTCAACGTTTCCAACGGCACGGTGACAACGCTGAATATGACCGACGGCGAGGCTTCACTGACCGGCGGCAGCTATGAGCGCATCACCGGCGCGGAAACAATAACGCTGGGCGATCTGCTTCCGGCGGGCAAGGTGTTTGCAAAAGGCAGCGATATCAAGCCTGATTCCACAAAACTCACCTCGGACGGCATTGCCCTGACGGGCTATAGCATCACCGATTGTACCCATAGCAGCGGTGTGGACGCTGTTGGCTGCTGCGTCAACTGCGGCGCGGATCGCGAGGTCATAATCGTTCGGGCAAATGACACGGAGACCAAATATGCCACGGCGGCGGAGGCGTTTGCCGCGGCGAAGGGATACACCAGCGCTACCGTCACCCTGCGAAAGGATGTCCACGCAAGCGAAACCATCACGCTTGAAAAGGGCGCGATCACGCTGGATCTGGGCGGCCATACGCTCTCCGGCGGCGGCCAAAAGGTGCTTGATCTGACAGGAAGCGCCGCGCTGACCGTGAACGCGGCTTCGGGCGGCACGATCCGCAATACCTACACGGGATGGAATGCGCCGATCGCGGTGAGCGGAGAGGCCAGGCTGACGCTTGCGTCTGCGCAGGTCACCAACGACACGGATGGCGATCTTACGCTCAGCGGCGGCGAAACAACGATCACGGCCGGAGCGAATATTCAGGTGAATGTGAGCATTTCCAACGGCAAGCTCACGGTTACCGGCGGCACGATGGAGAAGCTGACGGCGAGCGGCGGCGAAGTTTCGCTGTCCGGCGGCACGTTTAATGAGATCAAAGCCTCGGGCAGCGTGGCATCCTGCTATGCGCTGCTGGCCGAAGGCTATGCCTTTGCCCAAAAATCGGATGCCGAAACGCTCGTTAACGGCGCTGTGGCAAAGCTTACGAATGTTACGGTGGTTCCCCACTCTGCGCATGACTACAGCGCTGAAACCGGTATGTGCGCCTGCGGCCTCGTCCGCGTGGCGCAGATCGGCGACGTGTATTATACCTCGCTGACGGATGCGCTGACGGCGGTCGGGGAGGGCCAGACCATCAAGCTTCTGGCCAATGTGACCGCACCGGCGGATGGCGAAAACAGCAAGCTCGATCTGAGCGCGAAGAGCAATGTTACCATAGACCTAAACGGCAAGACCCTCTCCGGCGCGGGTGATTTGACCATCACCGGCAATGTGACCATCACGGATACCGGCACGGCCGCGCCCGGCGCCGTGACGGCGGCGAGCGGGAAGTCTGTGATCATCGCGGGCGATGTTACCGTGGCGGGCAACGCGACCTTCCCCGGCAATGTGATGGTTCCCACCGGCGGCAAGCTGACCGTCAGCGGCGGCACGTTTGGCACGATGTCGGATACGACCGGCAGCGGCACTGTGACCATCGCGGGCGGCAGTGCGACCATTACCGGCGGCACGTTCCATATAGTGGCTACTACCGGCGGCAGCCTGACCATCTCCGGCGGCGCCTTTGGCTCATGGCCGAATGAAGAGGGCGGCGAACCGATCGGCGGCGTGTTCCCCAACGGCGGCACAGTGACTATGACCGCCGGCGCCATCGGGGGCCAGCTGCTGGCAGAGAACGCCAGCAACGTGACTATTTCCGGCGGCACGATCAAAGTGCTCAACCTTGGCGGAACAGGCAGCCATACCATTTCCGGCGGCACAGTCACCGGCGAAACGACCATTTCGTGCCAACAGAACAGCGCCGGTAGGTATGGCTCTACCACGATCCGCGGCGGCAGCTTCCAAAAGCTGACCATCAACAGCACCGTGGCCACGGTGCTCACGCTCCGCGGCGGCAGTTTTACCCAAATTAAAGCTCAGCATGCTACACCGGATCTCATAAACGACTGTCTGGCCCATGGCGAGGGTGAGTGCTATGTGTATGTGGCGACTGATGGTGCCACGAAGGATAAAATACTTACTAGCGATAACATAACTCCTGACGGGAGCAGCTTTACCCTGATACCCGGGACGGACTACACTAAGATCGAGGTCCGGCCGCACACCTGCACGCCGAATGAAACCACCGGCCTGTGCGAGTGCGGGCGTCGGTATGTGGCCTATATCGGCAGCGGAAGCAGTGCGAAATACTATCCCACCTTTGCCGATGTGGTGAAGGCCGCGCAGACCGGCGACACCATCAGCTTGCTGACGGATGTGGCCAACACGGAGTCGGCGGTGACCTTCCCGGCGGGAAGCTATACCATCGACCTCAATGGCAAAAGGCTCTACGAGGACTTCACGCTCGCGCCCAATGCGGTTGTGACGGTCAAGGACGGCACCGAGGATACCACGAAGAGCGCGCGCAAGGTGGACTCCACACGTCCGAAGGTCGAGGCGCCTATCACGGTGCAGGGCATAACGGAGAATAACACGACCGCCATGGGCAAGCTCACGCTCAACGGCGTGGACGCGGCGGATGTCACGCTGCTCAATCAGGGCGGCGGCGCGCTTGAGGCGAGTGATATGCTCGCGCTTGAAAACGACGCATCCATCGACAAGCTGTATGTGAAAGGCGATGGCGCCGGTATCCAGCTCAAGAATTTGGCGCTTGCTGACACGGCGGTCACCGTGGGTGAAAGCACGGTTGGCAGCCGATTGGAGCTGGGCGCGGATGCCACCGTGAAATCCATCGAAGTGAACCCCTCGAGCACGTTTGATATCACCGGCGGCACGGCGACTACGGTCAATGTGACACCCGGCGGCATTATCAAGATGACAGCCGGCAAGGTGACAACGATGAACATCGCGGCTATTCCGCAGGAGGGGACCACGGCGAAGCTTGAAAACTTCACCATCTCCGGCGGCGAGATCGACACGCTGACGCTTGGTGCTGCCGATGTGACGACGTATACCGACATTAAGAAGGGCCTCACCGGCGGCAGCTACGGCAAGATCGAGATTCTCGGCGGCACCTTGCCCGCCGTCCGCGAGCTGCTGGCCGCGGGCTATGCGTTCAAAAACAGCAGTGGCTTTGTCCTTTGGGGTGATGCCCAAGGCGCGTCTATCGAAAATGTGAATGTTGCCAAGTGCGTGCATCAAAACACTGCGCCTGGTAACGAATGTAAATACTGTGGCCAGCCGCTCGTGGCGCAGCTGGTCGCGGCAGATGGCAAAACCAGCTTCTATACGAGCTTTGCCGAGGCCTATGCGGCAGCGTCGACGACCGGCGAATCTGTGATCACGCTGCTGGCAAACGGCGGCAAGGCGGGCACGAGCCTCTCGGTCGATAAAGCGTTCCGCTTGCTTCTGGGCACCTATGAGCTGAAGGATAAGCTTGTTATCGCGGCAAACGGCAGCTTGGAAGTGGGGAATGGAAGCGGCACGATGGCCGCCATCGAGCAAACGGGCGGTACGTTGAGCGTGGAAACGGCGGCCACCATTCAAAGCCTGACCGTCTCCGGCGGCACAACAAAGCTGCAGGCGGGTACATACACATCCATCACGACCTCCAACGGTATAACCGCAGACGATCTGCTGGACAATGGCTATGCCTATTACAAAACGGCGGCGGATGGCAGCAAAACGTGGCTGACGGTCACAAATGAGACCGCGCTGCAAAATGTCTCCGTGGGCAGGATCCCCCTGCTCGATATAACGCTGACGGCCTCGCCTGCGAGCTTGACCTATGGGGATGATCTGACTTTGACAGCAAGCAGCGTTGATGGCGCCGATTACGAGTGGTATGAAGTGGACGGAGAAACGGAAACCAAGATCGAAGGCGTGACCGGCGCGTCCTATGAGGACACAAAACCCAATGCGGGCAGCCACGCCTACCGCTGCAAGGTCACGAAGGATGGCTACACCGTGACGCTGGATAAGACCGTCACAGTGGCCAAGGCCGATATCCCCAGTGACGACATCCATGCCCCCGAGGCGATAAGCGGCCTGACCTATAACGGCGGGGAGCAGATGCTGATTTCGGCGGGAGCGTTCGGTGAGGGCATCACCGGCTGCACGATAAAGTATAAGCTGGGCGCGGATGGAACCTACGGCACCGATGCTTCTGCCTTGAAGGGCACCGATGCGGATGACTATACCATTTACTACTATGTGGACGGCGGCACGAACTACAACGACATCGGCTCGGCGGATGCGCCGCGCGAGATCAAAGTCACCATCGCGCCGCGTGATCTTGTGGCATCGGTGGCTGTGCCTGAGTACTTCGTTAGCATCAGCAGTGATGATTTGGCCTACAGTGGCCAGCCGCAGGCACCCACATTTACGCTGACGCTGAATCATCGAAACGAAATCAGTGCCACAGAAACGAGGGTCGATACGCTTGAGACGCTTGTTCAGGGCGCGGATTACACCCAGTCCGTCACGAAGAAAACCGATATTGGAACCTATACGGCCGGCTTCACCGGCAAGGGCAACTATACCGGCACGGCAACGGTTGATTGGAACATCGTGAAAGCTCCGGCGCCCACGGCGACGGATGGCAGCCTGACGGTGTATAACCAGATCGCGTATACCTACACGGTCGATCTTGCGTCGCTGCTGCCCGTGCTGCCCGCCGGCTGCGAATATGGCACGCTGACCTATGCGCTCAAGGCCGTGGGGGAAGGAGACGATGACTCCAAGATCACGGTGGAGGGCTATCTGGACGGCCGCACGCTGACGAACGGCACGCTCACGCTGCCGGTCCCCTTCGTGGACAGCACCGATACGGGCGCCATCGCCGCACTGCGCGTGACGGTCGAAGCGGAAAACTATGAGACCTTCACGCTCACGCTGAACGTCAGCCGGGCCAACCGCGTTTCGCCCATCGGTGTGGGCGCGCCGCTGGAGGGCCTGACAAAGGACAATGTCACCGGCGACGACCGCGAGGCGCTGGAAGACCTGCTGGACGATCTGGACGGTTATCTGGCCCAAAACCCCGGCGAGGGCGAGAAGAAGGAACTCGAGGACTTCAAGAAAGAGGCGGAGGAGCTCATCGAGCGGCTCGACGACGCCAAGGCCGCCATGGAGAACGATGCCATCGGCGCGGCGGACGATATCGACGCTTCGAACGCCGAACCCGGCCATAAGGGCAGGCTGCGCTCGGCCAAGCGGGCCATTCAGGACGCGCTGGACACCTACGGCCCGAACTACACCGCGGCGGAGAAAGCCGCGCTGAACGAAAAGCTCGCGCGCATCAACGCCGCCCTCGCGGCCATTGAAAAGCTCGAGGAGAATGCCAAGAACGACCAGACCGATAAGCCCGTGAAAACCGGCGATGAGGCCATGCCGATCCTGTGGATCGTGCTCATCGTGGTGGCGGCCGGCTGTGTGGTCGTGCTGCTCGCGGCGCGAAGGAAGAAAAAATAAATCCAAAACAA
>CAYLSA010000028.1:0-18889 GCA_964386575.1 uncultured Oscillospiraceae bacterium | reverse complement strand
GGAGCCACAAGGAAGCCTTCCGTATCTTCAAGCCCGCGAGCATGAACATCCACTGTTCCACCCGCGTGACGGAAGTGACCGCCGAGGGCGTCAAGGCCATCGGCCCCGACGGCAGCGAGCTTTTCTTCCCGGCGGACGACATCTACTACGCCCTCGGCTTCCGCGCCCCCAGCGAGGAGATCGAATCGCTCATGGGCATCTGCCCGCGCACCAACGTCGTGGGCGACTGCAAAAAGCCCGCCCGTATCCTTCAGGCCGGACGCGACGGTATGTTCGCCGCCATGGACATCGTGTAAATCCACCCGATTTCAAAGGGGAACGCTGCGGCGTTCCCCTTTGTGCTTGACAAGATTTTGCGCTCGCATTAAAATAGTTTAGGCTTTTCTTAAATCTTTCGCGGGAGGTGCGCGGCATGGTCCATATACTGCTGGTCGAAAATGACGCCGCATGCCGCCGTTCCGTAACATCCGCCCTGCGCGCGCTGGATTACGATGTCCTGCCCGCCCGCGATGCGGATGAAGCTCTCTCCATCCTGGCCCATACCGCCGTACAGCTCATTCTGGCCAACATCGCCGATGGTGCCTGCGAGCTGACGCGCGAGCTGCGCGATGCCGGGGACACCACGCCTGCGATCGTGCTGCTGGACAAAGGCGGGATGCAGGAAAAGCGCCGCGTGTTCCGCTCCGGAGCCGATGGCTATATGCTCGCGCCGCCGGAGGAAGAGGAGCTGCAAATGCGCGTTCGCACGCTGTTGTGGCGCTGCCGCATTGTGGACGATGCCGCCCTGCGATTCGGAAGCTGCACGCTGCACGCGCACACGCTGACACTGGAAACGCCCACCGGCGCCATCGAGCTGCGGCACATGGAATTTTTGCTTCTGGAAAAGCTTTTGAGCTATCCCGGCCGCGTGTTCACCCGCGCGCAACTGATGGACGAGCTTTGGGGCTTTGACAACGAATCCAGCCCCCGCACCGTGGACACCCACATCAAGCTTTTGCGCAAGAAACTGCGCGATGTGGACGATATCCGCCTTCAAACCGTGCGCGGCATCGGCTACCGCGCCGCCATCCCCCGCCGCGCGCGCACCGCAAAGCGCGACTGATACAATTACAACACGGTCTCTAGCAGGCGCCCGAATGGGTGCCTGTTTCTTTATAAACAACACAATCCCTCCAGCCGAAGCTGGAGGGACCGTGCCTGAAAAATATTGAAAGGAGAGAGTAGAAGAAACCGAATTATTTCGCGTTGCGAAGCGCGGCCTGCGCAGCGGCAAGGCGGGCGATGGGCACGCGGTACGGCGAGCAGGACACATAGTTCAGGCCCGCGCGGTGGAAGAAGTCGATGGAAGCCGGTTCGCCGCCGTGCTCGCCGCAAACGCCGAGCTTGATGTCCGGGCGGGTGTTGCGGCCAAGCTTGACCGCCGTTTCCACCAGACGGCCCGTGCCCAGCTCGTCAAAGCGCTCGAACGGGTCGTTTTCAAGGATCTTCTTGTCCAGATACTTGGGCAGGAAGCGGCCGGAGTCGTCGCGCGAAAGGCCGAAGGACATCTGGGTCAGGTCGTTCGTGCCGAAGGAGAAGAACTCGGCTTCGACGGCGATGCGGTCGGCGCTCATGGCGGCGCGCGGAATTTCGATCATCGTGCCGACCTTATAGCTCAGAGGCACACCCGCGCGGCGGATGATGAGATCGGCCGTGTTCTGGATGAGCTTTTTGAGATTGCGGATCTCGCCGCCGGAGGACACCAGCGGAACCATGATCTCCGGCGCAACGGGGTCACCCGTTTCGCGGTGGACATTGATGGCCGCCTCGATGATGGCCTGCGTCTGCATCTCCGCGATCTCGGGATAGATGATGGGCAGACGGCAGCCGCGCAGACCCAGCATGGGGTTGACCTCGTGCATGGCGCGGATGGTGGCCTTGAGCTCGTCAAGCTCGATGCCCATATCCTCGGCCAGATCGCGCTGCTCGGCTTCGCCGGTGGGCAGGAACTCATGCAGAGGCGGATCGAGCAGACGCACCGTGACCGGACGGCCGCCCATCACGCGGAAGATACCCTCAAAGTCGCCGCGCTGCATGGGCAGCAGCTTCGCCAGCGCCGCACGGCGGTGACGCTCGTCGGTGGCCAGGATCATCTCGCGCATGGCGCGGATGCGGTCGGTTTCAAAGAACATATGCTCCGTGCGCACAAGGCCGATGCCCTCGGCGCCGAAGTCCAGCGCGGTTTTCGCGTCCGTCGGCGTGTCGGCATTGGCGCGCACGCCCAGCTTGCGAATTTCATCCGCCCAGCCCATCACGGTGGCGAACTGACCGGCCACCTCGGCGGGCACGGTGGGCAGCTTGCCCAGATACACATGGCCGGTGGAGCCGTCAATGGAGATCCAGTCGCCTTCGCGCACGAGGGTGTTGTTGGCCGTGAAGTATTGCTTATCCTCAAAGATGCGCAGATCGCCGCAGCCGGCCACGCAGCAGGTGCCGATCTGACGGGCCACGACCGCCGCATGGCTGGTGCGTCCGCCATGGGCCGTGAGGATGCCCTCGGCGGCGTTCATGCCTTCCACGTCCTCGGCGCTGGTCTCGTTGCGAACGAGAAGCACGGGACCGTTCGCCGCGCGCTCGATGGCGTCGGCAGCGGAGAACACGACCTGGCCGCAGGCCGCACCGGGCGAAGCGGGCAGACCGGTGGCGATGGGGCTGGCCTTGGACAGCGCTTCCTTATCGAAGCCGGGATGCAGCAGCGCGTCGAGCTGACGCGGCTCGAGCTTCATGATGGCCTCTTCCTTGGTGCAGATGCCCTCCTCCACCAGATCGACGGCCACCTTCATCGCGGCCTGCGCGGTGCGCTTGCCGTTGCGGGTCTGAAGCATGAACAGCTTGCCGCGCTCGATGGTGAACTCCATGTCCTGCATGTCTTTATAATGCTTTTCAAGCGTGGTGCAGATCTTCACAAACTGCTTGTACACCTTGGGCATGACCTTGGCCAGCTCATCGATGCTCTGCGGCGTGCGGATGCCGGCCACGACGTCCTCGCCCTGGGCGTTCATAAGGAACTCGCCATAGAGCTTGTGCTCGCCGGTGGCGGGGTCGCGCGTGAAGGCCACGCCGGTGCCGGAATCGTCGCCCATGTTGCCGAAGGCCATGCGCATCACGTTCACGGCGGTGCCCCAGCTATAGGGGATGTCGTTTATGCGGCGGTAGTAGTTGGCGCGGGGGTTATCCCAGCTGCGGAACACGGCCTTGACCGATTCGGTCAGCTGCTCCAGCGCGTTCTGCGGGAAGGTCGTGCCCATGCGGGACAGATAGTATTCTTTATAAAGGCGCACGACCTCGCGCAGGTCCTCGGCGGTCAGCTCGGAATCAAGCGTGACACCGGCGGCCTCACGGGCGGCGGAGAGGATCTCCTCAAACTTCTCGTGCGGCAGCTCCATGACCACGTCGGAATACATCTGGATGAAGCGGCGGTAGCTGTCATACGCCCAGCGGGGATTGCCCGAAGCCTCGGCCAGCGCCTCGGCGACCTCGTCGTTGATGCCGAGGTTGAGGATGGTGTCCATCATGCCGGGCATGGACGCGCGCGCGCCGGAGCGCACGGACACGAGCAGCGGGTTCTTCGGGTCGCCGAAGTGCAGACCGGTCTGCTCCTCGAGCGCCTTGACGTTTTCCATGATCTCCTCGAGAATATCCTCGGACAACTTGCGGCCGTCCTCATAATAACGGGTGCAGGCCTCGGTAGTGATGGTGAAGCCCTCGGGAACGGGCATTCCAAGACCGGTCATTTCGGCCAGGTTGGCACCCTTTCCGCCCAAAAGCTCACGCATGGAGGCGTTGCCTTCGCTGAATTTGTAAACATATTTCATATCTCAACTCTCCTTCGGGAATATTGTTTTTTGAAAAACCACGTTTTTCCCATGACTTTTTCCGTTTTTTTGTTGTAAAATTGAAAACAAGCGTGTATAATGGGAAAGAAATCAGAAAAAGCGTGTTGCCTTTTGTGGGTTTGTGACTGAGTTTATCTACACTCTATCACTAATCCACATTTTACAACCACAATACAAATTTGTAAAGTGGTTTTTTGTATTTTTTATATTGTTTCTTTTGATTTTAGGACTTATGCAGGAAAGGCGGAGAAAAAATGCTGGCAGCGGAGAGAAGAAACTTAATTTTAGAACAACTCCGGCGCGATGAGCGCGTGCTGGTTGGAAAACTGGCAGAGGAGTTTGACGTATCGGAGGAGACCATCCGGCGCGATCTTAGCAACCTGGAGGAGCTTGGCCTTGCCAACAAGTGCTACGGCGGCGCCACGCTGGCGGACAGCCGCAACGCCCCGCCCTTCCGCGTGCGCAAGAAGCTGAACGTGGAGGAGAAGAAAAACGTGGCCTCCATGGTGGCCCGCCTGGTGGAGGACGGCGACTTCCTCATGCTGGACGACTCGTCCACCTGCTACTTCATCGTGCGCGCGCTGCACGGGAAGAAGGGGCTGACCATCGTGACCAACTCCATCGAGATCATTCTGGAGCTGTCCGGTGCGCACGAGGACTGGAACGTATATTCCACGGGCGGCAACCTCGATCAGGACGTGTTCGCCTTCTTCGGCCGCAAGGCGGAGGAGACCATCCGCTCGTTCCATGTGGACAAAGCCATCATCTCCTGCACCGGCATGGATATGGACGGCCGCTTCACGGAGGCCGGCGTGAACAACGCCAACATCAAGCAGTCCATGATGGCCTCGGCCAAGGAAACCATCCTTGCCATGGACTGCCACAAATTCAGCAAGACCGCCTTCATCACCGTGGGCGATTTCAGCCAGATCTCCACCGTGGTCACCGACCAGGACCCCGGCCGCGCCTGGCGCGAATGTCTGGCAGAAAACAAGGTTCGCCTTGTCGATCCGTCGAGTTCGATGTAAAGGAGCGCCGTAATGTCATTCTGGATGCTTCTTTTGATCATCGTTCTGGCAGCCCTGTTTGTCATCGCGGCGGTGACCGTGATCTTCGCCATTCTCGGCGCGCAGCGCGGGCGGCAGGAGGAATGGGCGCGCAACGCTTTCACGGCAACGCTTGGCGTGTTTGTGATCTCGGCCGTCGTTTTCGGCGCCGTTTGGTCCATCCACGCGCTGGATAACCTCACCATCCTCTCCACCTCGCAGGAGGAGCTGAGCATTCTCGCCACACCGAGCGCCGTGTTTGACGCCACCGGTTCCCAGCCGCTCGGCACGGCGGTGCCCATCACCACACCGGAGCCCGGCACGGTCATCCGCGCCACGCCGGTGCCGGAGCGTGTGACCGGCGTGAACTACGGCGCGGGCTATGAGCTGACCAACTGCAACGACTATGTCTACCTCACGGAGACCGCCGCCGTTTACACCGGCCCCGGCACGGATTTTGACTCCATCGGCTCCGTGACCGCCGGCGCCACCATCAAGCGCATCGGCTATAACGACGAGTGGAGTCTGATCGACTACAACGAAAACTACGCGTTCGTGTCCAACGCCTCGCTGATCGTAAACGAGTAAAAACCGAATAAAACCGCAAACAGGGCGCACCGCAAAACACGGTGCGCCCTTCAGCTTGTCAAAAAAATGAATTTCGTCCGCCGAAACTCCAAAGCCTCTCTCTGGCGAGGGCGGTGGCTGAGCGTTAGCGAAGCCGGAGGGAGAAATGGTCAAAACACAGCTCCATATCGACGCCGGCGCTAAACTTTTCTCTCCCTCAGTCTGCTTCGCAGACAGCTCCCTCGTCAAAGGGAGCCATAGGGCCGGTGCCAGTTTAGACCTCGCAAAGGGAGCCTTGGGCCGACGTATCGCCTCATAGTCGCTTCTTGGGGAAACTCGCACCAAGCGCTGATGGTCGCCACAACCACTGTCCCGCCCGCAAAAAAGTCCGCAGCCGAAGCTGCGGACTTTTTATAGTGCGTAGGTTTTCTTATTTGGCTTCCTTGAGGGTGGCGCTGGCCTTCGCCATTTCGTCGAAGATGCCGGCGCGTTTCTTGGAAACGACTACCTTGATAACGAGCAGGGTGGCGATCATCAGCACGACCGCGATGGCCAGGCAGATGACCACGTTCTGGATCAGGCCGGCGAGGATGAAGGAGACAAACGCGACCGCCGTGACCGTGAGCGCGTAGGGGATCTGCGTGAACACGTGGTTGAGGTGGTAGCAGTGAGCGCCCGCAGAGGCCATGATCGTGGTGTCGGAGATCGGCGAGCAGTGGTCGCCCATAACGCCGCCGGAGCAGGCCGCAGCCAGACCGATGGTGCAGAGAGTGGGCTCAACCGCATAGTCGAACACGGAGACAACGATCGGGGCCATGATGCCGATGGTGCCCCAGGAGGTGCCGGTGGCAAAGCCGATGGCCGCGCCGATGACGAAGATCACGGCGGGCAGGAACATCTTCAGGCTGCCGGCGCCGGCCAGCGCGTTGGTGACGAAGTCGGCGCTGTACATGGCGTAGCGGGTGAAGGAGCACAGGGTCCACGCGAAGGTGAGGATCAGGATGGGGGCGATCATCTGGATGAAGCCGTTGGGGACGGACTCCATGGATTTCTCCATGTTGAACGCGCCGCGGATCCAGAAGTAGATCAGCGTGAACAAAAGGCCGATCATGCCGCCGAGAGCCAGAGCGGAACCGGCATCGGCGTTGGAGAACGCTTCCACGAAGGGCACGCCATCGAAGTAGCCGCCGGACCAGACCAGCGAGATGATGCAGACAATGATGAGCACGATGACCGGCAGAAGCAGGTCAAGGATGGAGGACTTGCCGCTGGAGACTTCGTAGTCGTCGGCGCCCTCGAAGGGACGCTCCTCGGTGGTGAACAGGTCGTTTTTGACCTGGGCGTTGTACTCATGCTCAAGCATGGGACCGAAGTCGAGGTTCAGGATGGAGATGACAACGATCGTCAGAAGAGTGAGCAGGCAGTAGTAGTTCCAGGGGATCTGCTTGACGAACAGCTCGATGCCGTTGATGTCCGCCGTGGTGACATAGCCGGAGATGGCCGCTGCCCAGGAGGAGACCGGGGCGATCATGCACACGGGGGCCGCCGTGGAGTCGATGAGGTAAGCGAGCTTGGCGCGGGAGATCTTGTGGCTCTCCGTCACAGGACGCATGACGGCGCCGACAGTCAGGCAGTTGAAATAGTCGTCGATGAAGATCAGAACGCCGAGCAGCAGAGTCAGCAGCTGAGCCGAGCAGCGGCTCTTGACCGCCTTCTTCGCCCAGCGGCCGAAGGCCTCGGAGCCGCCGCCCTTGTTCATCAGGTCGACCATGATGCCAAGCACGACAAGGAAGACGATGATACCCATGTTGTAGGAGTCAGCCAGAACGGAAACGATGCCGTAGTCCGCGCCGACGAGAGCCACGATGGTCTCCCAGGGACGGAACTGCGTGTACAGCAGCGCACCGGACAGGCAGCCGAGGAACAGAGAGGAATAAACTTCTTTGCTGATCAGAGCCAGAACGATGGCGATGATCGGGGGAAGCAGGGACCAGAACGTACCGGCGAAGGGCGTGGCCGCATCCTCGACGATGATCGGGGCATCCTTGTACACAATGCCAAGGACGGCCAGCAGCACTACGAATACCGCAATCGCGATAAGGTAGGCTATGGTTTGTTTCTTCGTTTTCATGGTTTCTCATTTCCTCCTAATAAAAATTTGCTATTTTTAGTTTTTTTCAAACAAAACAGGACGATGGGGTACCATGTTTGCGCTTATTCATACCTATGATTTGTGACATTGTGATTATAACCCGTTGTTTGCACTCACGTCAATCAATTTTTCAAAGAAAATTCACATTTTGCTAGCTAAATTGCTCATTTTTTACTTTTTGTAACCATTTCTTTTTGTGCCTATTGTACAAACTGTACAAAGTTTGACAATCTAAAAAAAGCGCTTCGCCCTTTTGCCATTTAAAGCGCGTAAAAAACGGAGGAGAAACGCATTTGCGCTCTCCCCCGCTGCGGTTCGTCAGATTATTAAATATGTATAAAAACTCACGAAGGCTCGCCGGAACCCATTTCGCCGGAGGAATATTCCTCGCCGAACCAGTTATCGTCCACCTTGCCGCCGAGATAGTCTTCCACGATGACACGCGCGGCCTTGGAGCCGCCCCACATGCCGACCGGCTGGCAGGTGCCGCCGCCGTAGACCTCGCCGTCCCAGCCGGAGCAGCACACGCCCGCCGCAAACAGGCCGCGGATGGGCTTCATCATCGGGTCGCAGACATTGGCATTATAGTCAACGCGGATGCCGCCGTTGGTGTTGAGGACACCGGAGGACAGCTTCAGCGCATAGTACGGCGCACTGCCCAGCGACACCATGTAGCCGGCGTCCTTGCCGAAGGCGCTGTCGCCCGTGCCGGCCTTGCAGTCGGCCTCGTACTGCTCGATGGTGGCAACGAAGTTGTCCACGTCCACGCCCATCTTCTCGGCCAGTTCCTTGAAGCTGTCGGCCTTGATGACGTTTTCGTTCGAAGCGTACTTGACAAACTCGCTCTGCAGATCGCAGGGCTGGCCGGCCAGCACGTCGGAGAACGCGGAATACTTGCGCGTGCAGCCGCCGTTTTCAAACTCGGAGATGAGGCCCTGGCCCATGATCGACCACACCGCGCCCTGGCTCTCGACCATCTTGCCGGAGGCGGCGGTGTCCTGGATCATCTCGGAGCCGAAGCGCAGACCATACTGGTTGACATACAGGTTCTTCGGCTGCATCGTGGCCGCCACGCCGAGGGGCGAGTCGTACTCAAAGCCCTTGACGTTGTTGAACAGACTGGAAACGGTAATGCTCTTGCAGTGGCCGTGCGCCGTCTGCTCGACGAGCAGGTGGCCGTCGCCATCCTGACCCGCGCCCCAGCCATGGCATTTCTCATGCACGTCCTGGCCGGTGTAGAAGCTGAGCAGGTCGAAGTTGGTGGAAAGGCCGCCGGTGGCCAGAATGACCGCCTTGCAGCTGATGGTGGTATAGGTGCCGTCGGTATTGACGACCTGAATGCCCGTTACCTCATAGCCGTCATCGGAGACGACCAGCGCCGTGGCGCGGGTGGAGAGATAGAGGCTGATGTTGGCATAGGCGGGATCGGTCTCGATCTCGTCGCGCAGCTTCTGGATGGGGATCTTGCCGTTGCCGCCTTCATAGAACATGCCGCTCCAGCCGATGTTGTGCTTGGTGAACAGCCAGCCGGAGTTCTTGCCGCGGTCGAGCGCCAGCTCCGCAATGAGGGTGGGGTCCTTGATGAACTTGGAGTTGGCCGCCTGCGTATAGCCGGACAGATACGCCGCCTGCCGGTCGGTCGCGCCGCCGGAAGGCGTGTTGCACTCGGCCATGTTGGTGCTGCCGCCGCAGTATTCGTTTTTCTCCAGCAGGATGATCTTCGCGTCCGGGGCCTGTTCGGCCAGGATCATCGCGCCCATCATGCCGCCGATGCCCGTGCCGACCACGACCACATCCACCGCCGCATTGTGCGCCGCCGTGTGCAGAACGCCGATCTCGTCGGGGTTGGCATAGGTCGTGTACTTCGTGCCGCCGGCCACCAGCTTCATCGCCGCCGCGGACTGCTCCGCAGCGACCGTGCTGGCCGAGGATACCGCGTCGGCCTCCGCCGCGAACACGCCCGTGCCCAGCAGACTGGCTGCCGCCGCACCGACGCCCAGTGCGCCCGCGCCCTTGAGAAATTGTCTGCGGTCGATCTTCTTGTCTCCGATGCCCATGGTTCTCTTCCTTTCCTTTGTTATCCGTTATGTGAATTTACTTACAGCTTCCGTTAATATTTTGATTATACCGCAGCGCACCGCCGCCGTCAATTTCTTCTCCGCATTTTTTTACAGCTTCACGATCTCTACCAGCTCCAGTACCCCATCCGCCACGGTAAAGCGCACATCCAGATCGAGATAATTAAAGCCATAGCGGCGCTTCGGGTCGTCGATATATGCCGGACGGGGGTCCTGCGCAAGCAAGCCGCACAGTGCCTCGCGCTTGTCCTCCGGAACGGCATCGAGCAATCCCATGGGGTCAGTCACGCGCAGGGAGTAGTCCAAAACCGTCTCGGCAAAGCCGCCGCGCGCATCCGGACGGCTGTCCGTATAGGGCAGATAGGGCTTGATATCATAAATCGGCGTACCATCCATGAGATCGGCCCCCGAAACATACAGCACCGGCCCCAGCGCCTCATCCATCTCCAGCCGCTCCAGCTTCACCGCCGAAAGGCCCAATCCGTTCGGGCGGAAGGGCGAGCGCGTGGCGAAAACGCCCATTTTCGTGTTGCCGCCAAGGCGCGGCGGTTTCACCGTGGGCGACCATGTATAATGCTCCACGGCCGAAAACCCCCACACCAGCCACAAATGGGAAAAACCCTCCATGCCCTTGAATGCCGCTGCCTCGCGGTAGGGCGGCTCCATCTCGATGCGCGCCACGAGCTGCGGCACCAGACCGCTCTGGCGCGGCAGGCCGAATTTCGTTGGCAGATCGGAGCGGATGTGGGCGATGGGGCGAATGGTGTATTCCTCGTTTTTCATAAAAACCTCCCGCGCGGATGATCTGGGGCTATTATATACTATTTTAATATACCGCGCCAGTGGCCCTTCACAGCAGCGAAAGCAGATTTCGAACGCCGAGCGCCAGCAAAACGCCACCACCGGCGAGCCGCGCCCCGCGCCGGAATCGCGCGCCGAGCCGCCGTCCCGCCCAAACGCCGAAAAGCGAAAGCGAACCCATCACTGCCGCCACCAGCAGCAGCGGCCGCCCGAGCGGCACCGACAAAAGCGCGAAGGAAAACCCCGAGGTCATCGCGTCCACACTGGTGGAAAAGCCAAGCGCCGCCGCATGGCGCATATCGAAGCCACGTGGGATATCCTCCCCCGCCACCGCGAGCGTTTCCCGCAGCATATTGGCCCCCAGCGCGCACAAGATCGCCGCGCCCACCAGCGGCCCCGCCGCCGCGAGCGGTGCAAAGGCCGCGCCCAGCGTGTGTCCCACAGCAAACAGCGCGATGTGAAACGCCGTGACAACCGCCGCCGCATAAATTCCCTGCCGCCGCGAAGCGACCGAAAGCCCCATGCAGATCGACGCGGCGAAGCCGTCCATCGCAAGGCCAAATATCAATAAAAGCTGCTCGAAAAAGCGCAAGAGAACCCCCTCCCGGGTCATCCTATGCTTTTCGGGCAGCTTTGGTGTTATTTTACGCCTGCCAGCGGCTTTGGTCAAAGGCCTCATAGCGCGCCTCGATGGCCGCGCCATCGGGATTGGGATACACGCGGCAGCGCAGGCCCCGCAGCGCATAGCAGCCGAAGCTCGGGTCGAGCGCACTGTCCGCCACGAGCACGTTACAGTTTGATTCGTCCCAGCCGAACAGCGTGTCATACCCCGCCTCGGGATACCACCAGCCCATCTGGCAGCTCACCACATCCTCCGCCCCGCCGGAACGCAGCTCGGCCTTTTGCGTGATGCGGCCTTTGGGCGTTTCGATCCATATCCAGTCGCCCTCCGAAATGCCGAGTTTTTCCGCCGTTTTCGGATGCAGCAGCGTTTTCGGATAGGGCGCAAGCTTTCGCAGAGCCGGGATCTGCCGTCCCTCGGAGATGAAATAGCCCTTCTGCCGCCGTCCCGTTGTGAGCAGCAGCGGCCATGCGGCGGCGTCCTCCTCCGGGTATTCCGCATAATCCGGCAGCGGGTCAAGCCCCCACGCGGCAAGCTGCGGGCAGTATAGCTCGATCTTCCCGCTCGGCGTTGGGAAGCCGCCGCGCGATTCGTATTTCCGCGCCGTGACGGGCACTTCGATATGCCCCTGCTGCTGAAGCTTTGAAAGCGTGATGTCTCCGAACTCCGGATGATGCGCACGCGTGAAGTCAAGCTGGCTTTCCAGAATCTCCTCCGTGGTGGCCGCGCCGTAATCAAGTCCCAGCCGCTGGCAGATGGCCATGAACACCTCGCCATCCGACCACCGCTCGCCCACACGATCCAGCCGCCGCTGCGCCAGCGCCGTATGCTCGGCCATGGCCGGCATGGGATAGACGTTGTCGATCTCCATCCAGCTTGCCGCCGGAAGCACCAGATCACACAGCGCCGCCGTGGGCGTCATGAACTGGTCCATGCACACGCTGTAGTCGAGCGCCATGAGATCGGCGTAGGTCTCGCGCGCATCCGGCACGCACAGAAGCGGATTGGTTCCGAAAATGAGCGCCGCGCGGATGCGGTCGTCCCGCTGTGTACGCATCGAGCGCAACAGCGGCAGAATATGCGCATAGGGATTGGTGGGGAATTCATCGCCGAAGCGTCCCGCGCGGGGGATGCGCTCCCACATCGGGTCGCACTCCGGACAAAGCTCCTCGCCCTCGATGAAGCCGCCGGGCACATCCCAGCTTCCAAGCAGGATGGGGATCATCGCCATCGCCCGCACCGCACCGAAGCCGTTCGGCGTCTGCTCCACGGCGCAGCCCCAGTCAAGCCCCACCGTCCTGGCCCCATGCAAAAGCGCCACGCACTCGCGTATCTGCCCGGGCGAAAGGCGCGTGATCTTCGCCGCACGCTCCACCGTCCAATCCTTGCATCGCTCACGCAGCTCGTCGAGCCCCCGACACCAGCGATAGACGAAATTGTGGTCGTACCAGCCGTTTTCCAAAAGCTCATGCAATATCGCCAGCGCCAGCGCCCCGTCCGTTCCGGGTTTGATGGCGAGCCACTGGGCGCAGTCGCGCGTAAGTTCCGTGGGCAGCGGGTCGATCACGATAAAGCGCGTGCCGTGCTTCTGCGCCTCGCGCACGTTCCACATCAGCTTTCCGTCCGGGCCGGAGTTTACAGGGTTCGACCCCCACAGCAGCACGATATCCGGCCACACGCCGCTGTAATAATCCGTCACGGCGTAGCAGCCGCAGGTGAGCATCATGGCGTTTACCCGCGGGCCGAAGCAGATGGCCGCGCCGGTGGAGGCCATGTTGGGCGTGCCAAGTACATTAGCAAAGCGCGCCACCTGATTTTTCAGATGCCGCCCCGTGCCCGTGAGCACCGCGACCGAGCGTGCGCCATAGGCATCGCGCAGAGCCGTGTAATGCGCGCATATGTCGTCCAGCGCCTCGTCCCAGCCAATGCGTTCCCACTTTCCCTCGCCGCGCGCGCCCACACGCCGCAGCGGATGATTCAAATGCTCCGGGTGGTATAAAAGTTGCGGACCGCTGGCGCCCTTGGGACACATTTTCCCATGGTTGAGCGGCCCCGTCGGGTCGGGCCGAATTTTCACAACGTGGCCATCCTCCACCGTGGCAATGGCCGAGCAGCCGCCATGGCAGCTGTAGCATGAGGTTTTGATCTCCGCCATCGGGCGCACCTCCCTGTTCGTTTCACTTGTCTTTATTATAACACAGCCGCGCCCGTCCCGCACAAAATTCTGCACGCGTCACTCTTTTGTAACCAAATTTACGCCGCTTCGCCCTTGCGTCGTTCCACGGCAGACTATATAATGGAGTCTGTATCGGTGTATCGTTATTTAACAAACACCGTTTTGAACCTGTGAAAATGAGAAAAAATATAAAGCCGTTTTGCCCAAAGGAGGAGCATCATGGACTATTCCGCCATCTATGCCAAGCAGCGCGCCTACTACCAAACCGGCGCGACCCGCAGCCGCGAGGCGCGAGTGGAGGCGCTGAAAAAGCTTCGCAGCGCCCTGAAAGAGCACACGCCCGCCCTGCATGAGGCCCTGCGCAAAGATCTCAACAAGCACCCCATGGAGTCGGCCATGTGCGAAACGGGCATCGTTTCCAAGGAGCTGAAATACACGCTGCACCACCTCAAGGGCTGGATGCGGGATAAGCGCGCCGCCGCCCCGATCTACACCTTCCCCGGCCACGGCTTCATCTCGCCGGAGCCTTTGGGCCAGGTGCTCATCATCAGCCCGTGGAACTACCCCGTGCAGCTTTGCCTTGTGCCGCTGATCGGCGCGATCGCCGCGGGCAACTGCGCCGTGATCAAGCCGAGCGTGAAAGCGCCGGAGACCGCCCGCGCGCTCAAGACCATGCTGGCCTCCATCTATCCGGAGGAATTCGTCTATGTGGCGGAGGGCAGCCGCAGCGAAACGGCGGGGCTTCTGGATCTGAAGTGGGATCACATCTTCTTCACCGGCTCCCAGACCGGTGGCCGCGAGATCATGGCCGCCGCCGCGAAGAATCTCACCCCCGTCACGCTGGAACTCGGCGGCAAGAGCCCCGTGATCGTGGACAGCACGGCCAACATCAAACGCGCCGCCAAGCGCATCGCCTTCGGCAAGGCGCTCAACGCCGGCCAGACCTGCGTGGCGCCGGATTATCTGCTCGTCCACGCCGATGTGAAGGACGCTTTCGTGGCCGAATACCAAAAGGCCGTGAAGAAATTCTTCCCCAAGAGCCGCTATCAGAACATGGTCTCCATCATCTCCGATGAGCATTTCCTGCGTCTGGCCGGATACATGGAGGGCGCACAGCTTGCCGCCGGCGGCGAGACCGAGCCCGACCAGCGCCACATCCAGCCCGCGCTGATCGAAAATCCGGCCGAGGATGCGCCCATCATGCGCGAGGAGGTCTTTGGCCCGCTGCTGCCGATGTACACCTGGACGGATCTCAACTGGTGCATCGACTATATCAACGGCCGCGAAAAGCCGCTGGCGCTGTATCTGTTCTCCAAGGACAAGGCCGTGCAGCGCAAGGTGTTCGATCGCTGCTCGTTCGGCGGCGGCTGTCTCAACGACACCGTGATGCACGTTTCCGGCACCAAGCTGCCCTTCGGCGGCGTTGGCGCGAGCGGCATGGGCTGCTACCACGGCAAAAAGACCTTCGACACCTTCACCCACTACCGCAGCGTTCTCACGCGCGGCACCTGGTCCGACCCCGCCCTGCGCTATTTCCCCTACGGCAAGATCAAGGGCCTGATCGTGAAGCTGTTCATGAAATAAAACCTATACAATACCAATCCCCGTCGGTCACACGATCGGCGGGGATTTTTGCAGTCCTTTGGGCAATCAAAAAGGGATGCCGAAGCTTCGGCATCCCTTTGGCTTTGATTTTTTCCGCTTATTTCGCGGCCTTGGCGGCCTTGCGGGCAACCGCCTTGCGGTCGAGGTGGGACATATACAGCGCGCAGGTCGCGTCGCCGGTGATGTTCAGCGTGGTGCGGCCCATGTCGAACAGCTTGTCGACACCGGCGATGATGGCGATACCGGCGACCGGCAGGCCAACGGATTCCAGCACCATGGCCAGCATGATCATGCCAGCGCCGGAGACGCCCGCCGTGCCGATGGAGGCCAGCGTGGCCGTGAGGACGATCATGCCCATCTGGCCGAGCGTCAGGTCGATGCCGTAGCAGCAGGCGATGAAGATGGAGCAAACGCCCATGTAGATGGCGGTGCCGTCCATATTGATGGTGGCGCCGAGAGGCAGGACGAAAGAGCTGATCTCGGGCTCGGAGCCGAGCTCATTGGAGCACTCGATGGTCAGAGGCAGCGTGGCGTTGGAGGAGGTGGTGGTGAAGGCGGTGATCATGGCGGGAGCCATGCCCTTGATGAACTTCACGAAGCCGACCTTGGAAAGGAACTGCGCGGACGCGCCATAGACCAGAACGACGTGGATGATGTAGCCAATATAAGCCGCGAGGATGGCGAGACCGAGGCCGGCCAGAACCGACGGGCCATTGACGGCCACGACGTTGCACATCAGGCAGAAAACACCGATCGGGGTGAGCTTGATGATGAAGGTCATGACGACCATGACGACCTCATACGCGGAGTCGATGAAGCTGGCGAAGGGCTTGGCCTTGTCGCCGGCAACGAGGATGCCCGCGCCGAAGAACAGGGCGATCACGATGACGGGCAGCATATCGGCGTTGGTGAAGCTCTTCCACATGTTGGTCGGGAAGATATTCACGATCACGTCCATGACGTTGGAGGTGGCGGCCTCATACTCAAGACCGGCCGTTTCCGTAGCCTCCAGGGCGGGGAACCAGCCAAGGCCCTTGGCCACGTTCGCCACGATCAGGCCGATGATAACGGCAAAAGCGGTGGTGACCATATAGTACACGACCGTTTTCCAGCCGACGGAGCCGACGCGCTTGATGTCGCCCAGGCTGACGACGCCGCAGATGATGGACGTGAGAACCACGGGGACGACCAGGAATTTCAGCAGGTTGATGTAGATGGTGCCGAAGGGCTTGATGTATTCCGTGGTGAAATCGGGGTTGCCCAGGAAGCACAGACCGGCCAGAATACCGAGGACAAGGCCGATAAAGATCCAACCGGGCAGACTGATCTTTTTCAGGAATTTCATGTAACTCTCTCCCTCTCAAATAGATGATGTTTTATTTTATCACAAAGCACGCCCGCCGGAAAACAACAATTTCGTTACAAATCGCCACATCCGGCGGACAACCGCGCGCCGGAGGATACAGATTGTAACCGAATCGCCCTTTCTTTTTCATTTATATGTGCGATAATGCAGGTATAAGCAATATGAATAAAGCAGGAGGACACCAAACCATGAAAAGCAGAAAAGAGATCAAGCTTCTCGCCAAGCAGGCATTCAAAAACAGCTACTGGCCGTGCGTCGGCGCACTGGTGCTGTATGGCATCGTCACCTACGCCCTCGGCTGCACCGGCATCGGCTCGCTCATTCTGGGCGGCCCGATCCTGATCGGCTTCAACTTCTATTTCGTGAACGTGTTCATGCACGGCGGCTGCGACATCGGCGGCGCGTTCAGCAAAGCCTTTGAGGACTTTGGCCGCAAGCTCGGCGGCTATCTGTGGATGGGTCTGTTCCTGTTTCTGTGGGCGCTGATCCCCGTGGCGGGCTTTGTGATCGCCCTCATCAAGGCCCTCTCCTACAGCCTCACCCCCTACATTCTCTCCGACTGCCCCAACGTGCGCGCCCAGGACGCGCTCACGCTGTCCAAGCGCCTCATGCGCGGCTACAAGGGGCAACTGTTCGTGTTCTATCTCAGCTTCATCGGCTGGGATCTGCTCAACGGCCTCACCTGCGGTATCCTCGGCATTTTCTATGTCGGCCCCTGGAAGCAGACGGCGCTGGCCGGCTGGTATCTGGAGCGGCGCGAGCAGGCTCTGCGCGACGGCACCGTGACCCCCGATGAGCTCAACGGCGGCATCCTGCGCGAGAATATGCCTCCGCAGGCCTACGGCAGCTACAACGGCTACAACCCCGGAGTGTAAGACCATGGCCGGTGTTACGAATGCCGAGGTTTTCGGCCTTGCCAGCAGCATCTTCCGCAGCGGCTATCCCATGCGCTCCGCTGCCCCCGGCGCGGAGGAATACCGCGACACCGTTTCCGCCATTGAGGCGGACATCGCCGCGGGAAAGCTCGATAATCCCCACATCAAGCGCGCGATCAATCTGGCCAATGCCAAAGGCGGCGGCCACGACCAGTTCCTCACCGGCATCGTGGTCAACTTCGATCTTACGCTGTCGAACAAGGCATGGGTGGAGGCCGAGCGCTATACCTTTTTGAATTTCATCTCCTCCATGAGCACCATGCACCGCGTGGCACGCTTCGCCATCGGCGACTGCTGCAACAGCCACACCAGCGCCGCCGAGATCGCCGAAGCCGAGCGCCTGCAGGACGTTTACAACGCCATCGATGCCACGGCCGAGCCCGAGCGGAAGAAGGAAGCCTATCTTGACCTTCTGTATAATCTGCCCTCCGGCTTTGAGCTGATGGCCGGCATGACCACGAACTACCGGTGCCTGAAAAACCTCTACGCCCAGCGGCGGCATCATCGTTTGCCGGACTGGCACCGCGTGTGCGACTGGATCGAAACGCTGCCGCTGGCCAAGGAACTCATCACGGGACAAAACGCGTGAACGTATACGATTTCGACAAAACCATATTCCCCAGGGACAGCACCGCCACCTTCTATCTATGGAGCCTGCGGCGCTGTCCGAGGGCGTTGCTCTCCCTGCCGCGCACAGCCGCCGCTTTTATCATGCTGGGGCTGCATCTGCGGTCGAAAACGCGGTGCAAAGAGGTGTTTTACGGCTTTTTGCGCTATCTGCCGGCGGATATGCCGGAGCGCTTCTGGCGTGAACATATAAATATGGTATATCCCTGGTATCTCGCCCAAAAGCGCGAGGACGATCTGGTCATCTCCGCAGGGCCGGAATTTTTGCTCAAGCCCGCGGCGCGGATGCTGGGCTTTGCGCTCATCGCCTCGCGCGTGGACGCGAAAACCGGCAAGACCGATGGTCTCAACTGCCATGGCGAGGAAAAGGTCCGCCGCTTCCGCGCGCAGTATGGCGATGCACCGGTGGAGCGTTTTTATTCCGACTCCCTGTCCGATTCGCCCATGGCGCGTGTGGCCGACGAGGCGTTCATGATCCGCCATGGCGAGGTCATCCCATGGCCGGAGGAGAAATGATCACCTGTCGAAATGCCCAAAGTTTTCGCACATTTTTCCCCAAAATGTAGAAATCAGCCTATTGCCAAAACACAAATCTTCGTGTACACTGAAAGTGCAGTCACCCAGTGGTTTCCCGTGTTAGAGTAAATTCTTTAATCGTCAGGCTCCTGCTGTGGCTGTTCTTCTTTTTTAACGATTCTTATGAAAGGGGTGTTTTCCATGCGTCTTCTGGAGAAACGGATTCTCGCGGACGGAAAGGTGCGCCCCGGCGGCGTTCTGAAAGTGGACGGTTTTCTGAACCATCAAATGGATATTGCCCTGTTCCGCGAGCTGGCGGAACAGTTTTATGCCGCCTTTGGCGCGGATAATGTCACCAAAATACTTACCATCGAGGCATCCGGCATCGGGCTGGCCTGCTTGACAGGCGAGCGGTTCGGGTGCCCCGTTTTGTTTGCCAAGAAATCCGCCACCAAAAACATCGCCGGCGACGTTTACAAAACCAGCGTTCACAGCTATACCCACGGCCATGTGTATGACGTGA
>CAYLSA010000027.1:13982-18944 GCA_964386575.1 uncultured Oscillospiraceae bacterium | reverse complement strand
TCTGCACACCACCGTGTTCTTCTGACGTGGTGGAGATGGGGGGAATTGAACCCCCGTCCGAAAGCACTTGCTCGCGACTTTCTCCGGGCGCAGTGGGTTATCTTACAGCCGGAGGCTGCACTTCCCCTTGTCGGAGCAAGCCCACACGCTTACCGACTCGGGTAGCTTCATTATGCATGGTGCGCTCAAAGCTTTGCGCACGCACGGACGCTGCTAATCGACGCCCAGGCCCCGGGCCGCAGCGCTCCCGGGCTGGACGGGCCTGCCTTAAGCGGCGGCCAGAGAGAAGTTGTCGTTCTCAGTTAATTTTTAAAGGTTCCCGGTTTTAAGGATGGCCGAGACATCCGCCCGCTTATCACGCATCCGCACCCCCGTCGAAACCATTGCATCCCCGGGGTCTGAGAGCGATATGTCATTTGGACTTCTTCGGCTGCGGGTATTCCACGCCGAAGGTGTCCACAGTGACCTTTTTGATGATCTGCGGCTGGATGGGCTTGTCGCCCCAGCCGGTCTTGGCGCTCGCGATGCGATCAACGACCTCCATGCCCTCAAGCACCTTGCCAAATGCGGCATACTGGCCGTCCAGATGCGGCGCGTCCGCGTGCATGATGAAAAACTGGCTGCCGGCGGAGTTGGGGTCCATGGTGCGGGCCATGGACAAAACGCCGCGGCTGTGTTTGAGATCGTTGGCAAAGCCATTGGCCGCGAATTCGCCGGGGATCTCATAGCCGGGGCCGCCCATGCCGTTGCCGTTGGGGCAGCCGCCCTGGATCATGAAGCCGGGGATCACGCGGTGGAAGATCAGGTCGTTATAAAAGCCCTTTTCGATCAGGGAGATGAAGTTTGCCACGGTGTTCGGGGCAATGTCGGGGTAAAGCTCGGCTTTGATCACGCCGCCGTCGTACATTTTGATGGTAACCACAGGATTGCTCATGAGTTGACCTCCTTCATTTTTCGGTCGATCTCGCGCTTGGCGCTTTTGTCCGCTGCGTCCGCGCGTTTATCGTACAGCTTCTTGCCCTTGCACAGACCAAGCTCCAGCTTCACGCGGCTGTCCTTAAAGTAAAGACTCAGCGGGACGAGGGTCAGCCCCTCCTGCTGCACGCGGGAGCCGAGACGGATGATCTCGCGCTTGTGCATCAAAAGACGGCGGCGGCGGTCGGGATCGACATTGAAATAGCTGCCCTGTTTATAGGGGCTTATGTGCATCCCGATCAGCCACAGCTCGCCTTCGATCACGCGGCAATAGCTGTCTTTGAGGTTCAGCGTTCCGGCGCGGATGGATTTGACCTCCGTGCCCGTCAGCTCAAGGCCGGCCTCAAAACGATCAAGGACGAAATAGTCGTGGTATGCTTTTTTGTTCGCCGTGATCTGCTTTGTGCCTTTGCCGCCCGGCTGCATGGCGCTCACCTCTTTCGCCTCTATTATAGCGCATCTTTCGGAAAAACACCAGCAAAATAATGCGCTTATCCGGTCGAATCGGCGCGCGCGGCGCATTTTTCCCGCATGCGGGCGATCACGAGCGTATCGCCGCCGAGCGAAAATACCTCCGCGTCCGCCTCCGGCCATGGCTCGAAGCCCTCGGAACGCAGGGCGCGGCGGATGGCGGCGGCTGCCATGGGAGCGGTTGGGACGATATGCGAAAAACGCAGCGCGACACAGTGCGGGCTGACGCAGATGCGGGTCATTTTTCTATGTACCTCCGGGCGATGATGTGGCACCATTATACCGCGCGGAGGGCGGGGGATGCCATGATAAAAAGCTGGAAAAGCGGCCGGGTGTGTGGTAAAATACATGGAAAAACATTCGCGGGGAGAAAAGCTATGGATTATTCGGAAAAAGTTCTGCGCCACGTCAACCGCTATGAGGGCGTGATCGTGCAGGTGGATATGGAAATGGTCGAGGTGCCGAACGGCAATGTCACGATGCGCGAGGTCGTGCGCCATCCGGGCGGCGTGTGCGTGCTGGCCCTGGATGACGACGGCATGGTGGCGATGGTGCGGCAGTACCGCTTCCCGATCGACACGCATCTGCTGGAGCTGCCGGCGGGCAAGCTCGAGCCGGGGGAGGAGCCGCTTCCGGCGGCCAAGCGCGAGCTGAGCGAGGAGACCGGCATCGAGGCCGATGAGTGGCGCGATCTCGGCTTCATCTACACCTCGCCCGGGTTTTCCACGGAGAAATTATATATGTATCTGGCCACGGGTCTGCATCACGGGCGGCAGCATCTTGATCTCAATGAGTTTTTGGATGTTGAATACCACAGCCTCGATTCCCTGTGCGCCATGGCGCTGTCCGGCGAGATCGCGGACGGGAAGACCGTGGCGGCGGTTCTGAAAGCGGCGGCGCTCAAGGGAAAAATCACTTGACTTTGGGCGGTTTTTGTGTATAATAATAGGGCTTGACCCGTTTGGGGCAGGCTAATTTCCTTGCTCCCGTGGAAAAACGGGGGCCAACAGACCAAAAGGAGGTGCTCTAGTGGCTAAAATCAGCGAAAAGTACGAATGCATGTACATCATCAATCCCAATCTGGAGGATGAGGCACGCGAGGCCATCGTTGAGAAGTTCAAGAACCTTGTTGAGGCGAACGGCACGATTGACGAGATGGTGGATATGGGCAAGCAGAAGCTCGCCTATGAGATCAACTATATCGCCGAGGGCTATTACGTTCTCATCAAGTTTACCAGCACGCCCGATCTTCCGGCGGAGCTTGATCGTGTTCTTGGCATTACCGACGGCGTTATCCGCAGCCTGATCACTCTGCGCTGCGACTGAACGGGGGACTCAGATGCTTAACCACATCACCCTCATGGGACGGCTGACTCGCGACCCCGAGCTGCGCTACACGCAGTCCGGCACGGCGGTGGCTTCGTTCTCCCTGGCGGTCGAGCGGGACTTCGGTTCCCGTGACGGCGGCGAGCGGCAGACCGATTTCATCGACTGTGTGGCCTGGCGCCAGACGGGCGAGTTCGTTTCCAAGTATTTTTCCAAGGGCAGCATGGCCGCTGTGAACGGCCGGCTGCAGATCCGCGACTGGACCGACCGCGACGGCAATAAGCGCCGCAGTGCGGAGGTCGTGGTGGACAACGTCTATTTCTGCGAATCCAAAAAGTCGCGTGACGGCGCTTCCGGCAATGTCGGTGCGTCTGCGCCGGCCGGCTATCACCAGGCGGCGGCCAGCGGCAGTGCTTTTGCGGAACTGGACGACGGCGACGGCGAACTGCCGTTTTAAGATTTTAGGAGGATTGATTCATGCCTTACGATCGCGATAACAAGGCCAAGCCCCGCAAGCGCAGAAAGGTTTGCCAGTTCTGCGTGGACAAGGCCACCCACATCGACTACAAGGACACGGCGCGTCTGCGCAAGTTCATGTCCGAGCGCAGCAAGATTCTGCCCCGCAGAACCACCGGTACCTGCGCCATGCATCAGCGTCAGCTCACCGAGGCCATCAAGCGTGCCCGTCAGATCGCGCTTCTGCCCTACGTGACCGACTGATCAAGGTCAAAACACAAAACGCCATGCGAATTTCGCATGGCGTTTTTGCTGTCGTTTTATCAATCCTCAAAATTCCAGAGTATCGTCGCTTTCGATCCAGGTGCTCACAGGGGTGGCGAGAAAGCTGCCCTCGCCCGTGCGGGCGACCACGGTTTCAATGCCGGCGTTTATGATGAGACGGCGGCACATGGAGCAGGGCGTGGCCGTGGCGAGGATGCTGCCGTCCTTGCCCTCGCGGCCGGAGAGATACAGCGTGGCGCCGATCATATCGCGGCGGGAGGCGGAGATGATGGCGTTGGCCTCGGCATGGACGCTGCGGCAAAGCTCATAGCGTTCGCCGGAGGGGATGGCCAGCTCTTCGCGGCGGCAACGGCCCAGATCGGTGCAGTTTTTGCGGCCGCGCGGTGCGCCGTTATAGCCGGTGGAGAGGATCTCGTCGTTTTTCACGATGATCGCGCCGTAGGTGCGCCGCAGGCAGGTGGCGCGCTCGCGCACGGCGTCGGCAATGTCGAGATAGTAGTTGATCTTGCTGCGTCGTTCCATGGTCAGGCCCTCGCTTTTGTTTTTGTTTAACTATATCGGTCTGTCGGCAAAATGTCAAGACAGGCCCTCGCTTTTTTGTAGATTCTGTGGTATAATGGGGCGCCATGAAAGAGAATTATCAGAAAAAACTCGATACCTTGCTGGCTTCGCTGGAGAACGCGCCGTCGCTGCTGCTGCAAAGCTGCTGCGGCCCGTGTTCAAGCTATGTGCTGGAATACCTGACGCAGTATTTCGATGTCACCGTGCTGTTTTATAACCCGAACATCCGGCCGGAAAGTGAGTATGAAAAGCGGCTTGAAACGCAAAAGCGGCTGCTTGCGGCCATGCCGCTGAGCCGACCGGTGAAGCTCATCGAGCCCGGCTGGCGCGGCGCGGAATTTGAACAGACGGCGCGCGGCCTTGAAAACGAGCCGGAGGGCGGCGCGCGCTGCACGCGCTGCTTTGTGCTGCGGCTGGAGGAAACGGCCAAACAGGCCGCGGCGGGCGGCTATGACTTCTTCGGCACCACGCTGACGGTCTCGCCCCACAAGGACGCCGAACGGCTCAACACCATCGGCGCGGCCTTGGGGGAGAAATACGGCGTGCGCTGGCTGCCGTCGGATTTCAAAAAACGAAACGGCTATCTGCGCTCCATTCAGCTTTCAAAGCAATACGGGCTGTATCGGCAGGAATACTGCGGTTGCGGCTGGCCGGAGGGGGAAACATGAGAAAACCGATCTCCACGCGGCGTCTGGTGTGCGCGGCGGCGGCAGGCGCGGCCTATGCGGCGCTCACGATGCTGCTGTATCCCATCAGCTATGGGCCGCTGCAATTTCGCCTTTCGGAGGCGCTGTGCATCCTGCCGTTTTTCGATCCCGTGTTTGCGCCGGGGCTGTTTGTCGGCTGCCTGATCGCCAATCTCATCAGCGCCTCGGGGCCGCTGGATGT
>CAYLSA010000027.1:0-13882 GCA_964386575.1 uncultured Oscillospiraceae bacterium | reverse complement strand
TGTTTGTCGGCTGCCTGATCGCCAATCTCATCAGCGCCTCGGGGCCGCTGGATGTGGTGTTCGGCTCGCTTGCCACGCTGCTTGCGGCGCTGATAACGGCGGCGTGCGGCCGGCGCAGCCGGAGCTTTGCAAGCTGTGTGATGGGATGTTTGGCGCCGGTGGTATCCAATGGACTGATCGTCGGCGCGGTACTTGCGGCCACGATCGCGGCCGGAGGGCGCACGTTCTGGGCGGCATGGCTGCTGTATGGCGACGAGGTGGCGCTGGGCGAGGCTGTGGTGCTGGGCGCAGTGGGACTGCCGCTGGCGCGCGCGATCGAGCGCCGGTCGCTTTTGGATAAGATCCTGCATTGACAAAGCCGCCGCGATGGATTAGTATAAGAACGCAAAATAAAAAAGGGGTGCTGGGTGATTCCCGGCTGAGATGGAGCCAAGCGAGGCTTCGGACCCTGTGACCTGATTCGGATAATGCCGACGGAGGGACCATAGTGTTTTGACAAGACCGTCGTATATTATCCTGCGACGGTCTTTTTGTATGCTGTTTTAAAAGGAGAACGATCATGCGAAACAAAACACTGTTGTCTATCACAGAGGGCGCCATCATGGTGGCGGCGGCGCTGGTACTGAATCTTCTGCGCGCGCCCACGGATTGGCTGGGCGGCACGGGCGGTTCGCTGGAACTCACGATGATCCCATTGGCGGTGTATGCGCTGCGGCGCGGCTGGCGCTGGGGCATCGGCGCGGGCGCTGTGTTCGGCACGCTCAAGTGCATCGTGGGCGGCGGCGTGGCCTATGGCTGGGCGGCATTGCTACTGGATTATTCGGTGGCGTTTGCGGTCGTAGGGCTGGCGGGGCTTTGGCCGAAGAAGCCGGTTTGCGGCGCGGCGATCGGAGCCTTCGCGCGTTATGCGATGCACGTTTTGTCCGGCGTTGTGATCTGGGGCCAGTGGATGCCGGATTCGTTCCTCGGCATGGCCATGACGAATGTGTGGCTGTACTCCGCGCTGTATAATTGGGTGTATATGTCCGTCAACGGCGTGGTGCTGTGTGTGGTCACGGCGATTTTGTCGAAAAAAACAAGACTGCTTTGTGTTGACAGCGCGGCCTGAATTTTATATAATAGCTTGGTTACTGCCAACTACTGCGGTTTTTTGGCCGCTGTTGAGTAATAAAACGAAGAAAGGAAGAGAATAACAATGCTGCGTACCTATCAGCCCAAGAAGCGTCAGCGCCAGAAGGAGCACGGCTTCCGCAAGCGCATGTCCACCCGCAATGGCCGCAAGGTTCTGGCCGCTCGCCGCGCCAAGGGCCGTCATCAGCTCAGCTACTGATCTTTGTAGTCTGAGACCAAACCAAAGGTGAGATTCACTTCCTCGCTCAATAAAGATCGCCTGTTCCGCCGTCTTTATAAAAAAGGCGGCAGCGCCGTGGAAAGCTGTCTGGTGGTATATGCCCGCCGCAATGGTACGGACCAAAACCGCCTTGGCATCACGGTGACAACGAAGGTCGGCAAGGCGGTGACGCGAAACCGCGTCCGCCGCCGGCTTCGGGCGATTTACCGACTGCACGAAGGCGGGCTGAAGCCCGGCTTCGATATTGTCGTGGTCGCAAGAAACCGCGCAGCGAACGCCGACTATTGGCGGCTCGATGCCGAGGCACAGGCGGCCTTTCGCAAACTGGAGCTGACGGCGCCGTGAAACGGGTGCTTTTGTGGCTCATTCGCTTTTACCGGAAGTATATCTCCCCACTGCGACAACCCTGCTGCCGTTTTATCCCGACGTGCAGCGAATATGCGCTGGAAGCCGTTACGAAATACGGCGCCTTCAAAGGCGGCTGGCTGGCCCTAAAGCGCATAAGCCGGTGCCATCCCTTTCATGTGGGTGAGCACGATTTCTACGACCCTGTCCCCTGAGGGCAGACTGTAAGGAGAACCAATCATATGTGGAATTGGATTTGCGGCCTGTTCGGCAAACTGCTGATGTGGCTGTTCGAGCTGTGCGGCAACTATGGCGTTGCCGTCATCCTCTTTGCACTGGTGGTCAAGCTCATTCTTTTGCCGTTCCAGCTCAAGAGCAAAAAGAGCATGATGCGCACCAGCCGCATGACTCCGCGGCTGAAAGAGCTTGAGAAAAAGTTCGGCAACGACCGCCAGAAATACCAGGAGCAGGTGAACAAGCTTTATAAGGAAGAGGGCGTCAACCCGATGTCCGGCTGCCTGTGGTCCCTGCTTCCGTTCCCCATCCTGTTCGCGCTGTACCGCGCCATCCGCTTCCCCATCACGGTCATGATGGGCGTTTCCGGCGACCTGATGGCCGAGGGCGGCGCGATCTACCAGAAGCTGACGGAGCTGGGCTTCGACATCGCGAATTTCTCCGCGAGCCGCAATGCGGCCGGCTATGAGGAAATTTTCCAGAGCCAGTTCATCACCCAGCATTTCGAGGCCTTCCAGGGCCTTTCGGACAAGCTTCAGGCGCTCAGCTACAACTTCCTCGGCATCGACCTTGGCCAGACGCCCACCATCAAATTCTGGGCGTGGGACTGGTCTGACCCCTCCGTTTGGGGCCCGGCGCTGGGACTGTTCCTGATCCCCGTGATCTCCGCGCTTTTGAGCTATCTGTCCATGAAGATCTCCCAGGCGTCCACGCCGCAGACCATGGACCAGCAGCAGAGCAACCGCACCATGATGCTCACGATGCCGCTGGTGTCGCTGTGGATCTGCTTCACGATGCCCGGCGTCATGGGCATCTACTGGATCGCCCAGAGCGTGTTTTCCATCGTGCAGGAGGCAATCCTGAACCGCATCTTCACCCGCCAGCTCGACATCGAGGATGCCGACCGCATCGCCCGTGAAAAGGCGCGTGAGGCGGAGCTGGAGGCCAAGCGCCAGGAGACCGAGCGTCTGCGCGCCGAGGGTGCCACGCAGGTCAACCGCAGCACCTCGAAGAAAAAGCAGCAGGCGTATGCCGCCCAGAAGGAAGTGGAGCGCAAGGCCGCCGAAAAGCGTGCCGCCCGCGCCGCGAAAAAGGGCATCACGCTCGAGGATAAGCCCGAAAGCCAGGTGGGCGAGCGCCGCTATGCCCGCGGCCGCGCCTATGTGGCCGATCGCTATCTGAACCCGACCGAGGCCGAGGAGAAAACGGCGGCCGCGCTGGCGGAGAGCGAGGAATACGAGCAGGATGCGGCCGAGGCCGCGGCCGAAACGGTCGAAGCCGCCGAAGTGGCCGAGGAAGTCGAAGTTCTCGATGTGGCTGACGAGGCCGCGGACGAAGCGGAGGACGAGACCGATGCGATCGACGAGGCCGAGGACGATGCGTCCGAGGAAGCCGATGAGTCCGACGAGGCCGAGGACGATGCGTCCGAGGAAGCCGATGAGACCGACGACGAGGCCGGCGAATAACGGAGGAACAAATCAAATATGACCAAAACGATAGAAGTCCGCGGCAAAACCGTGGAGGAAGCCGTTGAAAAGGCGCTGGGCCAGTTGGGTCTTGAGCGCGACGAGGTCTCCATCGAGATCGTCGCCCGTCCCAAGTCCGGTTTTCTGGGCATCGGCGCATCGGATGCGGTGCTGAATGTGAGCTACGAGGCGCCGGACGAAAAGCCCGCCGCGCCCAAGGCGGAACCCAAGAAGGAAACGAAACCGGCCCCCAAGGCGGAGGCTAAGAAAGCCGAACCCAAAGCCGAGGCGAAAAAGCCCGCCGCGCCCAAGGCGCCCGGCAAGACCCGCCGCATGGCGGAGGGCGAGCAGGCCGCGGCCACGGAGGAATTCCTGCGCGGATTGCTTGACCGCATGGGCGTGCAGGCCGATATGGAGATCCACCCCCGCGAGGGCGGCGGACTGAATGTGGAGCTGTCCGGCAGCGGCATCGGTGCCGTGATCGGCCGCCGCGGCGAAACGCTGGACGCCATCCAGCATCTGACGAACTACGTTGTCAACCGCGGCAACGACAAGCGCAGCCACATCAACGTCGACGCCGAGAATTACCGCGCCAAGCGCGAGGAATCGCTCGTCCGTCTGGCGGAGAAAATGGCCGCCAAGACCATCAAATACAAGCGCTCCATGGCGCTTGAGCCCATGAACTCCTACGAGCGCCACATCATCCACACGGCGCTTCAGGATTACGAGGGCGTCACCACCAGCTCCACCGGCAGCGAGCCGAACCGCCGCGTGGTCGTAAACTACGTGCGCACGGAGCCGAAGGAAGAAAAGAGAGAGCCGGCCTTCAAAGAGTGGTGCTGACAGGTCGGACGGGAAACTGAATAACATCCTTTGACACAAATAGGGAGGAAAGCCGATGGTATTTAACAGCGCAATGTTTCTGTTTGCTTTCCTCCCTGTTGTTTTTGTCCTTTACAGACTGACACCGGGGCAGAAGGCGAAAAATATCCTTCTGGCTGTGCTCAGTCTGCTTTTTTATGCGTTTGGCTCATGGGGCCATGCGCTTTTGATGCTGGCCTCGGCGGCGGTCAACTGGCTGGCGGGGCGGCTGCTTGCACGCGAAAAAGGGCGCAAGGCTGTTTTTATAGCGGCGCTGATCGTCGATCTGGGGCTGCTGTTTGCGTTTAAGTATCTGGACTTCTTCACCGGCATCGTCAATTCCCTGCTGGGACTGGATATCCCCATGGCGGGGCTGAGGCTGCCGGTCGGTATCTCGTTTTACACGCTGTCGGGTCTGAGCTATCTGATCGAGGTGTGGCGCGATAAAGAGCGCGTCTCGCGCAGTTTTGTGCGGGTGTGGCTGTTTATGGGCCTGTTCCCCACGGCGGCGGCCGGCCCCATCCTCAATTGGGCGGCGTTCGAGGCGCAGATCGACGGGCGCGAATGTTCGGCGGAGAAAACGGCGGCGGGCCTGCGGCGGTTCATCGTTGGTCTTTCCAAAAAACTGCTGGTGGCGGATGTGCTGGGGCGCTTTGTAGACGCGGTGTATGCGGCCGAGACCGTGGATGCGCGGCTTGCGTGGCTCGCGGCGCTTGGCTATGCCGTGCAGATCTATTTCGACTTCTCCGGCTGCGCGGACATGGCCATCGGCCTTGGCGGGATGTTCGGCTTTGAGCTGCCGGAAAACTTCCGGCTGCCGTATCTGGCCGGGTCGGTCACGGAATTTTGGAGCCGCTGGCATATGAGTCTCACGGCGTGGTTCCGGACCTATCTTTACTATCCGCTCACGATGTCAAAAGGGCTCAACCGCCTGCGCAAGCGCCTTTCGGCGGCGGGACACAAAAAAGCCTCCAGCCGCGTGGTCTCGGTGGCGGCGCTCGGCGTGGTGTGGCTGCTCACGGGGCTGTGGCACGGGCCGAGCTGGTGCTACATCCTGTGGGGCGTGTGGCACGGGCTGTTCAATATTCTCGAGGGCGTCAAGGTCATCGATACGAAGAAGATCGCCAAAAAGCGCGGTGGCCGCGTGCTGCTGCATATCTATACCTTCCTTGTGACGCTGCTGGGCGCGGTGCTGTTCCGCAGTGCGGATCTCAGTCAGGCGGGCGGAATGTTCGCGGCCATGTTTACGCGCTTTGCCGCCGCGGCGGAGGGAACGCTGCTGCTGCAAAAATCCTTCAGCGGTCTCACGGCGCTCGCTTTCGCCGTGGGCATCGCGGGCAGTGTTGGCGCACTCGAATGGCTGAAAAAGCGCACGGGACGAGTCGGGGAGATCACGTCGTATGTATTGTGCGCGGGGCTTTTGGTGCTGTGCGTGCTGGTCATGGCGGGCGGCGGTTTCCGTCCGTTCATCTACGCGCAGTTTTAAGGAGGGCGGCATGAAAAAGAAGCTTTTATGTGTTTTCACGGCGCTGGTCCTCCTTGCCTGCTGTGTGCCGCTGGCGGCGCTTTGCATCGCAGGGCCGGCTCCGGCGGCGGCCAATGAAGTCCTGCCCGCAAAGCCGAAGCTCATGAAACGCGGCGCGCTGAACACGGAATTTTTATCCGACCTGTCCGACTATGCGGCCAAGGGCTTTCGTCCGCGTCTGTGGTGCATCACGGCGTGGGATACGCTCAGCGCCGCGCTGGGCGATTCGGCAAATGACGATGTGGTCCTCGGGCGTGACGGCTGGCTGTTTTATTTCACGGCGGCGGACGACCGCGCCGGAGCGAGCCTTTTGCCGCCGGAGACGATCGAGCGCTGCGCGCGCAATGTGTATCTGATGCAGGAGTACGCGCAAAGTCAGGGCGCGCAGTTTCTGTTTGTGATGCCGAATGCGAAATATGACCTTTATCCCGAATACACCCGCGACTACGCGCTCGTGGCCGAGGGGCGCAATGTGGACGCGCTGCAAACGGCGCTTTCGGCGCTTGGTGTAAATTACTGCGATATGTACGCGCTGTTTTCCGCGCAGGAGGAGATCCTCTACTGGCACACGGACAGCCACTGGAACGGCCGCGGTGCGGCTCTGGCGGCGGACGGAGTGCTGGAATCGCTTGGACATGAGGGCGGCTGGTTTGATGGCGAATTTACTGCGGCGGAGAGCCATCGGGGCGATCTGTATGAAATGCTCTATCCGCTGGGTTCGGAGCGTGAGCCGGACTGGACGCCGGCGGCGGGCTTCACCTTTTCGCACGAGGGGCATTTTGCCGGCGTGAACGATATGGAGATCGAAACGCGCTGTGAGACCGGCGAGGGACGGCTTTTGATGTTCCGCGATTCCTTCGGGCGCAATCTTTATCCGTATCTGGCCGAACGCTATGAGGCGGCGGCGTTTTCCCGCGAAAACAGCTACGATCTGACCCGCATCGCGGCCATGGCGGCCGACGACGTGGTGATAGAACTCGGGCAGCGAAATGTGGAATATCTCGTGCAGTACACGGCGCGGTTTCCGGCACCGGAGCGGGATGCATCTGCGCTCGAGGGCGCGCGGGAAGTGGACTGCGCGGTGGATGTGGCCGACGACGCGGCGGTGGAAGGCTGCGTGCTTGTGACGGGCGCTGTGGATGCGGCGGGGCCGGTGTATCTGGTCAGCGATGGCCGCGTGTACGAAGCATTGCTCACGGAGACGGGCTTTGCGGCCTATCTGCCGTCGGATGCGGCGGATATCGCCGTTTATATCGGAGAGTGACGCGATGCTGAAAGCCACGGTTTTGATGGACAACACCGCCTCCGGCGCGCTGAAGGGCGAATGGGGGCTTGCGATCCACATCGACTATAACGGCCATGCCATTTTGCTTGACAGCGGGGCCTCGTCCGCCTTTGTCCAAAATGCCGATGCGCTCGGCATCGATCTGGCGGCGGTGGAGCTTGCGGCCCTGTCGCACGCGCATTTTGACCATTCCGACGGCATGGCGGCGTTTTTTGCGCGAAACGATCGGGCGAAGTTTTATCTGCAAAATGCCTGCGCCGAAAACTGCTACAGCCGCGAAGGGCTTTGGGGCAAATACATCGGCATCGCCCGCGGCACACTGCGGCGCTACGCCGGACGGATCGAATATGTCAGCGGCTGTGCCACGCCCATGGAGGGCGTTCATCTGCTGGGGCATACCACGCCAAACCTTGCGCCGGTCGGGCGCGCGGCGGGGATGTTCCGCCGGTCGGGCCTTCGCCGGGTGGACGATGATTTTGCCCACGAGCAGAGTTTGATCTTCGATACCGCGCGGGGCCTTGTGGTGTTCAACAGCTGTTGCCACGCCGGAGCGGATGTCGTTTTGCGCGAGGCGTGCGTGGCGTTTCCGGAAAAGCCGGTCGCGGCGCTGATCGGCGGGTTCCATCTGTATCAAACGCCGGAGGAAGAAGTTCGCGCGTTTGCGCGGCGGCTGCTCGCTACCGGGGTGCAAAGCGTGTGGACCGGCCACTGTACCGGCGAGCGGGCGCTCGCTGTCCTTGAGCAGGAACTTGGCGCACGCGTCGGCCGCCTTTGCGCGGGCGCTGTGATCGAGCTTTGACGGCGCGAACGGTTGCAATTGGGGAATACTTGTAGTATGATGGCCCTGACAGTTTTGTGACGATGCGCATGGCGCGAAAGCGGAGAAACAGTATGACACACACCGGCCCAAAGCCGTATACGACCGCACCTTGACCTTCGCTGTCCGAGTTTGCTCGCGGCAGCCGGTTCGGGGTGCGTTTTTTCATGGAGAGAGAAAATGCAGGAATTGACAAATGCGCCGTTCATGGCGGAATTCATCCGCACGATGGAGAATATGTATGCCCATGGCTGGGACGAGAAAAACGGCGGCAATCTCAGCCTGCTTCTGTCCGAGGAGGAGCTGCGGCCCTATCTTTCGCCGGAACGGGTGCTGCGCCGGATGGAAACGGGCTTTGCCTGCCCGGAGCTTGACGGGCGCTGCTTCCTCATCACGGGAACGGGGAAGTATTTCAAAAATGTGCGCCATCAGCCGCAGAAGGATCTTGGCGTCATTCGCCTGGCGGACGGCGGCCAAACGGCGGAGCTTCTATGGGGGTTTGAAGACGGCGGCAGCTTCACATCCGAGCTTCCGGCGCATCTGATGAGCCACCGCGCGCGCCTTGCGGCGGACCCCGCCCACCGCGTGGTGCTGCACTGCCACCCGGACTCGCTCATCGCCATGACGCACGTGCATCCGCTGGATGAGCGGGAGTTTACGCGCACGCTGTGGAAAATGTGTACGGAGGCCATCATCGCCTTTCCGGAGGGCGCGGCGCTGCTTGAGTGGATGCTGTGCGGCACGCGCGAGATCGGCGAGGCCACGGCGGCGAAAATGGCCCAGTTTCGTCTGGTGGTGTGGGCGCTGCACGGCGTTTACGGCGCGGGCAATAGTCTGGACGATGCGTTCGGGCTGGTGGAAACGGCGGACAAGGCCGCCGGGATATACCTCAAGATCGCGGGTCTGCCGCATGGCGCGGGCATCGCGGATGAGGGACTGCGGCAATTGGCGGCGCGGTTTTCGCTGCCGGTGCGCGGCGATTGGCTGGAAGAAAACAACTAAAATAAAAAACAGGGAGGACCACTATGAAAAAGGCAAGCGCGATCATCCTGTGCCTGCTGCTGTGCTTGAGTCTCGGCTGCGGGGCTTTGGCTGCCTCGGGCGAGGGCGGCCGTCCGGCCGATCAGCAGTACGGACTGGATAACGAGACGAACAGCGCCATCGTGATCGAAAGCGGGAAAGTGACCGAGCATCCCGAATTCGGCACCGTGGAAGTGGCGGACGGCGGCGAGATCACGGGCGATACCGTCTCCGGCGTTCGCGTGACGGGCGCGGACGATCAGTCCAACGCCATCTATATCGCCACGGACGATGACGATGCTCAGCTCACCATCGGCGGCGAGGAGGACTTCTTCGAGGTCGAAGGCGTCGGCGAATTCAACACCGTCATCGACGCGTATGGCCCTTCGTCCGATCCGGACAAGGAGTGCTGGTACGGCGTGGGCGTGACGTCCGAGGGCGGATGGCTCACGCTCGATAACGTCTATATCCACACGGCGGGCTACCGCGCCAGCGCGGTCTATACCCCCTCCGGCGATCATGAGACGAATCTGATCATCAAAGACAGCGTGCTCTGGGCCGATGGCGAGCCCGGCGGCTTCATGCCGGACTTCAAGCTCATCGTAGGCTCGGCGCGCGATACGCTGTGGCTGGGCGAGGATATCTGGCTTTACAATTCCTCGTTTGTGGCCCGCGACTGGGGCGCTCTCAGCCACGACGCCAACACCGTCGGCATCAATATGTACGCCGTGAACGACTATGCCGAGACCTATAACGGCGGCTACGCGCTCTATGCGCTCAACGGCATCGGCAACTATATGTACGGCTGCAAGTTCGTTTCCAGCCAGTACGGTATGTTCGTCATGGGCCAGGGCACGGCCGTGCTGGACAGCGTGGATGCGGCGGACGATGCGGCGCTGGCCCACGCCGGTGACTGCGACTTTAGCGACACCGTCACGCCCGATGGCCGAAGCATCGTGGCCGGCGGCTGCAACGCGGTGGTGTTCCATGTCAACGGCGGCGTGATGGAGCCGGGCAATCTCACGGTGCGCAACGCCGTGCTTTCCACCATGCCCGAGGACATCGAGTCCGACTATGGCAACGAGATGCACTTCGATCTTGACAGCTATCTGCTCAGCCCCGTGAAATTTGGCGAGAGCTGGTTCTATATGCAAAGCTGCCTCGGCTCGCTGGTCACGATCCGCAGCCACGGCGCGAACATAAACTTCGAGGAAGGCTGCGAGCTGCGCAGTGCCAACGGCGTGCTCGTACAGAGCATGGTCACCTATGACCCCGGCGTGGGCAACATCTTCCGCGATTCCGGCGGCAGCCTTGAGATGAAGGACGTCACGGTCAATGTGGCCGCGCCGGTCGAGGGCGACATCCTGCATCAGGACTACCAGCGCGATATGTTCATCAACGTCATGTCCGACTATACCGGCCGCGTGACGACCGGCTCCATCACGGCCTGGAACGATATGTGGACGGCGGAAAATCTCGCGGCGCTGCTGGAGCAGGGCGGCCATGCGGGCGATTTTGAGCTGACCGATGAGGTCGTGGCGAACATCCGCTCCTGCCTCGTGCGCGAGGAGGATGCGGCGGCCTATACCGAGCAGTTCGGCGCTTACATGACCGTTGCCGACGGTGGTGCCTGGACGGTCGAGGGCGAGAGCAGTCTGCTTGGTCTCACGGTCGAGGAAGGCGGCGCGGTGGCCGCGGCGGCTGTTTACGTCGACTGCGCCTTTGGCGAGGACGGCTATCTTGACCCCGCGACCGGCACGATGCTCGATGTGCTCAAGGCCGGCGAGTATGAAAACGTGGTCCTGATCGGCGGCGAGAGCGCCGCGCTTACCACCGTGGAGCGCGATGGTGCGCTGTATGTCCTGCTGGACGATATCCGCGCGCTGCTCGGCTTTGGCAAGCAGGAAGAAGCCCCTGCCGAGGCGGGCGAGGCCCTCTATGGCTATCAGGGCGAGTTTGACGAAGAAGTGGCTTCCCCCGAGGCGGTGAATCTGGCCACGGGCGAGATGGAGATCGAGGACGCGCAGATCTTCCACTGGGAAGGCAGCGCCGTGCAGGATTCCGGCACCTCCTCCGTTGTGGTGCGTGACAGCTACGTCCGTGCCGATACCGAGGCCTCTACGGAGCCTCTGGCCGGCAACCCCGGCAACCTGCTTGTGGCCGGTTCCATCCGCGCCACGCTGGCCCTCGGCCAGAGTCAGGCATATTACATCAACTCCACCGTTGTGTCGCGCAACTGGGCGGCCCTGTCTACGGACGGCGCGGAGCCCGCGCTGAGCGAGGATGAAAACGAGCTGAGTCTGTATGCCTACGGCTCGGACGCCATCACGCAGGACGGCGGCTACGGCGCGTATTCCGATCTGTTCTGCAACCTTTACTGCTTCGGCAGCCGCATCCGCGCCGCCGAGATCGGCATCATCTCCGGCACCTATGGCGCTGTGACGATCGGCACCATCGCCGACGGCGAGGAAAACGAGGCCATGGCCGCGCGCCTGACGGCCGATGACATGGCCGCCCAGCCGGACAAGGCGCAGGGCAGCGTGGTCGAGGGCGGCCGCAACGCCATCATGATCCACAGTGTGAACCTGCCGCCTTACTGGGCCTATGAGGGCTATTCGCAGGCGGAACTTCCCCTTTATTCCACCCCCATCACGGTCACGGACTCCATCCTGCGCACCGATCTGAGCCTTGATCTCGGCGTGGAATACGAAGCGCAGAAGCAGGCTTACATCGACCATTCCGCCGGCAGCGTGATCCTGGTCAAGTCCACGAATCTGGATATGACCGTGGAAAACAGCGAGCTGATCGCGGACGAGAGAGGCACGGGCTACATCCTTCAGTCCGTTTATAACAACGACACCATGTTCATGAACGCCGTGCCCGACGGCGAGCAGTACCCCGGCATCCACGTCACCCTGCGCGACATGAGCGCCGAGGGCGGCATCAGCCACGAGGACTATCAGCGCGATATGTACGTCACGCTGGAAAACGCGGCCTACACCGGCGCGGCGAACTTCTACGACTGCGACCACTGGAACGCCGTTGGCGCGGCCGAGGGCTTTGAAAGCTATTGCCTCGACGCCGAGTATAACACGGCCCACGGCCTGTATCTGACTTTGGCGGACGGTGCGAGCTGGACCGTGACCGGCGAGTCCACGCTCTCCGGTCTCACCATCGGCGACGGCTGCACCGTGACCGGCACGATGACGGTCGACGGCGTGGCGACGGAGCCTGTCCCCGGTGAGTATACCGGCGAGATCGTTCTTGTTCCCTAAGCGAAGCAATAAGAAAGGCGGCGTATCGCAAAACGCGATACGCCGCCTTTTTTATGCGCTTTTTTCGCGGTCGTATTCCGGACGTATCTGCCGCAGGGTCAAACAGCGGTCGTGCCGGATGGGCTTCCACTCGCACCGCGCGAAAAACGAGGCCGCGCAGATGGGAATGTAGGTGAACATGAAAAGCGGGAATGTGAAGGTGTAGAATATTTTTTTGCCGTTTGAGCAGCCGATGGAGCGCCACTCCGTTACCGTGGTCACCGCGCCAAGCAGGAACACCGTGCCGTATAGTCCTATGAGTACCTCGCCCACGGAAAGCGCCAGCTGGCGCACATCGCCTCCGCCGGATAGCTTTGCGCAGCGATGCTGTCAAGCAGTGCGCCGATCACGGGCTGCTCGTTGCGCGCGGCGATCAGTATGGCCAGCCGGTGCGTACATTCCGCCTCCGGCGCGGGCCTTGCCTTTCGCAGCAGCGCCACCGCCAGATAGAAAAACTGATAGCTGTAGCAAAGCAGAAACAGCAGCATCACAGCCCGGTTGAATATCTCAATGCTCTGCATGGTCTCATCCCCCTTTATCCATGGCGCCAGCATAGCACACGGGCCCTGTGATTTATCTTAGAGGGATATTAAATTTCCATTAAAAATGCAAGCCCATCCAAAAACGGACGGGCTTGCGGTCTTTTATGCGATTTTTTATGCGCTCACTGGTCAAACGACGCGCCGCAGCTTGTGCAGAAGCGGCTGCGGGCCACGTTTTTTGCGCCGCAGAACGGGCAGGTCACGCCGAGGGAGTCGCCCGCGTCGTAATCCTGCTGGACGAAATTATCGTCGGAGAAGCTGGCGTTTGCGTTGGGCGCGTGGTACTGCGGGGGCTGGTAGCTCGCGGTGTGGCTGGTGGGGGAGTGGTTGGTGTAGGGCGCGTAGTAGTCGCCGCTGCCGCTGGCGTGGGTGAAGGGAACGCCGTTGGGGTATTTCTCGCTGACGCCGTACTCATTTTCGCCGGGCTGGCTGTCGCGCAGATAGAACACCAGCAGAATGATCTGGCCGGCGAGCGGGATGAGCCCGAACAGTATGGCCCAGCCGGATTTGCCGATGTCATGCAGCCGCCGCACGCACACGGCCAGATGCGGCAGCAAAACGGCGAGCTGCCAGATGGTCGTCAGCGTGTTCTGGGTGCCCTGGTTCAGATGCAGGATCTGCGTCAGCGCGCTGATGACGGCGGTGACGATGGCGTACAGCAGGATGAAGTACCAGTATTCCGCGCGGCGTGCGCGGCCGCGAAAGCCGGTGTACTGGCGGAAAACGCTTTGAATGGCCTGGGAAAAGTTCATGGATATGCCTCCTCTATATCTCACACTGTGTGTATTATAATCGCTCTTTCGCCGCACCGCAACTCCCTGTGTACGAAGGAAGGGGTGCGTTTGTGAAAAAGAGCGAAAATGTCCCGTCAATTTCTACAAGGAAATGATTGGATAAACTTGAATCTTTGGCTAGTTTGCCTTAAAATAAACACATCGGATAAAAGCCGGAAAAATATTTTGGAAGGAGACCCCCTGATGAAAATGCTGAAAAAACTGGCATCCCTGGCGCTGGCGGTATGTATGCTGTTTGCGCTGTCATCCATGGCCGGTGCGGTAACGATCGAACCGAGCGGCTATGAGCTCGAGCTGAGTGAGTATGCTCCCGTCCAAAGCGAAGAAG
>CAYLSA010000026.1:0-19475 GCA_964386575.1 uncultured Oscillospiraceae bacterium | reverse complement strand
TGGCGGCGCTGTTTCTGGACGCGGGCTCCATGGCCATCCGCGACACCACGGTGCATATCCTGCGGCGCTTTTCGTTCAGCTATCTGGTTTTGGGCTTCAATCTCGTATGCGCCGGCTATCTCACGGCCAGCGAACGCCCCGCCCCCGCCCTTTGCATCACGGCGGGACGCGGCTTTGCCGTGCAGAGCATCATGGTGCTGTCGCTCGCGGCGATCTTCGGCATCGAGGGCGTATGGTGGGCGCCGCTCGCGGCAGAGCTTCTGGTCGCAGCAATGAGCGCCTATATCCTGCGGCGGCACGACCGCGCGTGACACGGCGGCTTGACGAAGCGGCGGCGCAGGTATAAAATAACATGAACTATTTTTCATGCGGAGGCGCTTATGAAGTCACAGGCGTATAAGATAACCGGCTTTGCCGCGGTCATGGGAGCCCTTGGCTTCATGCTGCGCTGGCTGCAGGGAATGCGGATATACGACGAGGCCACGGGTCTGGCCGACCGCAGCGCGGGCATCAACGTATGGGTCATCGTGATCTTGGCGGGAACGCTCGCGGCGCTCGCCGTTTGGAGCGTGCTGCTGCGCAAATACGAGCCGGCGCGCGACCATAAGGCGCTGGTCGGAAAGAGCTTTCTGTATCGGCTGATCGGCCGGGTGGCTGGCGGCTTACTGGCGCTGGCGGGCTTTTGGCTGCTGTTTGCGGCGGGCCGGTATGAAATGCCGCTCATGCAGCGGGCGCTGGCGGTGTTTGAGATCCTCGGCGGCGTGAGCGCCATATTGCTCGCGGCCCACGCGGATGCGCCCGGTCAGGTCAAAACGCGGCGCGTGGCGGCGGTGCTGCTGGTGCTGTGCGGCTGTATGTTCATGGTGACGGTCTACCGCGAAAACGCGGCCAATCCCGTGCTGTGGGAGTTTGCGCCGGAAATTCTGGCTCTGTGCGCGGCCACGCTGGCCCTTTACTACACGGCGGGCTATCAGTTTGGCCAGCCGAAACCCTTCTGCGGCATCTTTTTCTGCCATGCGGGACTGTTTCTGTGCATGCTTTGCGTGACGGATATGGGCCTTTCGCCGCAGGCAGCGGCTTATGCGGCGCTGGCGCTGCTGCTGGGAATGCAGGGCTTTGTGCAAACGGCCAATCTCAGCCGCAAGGAATCCTGATAAATCAATATAAACGCAGCGAGGGCGCTCCCGATTTGGGGAGCGCCCTCGTTGGCTATAAGCGGGAATCATTCCACGCTGATGATGTAGTAGTAAACGGGCTGGCCGCCGTAGATGAGGTTCACCTCGGCGTCCGCAAATTCGGCCGTGAAGGCCGCGGCGGCGGCTTTGGCCTGCTTCTCGGGCACATCCGCGCCGTAGTAGACGTTGATAAACTCCGGCTCAAGCGGCTTGAACGCCTGGCACAGCTTGCGCAAAACGGCGGTCTTGCTCTTGGTAGAGTCGATCAGCTGGCCGTCCAGCAGCGCGAGATATTCGCCGGCCTTGATGTCGTGGCCGTCAAAATCCGAGTCGCGCGCGGCATAGGTGACCTGCGTGGTGTGAACGGTGGCGAGCGCCTCGGTGAAGGCCTCCTGCAGCGAGTCCACATCGGCCTCGGGGTCATAGTTCATCAGCGCGCTCACGCCCTGCGGAATGGTTTTCGAGGGGATCACGATCACGCGCCGGTCGGTCAGCGGGATGCACTGCTCGGCGGCCATGATGATGTTTTTGTTGTTCGGGAACACGAACACGGTCTCCGCCGGAGTGCGGTTGACAGCGCGAAGAATATCCTCCGTGGACGGGTTCATGGTCTGCCCGCCGGTCACCAGCGCATCCGCGCCGAGATCGCGGAAAAGCTGTTCCAGACCCTCGCCCGCGCAAACGGCCACCACGCCGATGGGCTTTTCCACGGCCACCGGCTCGGGGATCGCGCCCTCTTCGGCCTCGCTCTCGCCATCGGCGGCCACGCCCTCGGCCATGCTGGTGTGCTGCTCGTGGAGGTTATCGACCTTGACCATCAAAACGGAGCCGAATTTCAGCGCCTCGGTCAGCGCAAGGCCCGGCTCGTTCACATGGGCGTGGGTCTTGATGATCTCGTCGTCCTCGACCACCACCACGCAGTCGCCCAGCGTGCCCAGATACGCGCGCAGCAGATCGGCACTGCGGTCGTTTTCCTTGCGGATGATGAACTCCGTGCAATAGCCAAACTCGATGTCCTCATCGCTGAAGGCAGAGAAATCGGCCTTGTCCTTAGAGGGGGCGGCGCCCGCCGCCTTGGCCGTTTCGCTGGCCGTGACGCGGCCAAGGAGATTATCGAGCATGGCCTGCAGGATCACAACATACCCCGCGCCGCCGGCATCGACCACGCCGGCCTTTTTCAAAACGGGGTTTAGCTCGACCGTTTGGGCCAGCGCCTCGTTGCCCGCGTCGATGGCGGCCTGAAGCATGGCTTCCACATCGGCCGAATCCTTGGCAAAGGCCACGGCGGCCTCCGCCGCAAAGCGGCTGACGGTGAGGATGGTGCCCTCCGCGGGCTTCATCACGGCTTTGTACGCCGCATCCACGCCGGCCTGCAGTGCCACGGCAAATTCCGCCGCAGAGGCGGTCTCCAAGCCCTTCAGACCCTTGGCAAGGCCGCGGAACAGAAGGCTCGTGATCACGCCGGAGTTGCCGCGCGCGCCGCGAAGCTGGGCCGACGCCACGCGGTCGGCCGCCTGGCCAACGGTGGTAACGCCGTTTCGGCGCAGATCGGTGCAGGCCGCCGTCATGGTAAGACGCATATTGGTGCCGGTGTCGCCGTCGGGTACGGGGAACACGTTCAGTTCGTTGAGCCGCTGCTCATTTGCCTGCAAAGCATCGCCCGCGCACAGGATCATGCTCCGAAAGGCTGCGCTGTCTATATATTCTCTCAATGCACTATACCTCGAATGTTCAAGTAGTCTCAGTCCATAACCATGGAGTCGATGTAAACGTCCACCCGCTCGACCGGCACACCGGTGACGGCATGGACCTTATAGCTGACCTCGTTCATGATGCTCTCGGAAAGCGCCGAGAGATTCACGCCGTGGTCGACCACAATGTGAAGCTCCACGGAAACGCCGCCGCTTTCGGCGAAATAGACCTTCACGCCCTTGGCCATGGATTCGCGCCGCAGAAGCTGCCATCCGCCGTCCTTGCGGCTGGCCATGCCCTTAACGCCAAAGCACTTCGACGCAGCATCGCCCACGATGTTGGTGAATACTTCGGGCGTGATGTCAATGAGACCCTTTTCGCTGGATTTTCGTATCATACAGTCAGACCTCCTTTGAACGATATATGTCCCTGTCTGAGTCAATATCTCTATCCCAATATTATTGGCAGTCTACTATTATAGCGTAAAAACCCCGGCGGCACAAGGGGAAATTTTGCGAACCATACATCTTGTATTTGCGCGGAAAGCTGTTTACATATGCAGATGGGTGTGGTAGAATAACAACGTATAGTGGCATAATAACAACACAAAAATGTGTGACAACCGCAAAAAAAAGTGAAATATTTACGACAGGAGATGTGAACATGAAGCGAATCCGAAAGACCATGGACGGCAACAACGCCGCCGCTCATGTGTCCTATGCTTTCACCGAGGTCGCGGCCATCTACCCCATCACGCCGTCGAGCCCCATGGCGGACTATGTGGACCAGTGGTCGGCGGCGGGCCAGAAGAACCTGTTCGGCACCACCGTTCGCGTGCAGGAGATGCAGGCGGAGTCCGGCGCGGCCGGCGCGGTGCACGGCAGCTTGAACGCCGGCGCCCTCACCACCACCTACACGGCCAGCCAGGGCCTGTTGCTGATGGTGCCCAATATGTACAAGATCTCGGCGGAGCTGCTGCCGGCGGTGTTCCATGTCACGGCGCGCGCCGTGGCCACGCACGCGCTTTCGATCTTCGGCGACCATTCCGACATCTACGCCTGCCGCCAGACCGGCTTTGCCATGCTGGCGGAAACGAACCCGCAGGAGGTCATGGACCTGTCCCCCGTGGCGCATATGGCGGCGCTGAAGGGCCGCGTGCCGTTCATCAACTTCTTCGACGGCTTCCGCACCTCCCACGAGCTGCAGAAGATCGAGGTGTGGGACTATAAAGATCTGGCCGAGCTTCTGGATATGTCCGATGTGGAGGCGTTCCGCGCCCGCGCGCTCAATCCCGAGCGCCCCGTGATGCGCGGCAGCCACGAAAACGGCGACATCTTCTTCCAAAACCGCGAGGCCTCCAACCGCTACTACGACGCCGTGCCCGGCATCGTGGAGGACTGCATGGCGAAGATCAACGACCGCCTCGGCACCGACTATAAGCTGTTCAACTACTACGGCCATCCCGAGGCCGAGCGCGTGATCGTGGCCATGGGCTCGATCTGCGACGTGGCCGAGGAGGTCATCGACTACCTCATGGCCCGCGGCGAGAAGGTCGGCCTTGTGAAGGTGCGTCTGTATCGTCCGTTCGCGGCCGACCGTCTGCTCGAGGCCATCCCCGCCAGCTGCAAAAAGCTCGCCGTTCTCGACCGCACGAAAGAACCCGGCGCGCAGGGCGAGCCGCTTTATATGGACGTGGCGCTCGCGCTGGCCAACGCCGGTCGTTCCGATGTCACCGTCATCGGCGGCCGCTATGGTCTCGGCTCGAAGGACACGCCGCCGTCCAGCGTTTTCGCCGTGTATGACGAGCTGAGAAAGGACGAGCCGAAGCGCCAGTTCTCCGTTGGCATCGTGGACGACGTGACCAATCTTTCTCTTGAGGAAAAGAGCGCGCCCGACACCGAGCCCGAGGGCACCATCAAGTGCAAGTTCTGGGGTCTCGGCGGCGACGGCACCGTTGGCGCGAACAAAAACTCCATCAAGATCATCGGCGACTACACCGACAAATACGTTCAGGCATATTTCCAGTACGACTCGAAAAAGACCGGCGGCGTGACCATCAGCCACCTGCGCTTCGGCGACAAGCCCATCAAGAGCCCGTACTACATCGGCAAGGCCAATTTCGTGGCCTGCCACAACCCGTCCTATGTGGACAAGGGCTTCAAGATGGTGCAGGACGTCGCGCCCGGCGGCGTGTATCTGATCAACTGCCAGTGGAAGCCCGAGGAGCTCGAGCAGCACATCGACGGCGCCTCCCGCCGCTACATCGCCCGGAACAACATCCAGCTTTACACCATCGACGCGATCGATCTGGCGCTGGAGATCGGCATGGGCAAGCGCACCAACACCATTTTGCAGTCCGCGTTCTTCACGCTGGCCAAGGTCATGCCCGGCGAAGAAGCCGTGCAGCACATGAAAGAGGCCGCCACCAAGAGCTACAGCAAGAAGGGTCTCGACATCGTCGAGATGAACCACAAGGCCATCGATCTGGGCGCGAATGCGTTTGTGAAGATCGACGTGCCCGCCTCCTGGGCCGAGGCCGAGGATACGCCCGATGCCGCTGTGGCCGGAGATCGGCCGGAGCTTGTGAAGATGGTGCGTGATATCCTCACGCCCGTGGACAAGATGGACGGCGACAGCCTGCCGGTTTCCGCCTTCGTCGATCATGCCGACGGCACGTTCCAGCTGGGCGCTTCCGCATATGAAAAGCGCGGCGTGGCCGTGACCGTTCCGCGCTGGGATGCGGAAAAGTGCATCCAGTGCAACAAGTGCGCCTTTGTCTGCCCGCACGCGACCATCCGCCCCTTCGCCCTGACGGACGAGGAGCTTTCCGCCGCGCCCGAGGCTGCCAAGGCCGCGCCCTTCAAGGCCGGCGCCGGCAAGGGCAAGTATCAGTTCACCATGGCGGTCAGCCCTCTCGACTGCATGGGCTGCGGCGTTTGCATCGGCGAATGCCCCACGGGTGCCATCCAGATGGTGCCGCGCGAGGAGGAGTGCGAGCAGGAGGCCGTGTGGGATTACATGGTCGAAAAGGTCGCGCCGAAGAAGGAGCTTGTCGGCATGACGGTCAAGGACAGCCAGTTTGCCCAGCCGCTGCTGGAGTTCTCCGGCTCGTGCGCCGGCTGCGCCGAAACGAGCTATGCCCGCCTGATCACGCAGGTGTGCGGCGACCGTATGTATATCTCCAACGCCACCGGCTGCTCGTCCATCTGGGGCGGCCCGGCGGCCACCAGCCCCTATACCGTGAACAAGGAAGGCCGCGGCCCCGCCTGGGCCAACAGCCTGTTCGAGGATAACGCCGAGCACGGCTTTGGTCTGTATCTGGGCCAGAAGGCCATCCGCGAGAGTCTGGTGGATAAGACCCGCGCGCTGCTGGAATCGAACGCCTGCGCCGAGCTGCGTGAGGCGGCTCAGAAATGGCTCGACACCGTCAACGACGGCAAGCTCAACGGCGAGGCGACCGAGGCGTATGTCAAGGCGCTCGAGGAAAACGTCAACACCATCGACGACACGCTCGCCTTCTTCGAAAGCGAAAAGGCGGCCGCAATCCCCGCCGAGACGCGCGAGAAGCTGCTGGCCGGTGCCAGGGCGCACAAAGCCGCCGGCGGCAAGTGGTGCAACTGCCCCGCCTGCGCGCTGGGCGCGGAGATTTTGGAGAAGAAGGACTACCTGCGCAAGAAATCCGTTTGGATCTTCGGCGGCGACGGCTGGGCCTACGATATCGGCTTCGGCGGTCTTGACCATGTGCTCGCCCAGGGCGAGGATGTCAACGTCATGGTGTTCGACACCGAGGTCTACTCCAACACCGGCGGCCAGGCCTCCAAGGCCAGCCAGATCGGCCAGGTGGCCCAGTTTGCCGCGGCCGGTAAGGCGCTGGCGAAGAAGAGTCTCGCCGGCATCGCCATGACCTACGGCTATATCTATGTGGCCCAGATCGCCATGGGTGCCAACCCCGCGCAGGCGCTCAAAGCCATCGCCGAGGCCGAGGCCTATCCCGGCCCCTCGCTCATCATCGGCTACGCTCCCTGCGAGATGCACTCCATCCGCGGCGGCATGACCAACTGCCAGGCCGAGATGCGCAAGGCGGTGGACTGCGGCTACTGGAACCTGTTCCGCTATAACCCCGCGCTGCTGGCCGAGGGCAAGAACCCCTTCACGCTTGACAGCAAGGCGCCCACAGGCTCTTACCGCGACTTCATCATGAACGAGGCGCGCTATTCCTCGCTGACCCGCGCCTTCCCCGACCGCGCGGACGCGCTGTTCGCCAAGGCCGAACAGACCGCCAAGGAGCGTTTCGCGAATCTTGAGCTGCAAAAGGCCATGTATGAAAAAGAGGCGCAGGACAACGCCTGACGCCCAAAACCAATAACAAACCAAGCCGCACGACCAATTTGGCCGTGCGGCTTTTGAAAACGCGGAGGATAAATCATGACGGAAAAGGAAAAAATGCTCGCGCAGAGGATGTACACGCCCGGTCGCGATCCCGAACTCATCGGCGAGCAGCACACAGCCAAGGCGCTTTGCCAGCAGTATAACGCCCTGCATCCGGCGGACGAGGCGGGCCGGCGGGCGCTGATGCAAACGCTGCTGGGCCGCACCAAGGGCAGTTTCAACATCGTGGCGCCGTTTTGGTGCGATTACGGCTATAACATCTCCATCGGCGAAAATTTCTTTGCCAACCACAACACGGTCATCCTTGACTGCGCGCCGGTGACGTTTGGCGACAACGTATTCGTTGCACCGGACTGCGGCTTCCATACCGCCGGGCATCCCATTGATTTCGAGCGCCGCAATCAGGGTTTGGAATACGCTTACCCCATCACGGTGGGCGATAACGTTTGGATCGGCGCGGGCGTGCAGGTGATGCCGGGCGTTACCATCGGCAACAACGTGGTCATCGGTGGCGGCAGCGTGGTCGTGAAGGATATACCGGATAATGTGGTGGCCGTGGGCAACCCCTGCCGCCCCATCCGCCCCATCACGGACGCCGACAAGCGCACCGTCTGGGATCGCTGAGGACGCGCGCGCCATAGCAATGTAGCAGCCGGAGTGCCATGCGCTCCGGCTGATTTTTATCATATTCCCGTCATCGCAGCATCGCGACCGCCCAATACACCACGCCGTAAACAATGCTGCTTCCGACGCCGAAGGCGATCACAGGCCCGGCAATGGTGAACAGCTTCGCCGCCGTGCCGAGGATGAAGCCCTCGGTTTTGAATTCCAGCGCCGGCGACACCACGGCGTTTGCAAAGCCCGTGATGGGCACCAGCGTGCCCGCGCCGGCAAAACGCGCCAGATCGTCATACCAGCCAAGCCCCGTCATCAGCGCGGAAAGCGCGATCAGCGTAACGCTCACAGCCGTGGCGGACAGCTCCTCATCGAGCCCCGCGACGGACCGATACAGCCCGCCGAGCCCCTGCCCCACGCAGCAGATCAAGCCGCCCACCAAAAACGCCCGCAGCACATCCGCCCCCAGCTTTGACGGCGGGGAGTGGCGCTTAACAAGGGCCGCGTACTGCTCGCGCGTAAGCTTCATATCCATAAAAATCACCCGCGTTCAGTATGCCCCGAAAGGCACGCAAAAACACGGGTGTTCGTTTATTTTATATACTCCATATGATAGCCGCTGCCGCGGTCGGACACGATGGACACGCCGCTGGAAAGATAGCGCAGTTTTTTGCGCAAAAATGAGATATACTGCTCCAAAACGTTCGATTCGCAGTCGGCATCGTAGCCCCAGATTTTCAGGAACAAAAGCTCCTTTTTCACGCCGCCGTCGCCCGCGGAAACGATCATGCGCAATATCTCAAGTTCCCGGCTCGTAAGCTGCACGGAGCGCTCGCCGCGCGAAAGACGGCCCGAGAACATCTCAAGCTCCAAATCGCCAAAGCGCAGCCGCCCATCGCCCACATTATCCGGCCGCCGCATCACCGCACCCAGGCAGGCCAGCAGCTCCTCGTTTGAAAACGGCTTGGTAAGATAATAATCCGCGCCCGCGCGCAGACCCTCGATGCGGTCGGATACCTCGCCGCGCGCCGTGAGCATCAGGATGGGAAGCCCCTCGCCGCGCTTTCTAAGCGTTTCCGCCACCGCAAACCCATCCGGCCCCGGCAGCATCACATCCAGTATCATCGCATCGTAGCGTCCGGCAGCGCAAAGCGAAAGCGCCTGCACTCCGTCCGCCGCGAGCTCTACCTCAAGTCCCTGCCCTTCCAGCACGTCCCGCAGTGCCTCGGCCAGCAGGACTTCATCCTCCACGACCAGTATCTTCATCGCGCCGCCTCGCAGGGTAGCTCCGTGACGAAGGTGTTGCCGTCGCGTCCGGGCACGGCACGGATGGTGCCGTCCATGGATGAGACCGTTTCCCACGCGATGGAAAGGCCGAGACCGAAGCCCGTTCCCTGCCCCACGCGGTAAAACGGGATGAACACATTCTGGCTCTGTTCCGTTGTGAGCGGCTCGCCCTCGCTGGAAACGGACAGGCGCATCGTGCCGCCGCTGCGCGTGAGCTTCACGGCGATGGCCCCGCCCGCGCGGCAGTATTTGATGGCGTTATCCATCAAAATATCCACCAGCCGCGAGCACTGTGCCTTGTCGCCGGAAAGGAAGATATCCGGCTCGATATCGCCGGAAAAATCCAGCCCCTTTTCAAAGGCCAAAACCTCAAAGCGCGTAAGCTCGCCCTCCAAAAGGTCGGAAAAATCCACGCGTTCCGGCTCCTGCCGCCGCTCCATGGTGGTCAGCGTTACATACGTCAGCCCCTGCACCAGATCGTTCATCCGGCGACATTCCTGCTGGATGTTCCGCGCCCATTGGGCGGCCTTTTCCTCGTCCGGCGCAACGGACAGAAGCTGGGCGTTCGACGAGATGATGGCCAGCGGCGATTTCAGTTCATGCGAGGCGCCGGCAATGAAGCGGTGCTGCTCGTCGATCATATTCTTCACCGGCCGCACCAGCCACCCGGAAAGATAACGGCAAAACAGCGCCACCGCCGCCAGAACCGGCAGCAAGATCGCCAGCGCGCCCAGCAGATACCGCGTCATCTCCTGCCGCACGGCGGACGTGTCCACAAACGACACCAGCCGCGCATCCATGGAATAGGAGCTGATAGAAAAGCGCAGGTCGTATTGCTCCAAAACCGCCGTTTCCATCCCGCAGGCAAGCGCCGCATGGACGATCTCGGACAGATCGGCTCGCTCGGACAGGAAATTATAGCCGCTGAAAAGGCTCACGCCGCCGGTGGACGACAGTATGCAGGTGAAATGCGGCGTGGCCACGGGGGTATAAAACGCAGGGCCGCTCATCATGCCGCCGGGCGGCTCGTTGCGCGCGTTCATCAGCTCCGAGATATTCTCCGCCCGCAGCATACCGCCATGCGTCACGCATACCAGCGCCGCCGCCGCGATGCTCACGGCCGCCAGCACGGCAAACAGGATCAGAAACACCTTTTTCCGGTGCTGCTTGAGTATCATGGCGTTCCCTCCTCGTATTCCAGTCGATAGCCCACGCCCCGCACCGTCACGATGCGAACGCCCGAGCGCAGATATTTCAGCTTTTTGCGCAAAAATGCGATGTAAACATCCAGCACATTGCCCTCCGGCGGAGCATCCGGCTCCCACACCGTGCGCAGAAAGCGATCGCGCGATACCCCGGCGGAACCGGCGCGCATGAGCATTTCGATCAATTGCTGCTCGCGGGCGCTGAGGCGGGTGGTGTGGTCGGCGCGGAAAAGCTGGCCTCCGGAAAGGCCCAGCGAAACATCGCCGAAGGTGAGCGTATCCTCCGCGTGCCAGTCGCGGCGCAAAAGCGCCCGCATACAGGCCAGCAGTTCATCATTGGAAAACGGCTTCGTGAGATAATAGTCCGCGCCCGCGCGCAAGCCCTCGATGCGGTCGGAAACCTCGCTGCGCGCCGTGAGCATTAAAATCGGGGTGGCCACGCCGCTCTCACGCAGCCTGCGGGCGATGGTGAAGCCATCCATCCCCGGCAGCATCACATCCAGCACGATCAGATCGTGGATGCCGCTGCGGGCATGATCAAACGCCTCCGCGCCATCCGGACAGATGTCCACCAGATAGTGGTTATGCGCCAGAAGATCGCGCAGCGTTTTCGCCAACCGCGCATTATCCTCCACGACCAGTATCCGCACCCGCTTCGCCCCCTTTCCGCTTTTTCTCATTATAGCATACGTTCCGCCGGATGTCAGACTCATTCCGGCAGATTCCACAAAAATCTTACCACCGGCGGATTAATTCTTCCTTGATTTTTACAGCGCATCGCATTTTTACAGGCATTTTTAATTCTGCTTTGCTAAAATGCAGACAAAGCGTAAAACGCAATAAAAGGAAGGAGCACTCCCAATGAAAAAAACCATCCGCATTCTCCTCAGCCTCGTGTGCATCGCCGCGATGGTCATGAGCCTCGGCATCGGCGCCCTCGCCAAGAGCGATGTCGACCTTGAGGAAGTCGCCGCCATGGCGCAGAAGGCCTGCGATCAGCAGGAGATCCAGAACATCATGAGCTGGCACGTCATGTATCACTGCTACGGCCTGCATCGTGAAGAGATGGAAGAGATCTGGGTCAACGAGCCGGAAAACCGCGCCACCGCGTCCTTCGGCCAGAACCAGGGCTTCTATGTCGGCTACGACTCCATCTGGGAAGCCTATGTTGAGGGCCACGATACCTCCTGGCTCGCCACGGCGAAGAACTACTGCGCCCAGAACGATATCGACATCGAGGGCTGGACCGATGAAGAGATCCTCGAAGTCTACGGCGGCGTCGGCCAGCTGCTTCTGCACGTGACCACCACGGCCATCATCGAAGTGGCCGAGGACGGCCAGACCGCGAAGTGCTTCTGGTACTCCCCCGGCATGATCGCCGAGTCCGGCTCCACCGGCAACACCATCTGGGAAGCCTACGGCGTTGACTTCGTGAAGGAAGACGGCGAGTGGAAGATGTGGCATCTGCATATGTTCACGGACTTCATGGGCGGCTTCTATCTGACGCTTGGCGGCAAGACCTCCGGCGGCATGGGCGGCCCCGGCGCTCCCGGCGGCGGCAGCGGCGAGCCTGGCGGTTCTTCCGATGAAGCGGCTGAATATGCCCGCATCGACAACAAGACCAGCGATCAGCAGGAGTGGAAGGGCGAAAGCGGCGCTCAGATCTCCTCCAAGCACGACTATCTCTCCTCTCCGCAGTACAAGGAGTTCAGCCACGACCGTCTGCGCTCCGACATGGAGATCTTCCTGCCCAAGGCGTATGATGAGTGGAGCTTCGACGACGGCAACTACGGCCCCACCCGCGAGGAGTACGAGAGCTTCGGCATCGACCTTGACGCCTGGTACGACGCGCACTGATCGCTCAGCTGCTTAGCGATCCAGAATAACGTTTAACAGCGGCCCCCGTATGGTTCCATACGGGGGCTTTTTTAGAAAGGAGAGACCGAACATGAGCGGCAAGGACATCACAAGACGGCAATTTCTCAAAGGCGCGGGCGCGCTGGGTGTAGGCGCAGCGGCTGCGGCCGTTCTGGGCGTTCCCGTATTCGCCTCAAGCGGCGAGCCCGGCGGAGCCTCCGGCGGTCCCGGCGGTGCATCCGGCGGCCCCGGCGGCTTCAGCTTTGCCCAGGAGAAAAACGAAAACCATCTCATCTGGCAGGTCGACGACTGGAAAACCGCGCCGGACCCCATTCCGGAGCGCAAGATAAAAGAAGAATATGAGACCCAGGTGCTCATCATCGGCGGCGGCTACGCGGGCAACGCGGCTTGCTTGGAGCTTTGCGAGCAGGGCTATAAGGTCATGGTGGTCGAGGCGCAGACCGAGGCGGGCTATGAGCTGCGCGGCGGCGACGAGGGCGTCATCAACTCGAAGTTCTGCCGGGAATATTGGGGCGCGCCCGAGGTCGATCCCATCGAGTTTTATAACAACTGGATGCTCAACTGCAACAACTATGCCAACCCCGAGCTCGTGATGAAATTCGCCCAAAACGGCGGCGAGAGTCTCGACTGGCACATCAGCCGCTGCACCGACGCACAGAAACAGTCGTGGCAGGTGAAATTCTGGTCGCACAACAACGAGGAAGTCCGGCCCCATGTGCTTGGGGAGATCGGCGGTCTGAAATTCTGGGCGCCCACACTGCATCCCGAACAGGGCACCGTGTATAAGCTGAACAAGGCCTTCTGCATGGAGCAGGGCGCGGAGTATTTCTTCAACTGCCACGCCGAGCATCTTGTGACCGATTCCGATGGCGCGGTCAAGGGCGCGGTGATCTTCAACAACGAAACAGAAGAATATTTCCGCATCCAAGCGGATTATGTGATAATCTCCACCGGCGGCTTCGGCTCCAACGAGAGCATGACCGGCGATATGCTGGCCGATCTTGTGGCGCAGATGCAGGAACAGGACGAGCTGGGCCAAATGGGCGCCGACCGCGACGGCTCCGGCATCGCCATGGCGGTTTGGGCCGGTGCGCAACACGAGCAATGCGGCGTTCCCACGATGGACGGCCGCCAGCCCTGGCTGACGGGCAACCCGGGTCTCACAGCCTGTCCGGGCCATCCGCAGGGCATATGGCTCGACTGGCAGGGCAAGCGCTTCATGAACGAATTCTGGGGCACGCTCGAGCATCGCTGCTTCCCCATGCTCTTTACCAACCGCGAGCGTATGTATTGCATTTACGATAACAATCTGCCGGAAACGATGCAGTATGTGGCCCCGGCGCACGGCTCCACCGACCCCTCCGGCAGCACGCTCGACTCGATCCGCACCAAGATGGACGAGGCCTACGCCAACCGCGGCCAGGGCGCGGACATCAGCTCCGGCGAAATGGGCGGCTATAATATGCTGACCTACGCGGGCGATACGATCGAGGAATGTCTCAGCTACATCCCCGACATCGACGAGCGCGTGAAGGCGAATATCCTGCAAAGCTGGGAGAAATACAACGAGATGGCGCACGCGGGACGCGACGACGAGTTCGGCCGCGATCCGGCCGTGATGTTCCCGCTCGACAACGGCCCGTATTTCGTGCAGGTCATCGACAAGCAGGCCGGCATCGGCAACTACATGGTCACGGTGGGCGGACTGTGGACGGACGGCGAGCAGCGCGTTCTCGGGCCGGATTGGAAACCCATTCCGGGTCTGTTTGCCTCCGGCAACACCACCAGCGGGCGCTTCGGCCGCGACTACTTCACCCCCATGCTGGGCGTTTCCATCGGCATGGCCGTGTGCCTCGGGCGCGAATGTGGGCGCTCCGTGGCAAAGCAGATCCGCGGCGAAATTTTCTATCTGTAAAACGCAAAACCCGAAAGGAGAAAGTATTATGAAGAAAACAAGCAAGCTTCTCGCGCTGGCTGTGGCTGCGTGCCTGTGCTTGAGTCTGGGCGCGTTTGCCGCCTCCGGCGAGGCCAGCGGCGAAGTGACCGCCGCCGTGGACATTTCTTCCGCCGGCATCCGCACCGACGCGGAGTATTTTGATGGCCGCGTGACCGGTCGCGGCGTGTCCGATTTCAATATCAGCGCCGAGAACAAAAACATCACCGGCATCTATGCCAGCGCCGAGCCCGGCGCGAACGCCGTGACCGTTTCCGACGGCCGCATCGAGCTGGCCGAGGCCGGCACGGCCATCTCCGTGGGCGAAAGCACCGACCTGACCGTGGATAACGTGGTCATCTGGAACGTCGGCAAGGCCGACGGCATCTCCGCCGCGGGCAACAGCACGCTGCTTGTGAAAGACAGCGTGATCTACGGCGAGCAGAACCCCAAGACCTTCCGCCGCGCTTCGCCCTTTGCGCTGGGTCTGGCCGGTTCCATGCGCGTGACGAACGCCGTGGGCAATTCCGTCGTGGACTATGAGGACAGCGTGATCGTTTCCGGCAGCTGGGCCCCTCTTTCCACGGACTCCGGCTCCGAAGTGCAGTTGACGACCCGCAACGTGCTGGCCGGCATCGGCTGGCTGGAAGTGGCCGAGGAGGACAAGGAATACACCGCCACCAAAACCGTGGAGGGCGTGACCTACGGCTTCACGCTGGGCGATTCCGCCAACTATAACTCCGGCTATGTTTCCTACTGCGATTCCGGCTTCCACAACTTCTACTACGACAGCGAGCTTTACGGCACGGACTATGTCATCATCCTTTCCACGAGCGATTCGAGCGCTTACATGGAAAACAACCTCTGCTACTCCGACCGCATCGGCATCATGTGGCACAAAAACGCGGGCGGTCTGGTGGAGATGATCGATGGCAGCATGTACGCCGAACAGGCGCTGTTTATGATGAAGTGCTACAGCGATCTTGACACGGACGGCTGCTACTGCGATCTGGTCGTGGACGGCACCGATCTCACCGTGGGCGAGGGCGGCGTGCTGCTTCAGCTCATGACCAGCGACGACTGCGGCCTTAACTACGAGGCTCTTCAGGTGCCCGAGGTCGAATCCGACTTCTCCCAGGTCGAGTGCCTTCTCGGCACCATGGTGCAGGATAGCTATCAGGAGGGCTTCCCGCCCACGACCTACTACGTCTATGAGCTGGCGGACGGCACCACCACCGGCGTGACGGAGGCCGACCGCGAAAGCTTCCTGGCCGCCAATCCCGATGCCGAGCCTGTGATGGTCGAGTATGAGCCGGAGCAGACGTCCACCGCCCTGTTCCGCGATGTGGATGTGACCGGCGATGTTTACAACGCCGTTTGGCAGGCGTATCAGGCTGTGGACGTGACCTTTGATGCCTCGTCCATCACGGGCGTGATCTCCTCCGCATGGGCCAACCATGTGGACGCCGAGGGCAACGTTCTGCCCGGCGGCACGGTCATCGAAGCCGATTCCACGCTGGACGCGCATCTTGGCATGGGCCGCGTGAAGAACACCGCCGCCCCCGCCGTGAACAACCCCGTTTACCTCACGCTTGAAAACGGCGCGGTTTGGACCGTGACCGGCACGAGCTATCTTGCCAAACTCACCATCGACGACAGCTCCGCCATTGAAGGCGCGGTCATGACCGTAAACGGCGTGCAGACCGCCATCGAGGCCGGCTCCTACGAGGGCGAGATCGTCATCACTCCGGCAAACGGCGGTCTCGCCGTGGCGGAATTTGACGGCGAGCTGTTCGTCCGGCCTGAGGACGTGATGGAGCTGCTCGGCGCCTGATGGGTAACAGAGCATGAAAAGAGCCTGTATCCTGCTGCTGTGCGCGGCGGCGTTGTGCGTGCTGCTGTGCGCCTGCGGAAATGACGCGGCGGAGGTCAGCTTTGAAAGCTATAAAGAATGGCTGGCCGAGGCCTTCGTGGCGCGCAGCCCCGATCCCGACGGCATCCGCGCCACCCTTGACGCGCTGGAGAGCTGGGACGAGGTCGATCTGAACAGCCCGCCATGGGATATGTTCTTCTCCGACTCCGGCTATAACGCCTCCACCTGGGAGGAATTCGTGGCCGCCGGCGGCATCGGCACCTTTAACGAAGATGTAACGCTGCCCGCCGCAAGCGGCGAACCCAGCGCAGACCCTGCCGCGTAAAGCCCAATAACAAAGCGTCCCTCCGACCATTCGGCCGGAGGGATGTCTTATTTTCCGATCAAATTTATACGCCGCGGCCCATCTCATAGGCCTTCTGCATGGCCTCCGTTTGCTTCACCGTGCCCGGCTCATACACGCCGCAGCCGATCACAACACCCTTTTCCACCGCACCTTCCACGCAGTCGGCATAACCGCGCAGGCAGGCAAGCGTGGCCTCGGCGGAGGCTTCCTCCTCATCCGCCATGGTGGTAATGTAGTAAAATTCCTTGTCCTTCACCTCAAGCCAGCGGGCGACCGTGCGGTCGATGACGGCCTTGAGCTGCGCGGAAATGGAGTAGAAATACACGGGGCTTGCCAAAACAAGCACATCCGCATCGATCATCTTCTGCAAAACCTCCGCCATATCGTCTCGGATAACGCAAACGCCGCTTTCGCGGCAGGCGTAGCACGCGCGGCAGGGCGCGACCTGCTTTTCCGCCACGCGCAGCTTCTCCACCTCATGGCCGGCCTCGCGCGCGCCGCGGGCAAATTCATCGCATAGAATATCGGAGTTGCCGCCCTTTCGCGGGCTGCCGCCCAGGATCAAAACCTTTTTCATAAAATCCTCCTGATAATCGCGGCCCGATCGCCGCGGCTTCCCGCCCTTTGGACGCGGCGGGATTTTAGCCCAGTATAGACCTTAAAGGCGGCTTGAAGTCAAGTCCCACCGGCAAAAAGGGTAAAAAAAAGATAGCCCTTGGCCGTCCGTGTCATCCGACAGCCAAGGGCTACCTTGCGCTCTTATTATCTAACATCCATGGTTACCTCTCTTTCTGCAGATTCATGGCGCCGGTGATATCGCCGATCGAACTGTGTCCCTCGCTGTATCAAAACACCGCTTGTGCGGTGGTAGCCGTAAAAGACGGTTCTCGCTCGAGGGGTTTTCGCTGCGTCATCCGCGCCATCTTCCTCAGGAACCCTATCGCCTGAGGGAACCGATCAGGTCATTGGACTCATCCTTTCTGTGTCTAAAGATTAACACAGATCGTCTCCCAATACAAGCGGCGGAATGACCGAAAAACAAAAGCGCCCTCTGTGCAGGGCTCTGAAATTGCGATTTTGACGCGTTTTAGCCTTGACGCACATCTTGTTTCTGTTATATAATGACAATGTTGTGAGCCTGACGGAACCATGCCGTCAGGCTCATATTGCCGCCTTGAGGCGGTCATTCTTTTGCGCGGGGCGATATTTTGCGGCAAAGCGCCGCCGCCCCCAGTCCGATGCCTACGCCGAGCAGCGCGCCCGCCAGAACATCGGACGGAAAATGCACAAACAAATACAGCCGCGAAACGGCGATGACCGCCGCCAGCGGGATGGCCGCCCAGCCGAAGCGCCGGTCCGCCGCCGTTAGCACCGTAGCCGCGATGGCAGACGAGAGCGTGTGGCCGGAGGGAAAGGAATAGTCACCCGGCATGGCGATCAGAAGCTCCACCGCTTCCAGCCAACAGGGCCGCGCGCGTGCCGCGAGGGGCTTGAGCGCCAAATTGCCGACCAGCACACCCGCCGCAAGCGCGCCCAGCAGCGCCAGACCCCAGCGCCGGTATTTCTTTGAAAGCAGCAGCACCGCCGCCGCCAAAAGCCACACCGCACCGCCGCTGCCAAGATGCGTGATGAGCGGCATGATCGCATCGAGCGCGGCGCACTGCATCGTCTCGCGCAGGGCGTGCAAAAGCGCCCAGTCGATGGTTTGGATAAGCTCCATTGCGTCCTCCTGTCGCAAAAACAGCGGCACGACCGAAGCCGCGCCGCCCTGCCCATGGTTTCCGTTATTCCGAGCCGACCTCGATGTTGTCGATGCCGTGCTGCTCAAACTCGGAGAAGTAGCCGTCGATGCGGGCGTTCAGCTCGGTCTCATCGTCGGGGCTGATGCCCTCCTGCTCCATATCGCGGCGGGCCAGCTCCTCGGCCAGAATGTCGAAAAATACCGCGTCCTCATAATCCGCGATGGCTTCGTGGATGCCGCCCTCCTCATAGGCCTTCGAGGGCATCACATGGCCGTACCAATGCTCGGCCAGCGCGTTCATCCCGCACTTCGAGCACAGCGCGAACAGCTTTTCCTGCAACAGATCATAGTCCTCAAAGCGGTCATCGCCGCGCGCGGAGTTTAGGATCCAGTTGCCGATATACACCATGTCCAGCAGGCGTCTGAATTCCTTATCGGTCAGTTCAATGGTCATATAGCCCGCCTCCTTGCCAATAAAATCGCTCATCCGGACGCGCGGGTGGGTCCGGCTTTGTTTCTATTATATCATATTTGTAACACATTGCTAGTCAAAACGGTCTTGTTTTACGGGATATTTTATTATATGATACTTGGTATGAATATGAAAGATGTAATTATTTCGATCACCGGCACCCAGAAGGACCCCCATGGCGATACCGACCGTGTGGAGCTGGTAACGGCCGGAAAATACGGCTTTGAAAACGGCGAATGCCGCTTCAGCTACCACGAATCCGATCTGACGGGGCTTGAGGGCACCAAAACCACCTTCACCATCAGCCCCATGGGCGTGGTCATGAGCCGCGAGGGCACGCTGAACTCCCAGATGCTCTTCCAGCCCGGCAAGCAGCACGTTTTCCTGTACGACACGCCCTACGGCAGCGCCACCATGGGCGTGGATACCCGCACGCTCAAAAGCGATATGAACGAACACGGCGGCAGCTTGGAGCTGGACTACGAGATCAACTTCGAGCATAATTTCGTCGGCCGCAACCAATTCAAAATCCATGTGAAAGAGAATGTGAATCATGTCTGATCTTTACGAACTGGCAAAACAGCAGATCCGCTCCATCATCACCGCCGCGGAACCCGCGCTGGCGGATGTGAGCGGCAGCGTGGACCGCAGCAAAAACGCCCAGAACGGCGACCTGGCCTCCAACCATGCCATGGCCGGAGCCAAGGCGCTGCACAGCGCGCCGCGTGCCATCGCCGAAACCGTCGTTTCCAAGGCCCAGCTTGACGACAGCTGGTTTGAAGCCGTGGAATGTGCCGGCCCCGGCTTCCTCAATTTCCGCTTTGCCGACCGCTGGTATTCCGACGTTCTGGCCGCCATCGCCCGCGAGG
>CAYLSA010000025.1:0-20047 GCA_964386575.1 uncultured Oscillospiraceae bacterium | reverse complement strand
TCACCCTGGGCCCCAAGGGCCGCAACGTGGTGCTGGACAAGAAGTTCGGCGCTCCGCTGGTGACGAACGACGGCGTGACCATCGCCAAGGAGATCGAGCTGGAAGACGCGTTTGAAAACATGGGCGCGCAGATGATCAAGGAAGTCTCCACCAAGACAAACGACGTGGCCGGCGACGGCACCACCTCCGCTACCATCCTGGCCCAGGCGATCATCCGCGAGGGCCTGAAGAACGTGGCCGCGGGCGCCAACCCCATGGTCATGAAGCGCGGCATTGCCAAGGCCACCGAGGCTGCCGTGGCCGCCATCCGCGAGAACAGCCAGCCCGTTTCCGGCACCGGCGACATCGCCCGCGTGGGCGCGGTTTCCAGCGGCGACGAGAAGATCGGCGAGCTGATCGCCGAGGCCATGGAGAAGGTCAGCCAGGCCGGTGTGATCACCGTGGAGGAATCCAAGACCGCCGAGACCTATTCCGAGGTCGTTGAGGGTATGCAGTTCGACCGCGGCTATGTGACGCCGTATATGGTCACCGATTCCGACAAGATGGAAGCCGTTCTGGACGAGCCGTTCATCTTCATCACCGATAAGAAGATCTCCAACATTCAGGACATCCTGCCCTGCCTGGAGCAGGTCGTGCAGGCCGGCAAGAAGCTGCTGATCATCGCCGAGGACATCGAGGGCGAGGCACTGGCCACCATCATCCTCAACAAGCTGCGCGGCACGTTCACCTGCGTTTGCGTGAAGGCCCCCGGCTTCGGCGACCGCCGCAAGGAGATGCTGCAGGATATCGCCATTTTGACCGGCGGCCAGGTGATCTCCTCCGATCTCGGCATGGAGCTGAAGGACGCGACGGTCGAGATGCTCGGCTCCGCCCGTCAGGTCAAGGTGACCAAGGAGAACACCATCATCGTCGATGGCCGCGGCAACAGCCAGGACATCGCCGACCGCGTGCATCAGATCCGCAACGCCATCGAGACGACCACCAGCGATTACGACAAGGAAAAGCTGAACGAGCGTCTGGCGAAGCTGGCCGGCGGCGTGGCCGTTATCAAGGTTGGCGCGGCTACTGAGACCGAGATGAAGGAAAAGAAGCTGCGCATCGAGGACGCGCTCAACGCGACCCGCGCGGCTGTGGAAGAGGGCATCGTGGCCGGCGGTGGCACGGCGTATGTGCAGGCCTCCAAGGCCGCTGCGAAGCTGGCCGAGACCCTTGAGGGCGACGAAAAGACCGGCGCGAAGGCCATCGCCAAGGCGCTGGAGGCTCCCATCATGCAGATCGCCGCGAATGCGGGCCTGCAGGGCGCCGTTATCCTCGACAAGGTCGGCTCGAGCGAAGTCGCGACCTTCGGCTTCAACGCCGCCACCGAGGAATATGGCGACATGATCGCCGCGGGCATCGTTGATCCGACCAAGGTCTGCCGCAGCGCGCTGGAAAATGCCGCGTCCGTGGCGTCCATGGTGCTGACGACCGAGAGCCTCGTGACCGACATCAAGGAGCCGGCTCCTGCCGCCGCGCCTGCCGCGCCGGACATGGGCGGCATGTATTAAGACATAGAGAATCTTTTTAACAAAAGATTCTGCCGGGTCTTAGGGCGGCATATATTAAGGCATAGAGAATCTTTAGATTCTGCCGGGTCTTTGGGCGGCGTGTATTAAAATACACCGCAAGGCTTTGAAATTGCTTGATTTTTGGGATGTGAAAAAGCGGATTTACGCCAAACTTACGCCAAAAATTCAAGCGTATCATAGGGTAAGAAAACTCGGCACCTGCCAAAAGCAGGTGCCGAGTTTTTTTACGTTGAATGGTATCTTATTTTTTTGAATAATAAATGATCATGCTTAAATATGCTGTTGCTGCTCCTGTGTTTTTATAGGAATGGGGCACATCTGCCTTAAAGCACAACGAATCGCCCCTTTTTAGTCGAAATGTTTCCGAATCAGCCATGATCTCAACTTCACCATCAAAAACCGTGATGTATTCTTCGGCTCCCTCCAAATGGGGCTGCGCCTGCAAATATCCACCTTCTCTTATTTCAATACGATACGTTTCAAACTGTTTATCTTCCTGAAACGGAAAAGCGGGGTAATTTATATATTTTTCATCCTCTTCAATGAGTGGGGCTACTTCTTCGGATTTTATCAAAAGGGAAGGAGCGTCGTATTTAACAAGCGAAGTAAACGATACCTTATACCCATTTGCGATTTTCCAAAGGATAGAGATCGTGGGATTTACTTCTCCTTTTTCAATTTGCGCAAGCATACTTCGGGAGACTCCGGTTAATTCTGCCGCTGCGTTTAACGTGAGTTTCTTTTGCTCCCGAATGGTTTTAATGTTTTTTCCCACATTTTTTTGAATATCCATGCGTTCTCCCTGTTGACAATATATTGGATCGTTAATACAATATAGAGGAAGTCCGATATATCGGATCATCCTTACAGTATGTTGACTATATCAAACAAACGAACTATGGTCAATATCTTCTGTTCACAATGAAAATACTCCATCCGTGATATTGAATTTATGAACACCTTTCGAAAAAGGAGAAAAACCATGTTATTAAGAAAAGCAAAAGTGGATGAAGCAAAAACGTCTTATCAATGTATCGAAGATGCGAGAGCATACCACAACGCCATGGGATTTGTGCAATGGCATCCGGGATACCCAACACTTGCTACGATTGAAGATGATATAAAAGCGGGTATTGGTTATGTGTTTGAAGAAGAGAATGAAATTTACGGATACTGCTGTATCGTCATTGGCGATGAGCCGGCCTACCGCGTGATCGATGGCGAATGGAAAACGAACCGGCCTTATGCTGTTGTGCATAGAATGGCATTTTCTCAGAATGCCAGAGGGAAGGGCTTGTCTAAAAGGGCGATTGCCTTGGTCAAAAATTTCTGTATTGAGAATGGGATCGAAGCAATTCGTGTGGACACGCAGGACGAGAACAAAGTCATGCAGCACATCCTTGTCCGTGAAGGATTTGAATATTGCGGTCTGATCACCTTTGATGGAGGGCCAAAGCTCGCATATGAGTGGGACCGGTAAATCTAATTGTGATACAAAAATAATGCGAATGAGTTGTTTTTGAACGGAATTTGTGCGCAACTTGTACCGCCGATTGCATTGGCAGTCGGCGGATTTTTACATATACTGCTTGACAGATGATACTATGCGTTGTATAGTATATGGCGAAAGGGGGTATGGCTATGCTTGACCCACAGATGAAGCGGGGGCTTTTGGAAAACTGTGTGCTGGCGGCGCTGTGCCGCGGCGATTCGTATGGGTATCAGATCGTGAAGGAGCTTTCCGGCTGCGTGGCGGTTTCGGAATCGACGCTGTATCCGATCTTGCGGCGGCTGGAGACATCGGGCTGCTTGCAGGCGTATTCCGTGGAACATAACGGGCGGCTGCGGCGTTTTTACCGCATCACCCCGGCGGGCCGGCAGCAGGCGGCGGATTTTTTGAAAAACTGGCCGGAGATCGTGGCCATGCATGATTTTATTGAGGAGGCGAAGCCATGACGAAGCAGGAATATCTTGCATCGCTGGAACGGCTGATGGGTGGCCTTGACGCGCAGGAGCGGCAGTCGCAGCTGGATTATTACAGCGAGATGTTTGACGATATGCTCGAGGACGGACTGACCGAGGACGAGGCCGCTGCACGCCTGGAAACGGCCCGGCGCGAGGCCGGCGAGACGGAGCCGGTGCGGCTGCCGGAGGAGGAAACGGCCGAGGGAAAAAGGACGAACAAGCGCCGCTGGGGACGGATTTTGATCTGGATACTCGTGGTTGTGGTGCTTGTGCCGGTGGTGATGATACTGTCGAAGGTGATACGCGGCATGATGCGCAGCGCATTGAACGTGGGCGACGCGGTGGAGACGGTGATCACGGGCGTGCGGGACGACCGGGAGTGGGACGGGATGAATTGGAGCGATGTTTGGTCGGAGGATGGATTCTACACCGTAGACCCCGCGGCCACGGCGGTGAACCAGCTGGCGATCTCGTGGACGAGCGGACAGGTGGAGCTGGTGGTATGGGATCAGGACTACATCGGCTTCGGCGAGGGGCCGCAGAAGCAGGAACGCTCGCTGCGCTGGTGCGTGGATGATGGCGTGCTGTATATTCAGGACTATCGGACGATGCAGCTTGACTTGGGGCCGCTTGAGCCAAAGAATTTGAGGGTGCAGCTGCCGGAGAGCGTGGCGATAGAGCTGACGGAGCTTTCGTTTGACGGCATGAGTGCCGATTTGACGGCGGAGGGCATCCATCCCAATTTCCTGACGGCGGAGACGATCTCGGGCGATGTGGCGCTGACGGCGATGGAGTGCGTGGGTGTGTCCATCAGCACCGGCAGCGGCGCGGCGGTCTTTTCCGGCGGCGCGGAGCAGATCGAGGCGCACACGACCAGCGGCGGCATAGAGATCGAGTGCGACGGGATGCGGACGGCGGATCATGTTACGCTCGGCAGCGTGTCCGGAACGATCCATGTGAGCGGGAAGATCGGATCTTTGCTGACGGTGGAGAGCACCAGTGGAAATGTGAGCGTGGATGTGAGTGAGTTCGGCGCGGCACCGCAGGCGATGGAAGTTGTTACGGTGAGCGGCGAGGTGGATATCGCGCTGGATGAGTATGTGCCGATCGATGTGGACTACAGCACGGTGTCCGGCAATTTCAAATGCACGCAGCCGAAATACTTCCGCAACGGCGAGGAGTTTTCCGGCGGCGAATATGTCCGCAGCCACACGGGGCAGGGCTATGTGGGCGAAACGATGCCCATAACGGTTTCCACCACGAGCGGTGATCTGACCATCACGGGAAAATAAAATAGCAAAACCGCACCGCTTTCCGAGTTTGGAAGACGGTGCGGTTTTTTATTGCGCTTCGAGCCAGTCGGCGAGTTCCTCCGGGGAATCGAACCACGGGACGGGGCGAAGATTTTGCTGCGGCTGTGGCGGTGTGAGACCGTCGGCCTCGGCTTCTTTTTCGGCCAAGGGCGCGTCGGAATAGAAGTGGCCGAGACGGATGTGACGAAGCTCATGCTCCAAGGCGCGCTGCTGCTCGGCTTCGGACAGGAGCGTGTTGATGTAGATGTCGAACGTGCCGTCGTCGTTGGGGTAGGTGGCGGCGTGGACACTGCGGTTGGGAAAGGGCAGACGGCGGATGTAGTATTCGTCAGTCACGGCCGCCGCCTCGCATCACACGCAGAAAGTCCACCACGGCGCGCACCTCGGCAGGGTCGGCGTCCTCCATGGTTTTGAACAGGCTGCGCATATCGGGGTTGTTCTCCAAAATTTCAAGATAGCGGGCGATCTCCATATCGCCATCGACCGGCTCGATGCACTCGCTTTTGCCGCAAAGCCAGGCGTAATTTACATCCAGTGCGGTGGCCAGCGCGCGCACGACCGGCTGCTTGGGCGATTGGATGTGGCCCTTTTCGTAGCGCTGGACGGTGGATTTGTTCAGACCGACCTTATCGGCCAGCTCGCCAAGGGTAAGACCGCGAAGCTGGCGGGCGTTTCGCAGACGCAGGGCCAGCAGGGGGATGTTTTCAAATTCCATGATCGGCGGCTCCTTTTTTGATGTCGAAAAATATTTTACCATAAAAAGTTGCGCAGTGCAATATATGGGTTGAAAAAAGTTTTTCACTGTGGCATAGTATGCAACAAGTTGCGGGATGCAACGAAGAAAATGACAATAATTGCGCGGTGCGCATGGAGGGAAAGGATGATGGAGCGGTGGCGAGAAAATGCAGAGACTGCGCTTATTCGTGCATGGTGAACGTGGGCGAGGAGCGGGAGATGATGCGCGCGTGCGTGTACATATTGCATACGGGAAGCAAGCGGCCCTGTCCGGCGAGCGATGATTGCACGGTATACAGGCCGGTGAGGGCGAGACGATGAAGGTGCGCAATGTACGGCGGTTTATCGAGGACAATCTCTATATCCGCACGAAAAAGGCCAAGATCGTGCCGCTGAAGCTAAACCGCGCGCAGGAGCGGCTGTATGAGGCACTGCGGCGGCAGAGTGAGGCGGGACGGCCCATGCGCGTGATCGTTTTGAAGGCGCGGCAGCTTGGCTTTTCCACGCTGGCGGAGGCGCTGATCTTTGCGCGCACGGCCACGGAGCCAAACGTGAATTCGCTGATCGTGGCGCACCGGGAGGACTCGAGCGCAAATCTGTTTAAGATGTCGAAGCTGTTTTACGAGCGGATGCCCGAGGACTTGCGGCCGATGACGAAAAACTCCAACGCGCGGGAGCTGGTGTTTGAAAATCCGGAGCGCGACCCGACCAAAAAGGCGGCCGATCCGGGGCTGATGAGCCGCATCCGCTGCAACACGGCCGGAGGCGACGGCATCGGACGAAGCGACACGCTGATGAATGTTCATGCATCGGAATTTGCCTTTTGGCGCGGCGACAAGGCGGCGACCTGGGTGGGCATCATGCAGGCGGTGCCGGCGGTGAGAGGCAGTATGGTGATCGTGGAATCGACGGCCAATGGCTTTGATGAATTTCACCGGATGTGGGAGGCGGCGGTGGCCGGAGAGAGCGATTTTGAGCCGCTGTTTTTCCCGTGGTTTGAAAACCCGGAGTATCGCATGAAGGCCGCGCCGGGGACGCAGTGGACGCCGGAGGAGGAACGGCTGCGCGGGCAGTATGAACTGGACGATGAGCAGCTTATGTGGCGGCGGTGGTGTATCAAGAACAACTGCGGCGGCGATGAGCGCATTTTCCGGCAGGAGTATCCCTCGTGTCCGGACGAGGCGTTTTTGACCAGCGGGCAGAGCGTTTTCAACAACGAACAGGTGGCGCAGCGCAGGGCCAATGCGCCGGCGTGCGTGATGCAGGGGGAATTTGAGTATGACCTTTGCGACGACCCCACGCGGCTTCGGAATATACGGTGGGTGGAAAAGACGGACGGCATCATCCGCGTATACGACCCGCCGCAGGAGCGGCGGCCCTATGTGATCGGCGGGGACACCGCCGGTACCGGCTCGGACTGGTTCACGGGGCAGGTTCTGGACAATGTGACGGGCGCGCAGGTGGCTGTTTTGCGCCATCAGTACGACGAGGATCAGTATGCGCGGCAGATGTATTGTCTGGGACGGTGGTATAACGATGCGCTGATCGGCGTGGAGACGAACTACTCGACCTACCCGGTGAAGATGCTGGCGATGATGGGGTATCCGAAGCTGTATGTGCGGGAGCTGCCGGACAATTTTGCGGGGGCGCTGCGGCAGGCGTATGGTTTTGAAACGACCAGCCGGACGCGGCCTGTGATCATTGCAACGCTGGTGGCGGCTTTCCGTGAGGACCCGACGCTGGTGTGCGATGGGGCCACGCTGGGCGAGATGCTGTGTTTTCAGTATAACGCCGATCGGCGGCCGGAGGCTATGGCCGGGGAACATGACGATCTGGTGATGGCGCTGGCCATCGCCCATGGGATACGCGGCCAGCAGGCCATGACGGAAACGCCCGCGCCGGAGCGGTTGGGCGTTTGGACGAAGGATATGCGCGAGGACTATGAAAACGCCGACGAGGAGGGGCGGCGCATCCTTATCAAGCTTTGGGGCCGGCCGGATCATTTCGGTTGAGATAGAGGTTGGTTCGCTGCGGCCGGTCCGCAGAGGACGGCAAGGGAGGTGAGAGCATGAAAAAGCAGACACGCGAAATGGCGCTGAAGCTGAGAAACAGCGGCGCACAGGAGGTTCCCGCCCTGCGAAAGACGGGCGGGATGTGCAGGGCGAAGGCCGTGCGCGGGAAGGATTTGAGAAGCGGAAAGTGAGGATGAGCATGAACGAGCAAAACGCCGCCGCGAGCGGCGAAGGCGTAAACGTTCCGGCCGTCGCCGAGCCGGAGAATGCGGGCGAAACACAGGGCGTCGCCCACCCTGAAGCGGCGCCGGAGAGCGTCGGACAAAGCGCGGCGGAAAACGCGAAATACGCGGCGGCCCGCCGCAAGGCGGAGGAGCAGATGGAAAGACTGCGCCGTCAAAACGAGCAGGAACTGGCCGAACAGCAGCGGCAAAGCGACGAATTGCGGCAGCAGCTTCACGCCGAAAGGGAGCGAACGCAGGATGAAAGGGCGCGCATCGTGGCGGACGAGCAGATCCGGCAGATCGCGCAGATGGATGGATCGATCCAAAGCATGAGCGACCTGATGGCGATGCCGGAATACGGCGAGTTTTACGCGCTGGTGCAAAAGGGCGTTTCGATGGTGCAGGCGTATAAGCTGACGCACTACGATGCGCTGATGGCCAGGGCAACAGCCTGCTCGGCGCGGCAGACGGCGCGATCCGTGGCCTCGCGGCAGCACATGAGTGCGCTGGCCGGAGGCAGCGGAACGGGCGAATATCTGTCCGTGCCGGCGGAGGTGGCGGCGCAGTACCGGCTTTCCAAGCCCGGCATCACGGATGCGGAGATCCGCCGGAAATATCGAAAATACAAGAATTATCAACGACAGTGACAGGAGGGAAAGATCATGGCATTTCTGCCTTATTCCTACGACGACGGACAGCCCAGACCTTTTGAGTATTACAAACTGGCGTCCGCCGGAGACATTGAGATCGGCACGGCGATGGCGATGACGGGCGGCAAGCTCGCGGCATCGGCCAACCCGACCTATATCTGTATGCGCGCGGAGAAGGGCGCGGCGGCGGAGGCCGTTGTTCCCGTTGTGCGCATCGACGAGGGCGTGGTGTTCGAAGCGCCGCTGGCTGCTGCTGCGGCAACCGTCAAGCCCGGCACACGCTGCGCCGTTTCCGCGAACGGGCTGACCATCGCGGGCGCATCGGACAGCGGGAAACTGGAGATCGTGGACATGGACGGCACGGCGGCGGGCGATCTCTGCCGCGTGCGATTTGTGGACTAATGAAGGAGGAGAGAGAATATGGCGAATATCGTTATTGCTGAGGGCAGCGGCCGTTTGGACAGCCTGTACGGCAAGTATCAGGCACCCATCGCCAGCTGCATCGAGGATGTGACCGAGGCGTGGAAAACCAAGGAGATCGGCCCGAAAATTTTCCGCCAGGTGAAAAGCGAGCACTGGGCGGAGGCGTTTACCTCCGTGACGGCGGCTTCGGACTGGCAGGTGGTGGGCGAAAACGGCGCGCACCCCACGAACGGCTTCGAGGGGGGTTATCCCAAGACGCTGGTCAATCAGGTTTGGAAAAGCCAGATCGCCATTTCGCGCGAGATGTGCGACGACAACAAGATCGGCGAGATGACCAAGCGAGCGAAAAAGCTGACGGACAGCTTCTACCGCACGCGCGAGCGCTTCTTTGCCAATCTTCTTGGCTCGGCCAGCCAGAACAAGACCGGCGTGAATATCAACGGCTTTGAATTTGACTGCGGTGCCGCCGACGGACAGGGACTGTTTTCCAAGGCGCACCCGGCCAAGGTCAAGGGCGCGAACCAGTCGAACTATTTCTCCGACGCTTTTTCCGAGGAGGCGCTGGGCGCGGCCATGACGGCCATGCAGAATTTTAAGGGCGACAACGGCGAGACCATGGGTCTTGAGCCCGACACGCTCATCATCCCGAACATCGCGAGCCTGAAAAAGAGCGTGTTCGCGGTGCTTGGCTCCTACGACGTGCCCGGCAGCGACCACAACGATTTCAACTATCTGTTCGGTTCGATGCGTGTTCTGGTGTGGCCGTATCTGAACGACTACATCGGCACGACCAACACGGCGCCGTGGTTTTTGATGGACAGCACCTACAACGAGCAGTGCGACGGCGCTGTGTGGCTTGACCGCGTGGACTGCGAGATCACGAGCCGTCTGGGTGCAAACGACGAGAACATCTGGGATGGCTATGCGCGACTGTCCGCGGGCTTTGTGGACTGGCGCTTCATTCTGGGCGGCGGTCTGTCCGGCGGCAGCACGCTGTAAAAATCGGCCGGAGGGCCAAAATGACAGGGGCGCACCGCCAAACGGCGCGGTGCGTCCGGGAGGAACGTGGGAGGTATTATGTCAACCAAAGAAAAACAAAACGAAAAGCTGCGCGAGTGGCAGGAAAAGCTGGAGCGCTACGACGAGGCGTGGAGCGCGGAGCTTTCTCATATGGACGAGCGCGAGGCGATCTATCGAGGACGCGACAGCATCGAAACGATCATCGACGGCGATATGGTGCGCCGCACGCCCCATGTGCGCAATATCGCGGCGGAGCTGATCGAGGCGCAGGTGGATTCGAACATCCCCCAGCCGAAGGTCACGGCGCTGCGGCGAAAGGATGAGCATCTGGCGGTTTTGATCGAGGATATGCTGCGCAATAAGCTCGATCGGCTGCCGATGGAGATACTCAACGACCAGATGGAACGCACCGTGCCCATTCAGGGCGGCGGGATGTTCGTCGTGGAATGGGACAGCGAGCGCTCCGGCTGTGGCGGCATGGGCGAGAGCGTGGTATCGGCGCTGCATCCGAAGCAGTTGGCGCCGCAGCCGGGTGTGACGGACGATCTGTGGGAGATGGATGATTTTATCATCAAGCTGCCGCAGACGAAGGCATTTATTCGCCGCCGCTACGGCGTGGACTTGGCGGGCGAGAGCGAGTCGGAGCCGGATGTGCGCGCGGGCGAGAGCGTGAGCGCGTCGGAGGAGCTGGTGACGCAGTATGTGGGATACTACAAAAACGCCGCAGGCGGCGTCGGCATGTTCTCGTGGGTAAACGACACGGTGCTGTGCGATCTGGAGGACTGTCAGGCGCGGCGGCTGATGGAGTGCGAGGCGTGCGGCGCGGTGGAGAGCGCTGGCTATGGCACGGGCGGCGGGACACGGCGCTGCCCTGTGTGCGGCGGCGTGATGCATCTGAACGTGCAGGATGAGCAGGAGCTTTGGCTGCCGCAGATGCGCTCGGACGGAACGGTCATACCCGGGGCCGACCCTGTGACGGGCGAGCCGAACCGCGTGCCGTGGTACAAGCCGGATATTTACCCGGTGATGCTGCAAAAGAGCGTGTCCGTGTATGGGCGGCTGCTGGGCGAGTCGGACATCGATAAGATCCGCGACCAGCAAAACACCATCAACCGCCTCGAAAAGAGCATCATTGACCAGTTGCTTGCGGCCGGAAGCTACATCACGCTGCCGCCCGACCCGTCTATCCGCGTGGACACGGGCGTGGCGAAGGTGATACGGCTGAAAAATGTGACGGACAAGGGCTACATCGGCGTTTACGATCTCAAGTGCGACATCGAGCAGCCGCTGGCGTATCTGGACTATGTGTATCAGGAGGCGCGCGACATCATCGGCATCACGGACTCGTATCAGGGCCGCCGTGATGAAACGGCGCAGTCGGGCGTGGCCAAGCAGTTCGCGGCCAATCAAGCGGCGGGACGGATGCAGTCGAAGCGCGTGATGAAAAATGCGTGCTGGGCGCGGCTGTTCGAGGCGATGTTCAAGTTTGAACTGGCGTATGCCGATGAGCCGCGGCCCATCGTGGGCGTGGATGCACAGGGCAATTTGCGCGATGAGCAGTGGAACCGCTGGGACTTCTTAGAGCAGGATGAGACGGGCGCGTGGGTTTGGAACGATGCGTTTTTGTTCTCCTGCGACACGGCGGCGGCACTGGCCGTGGACCGCAGCGCCATGTGGGAGGAGATGCAGACGTATTATACCGCCGGCGCTCTCGGTGACCCGGCGAAGACGGAAACGCGCATTTTGTTCTGGACCAAGATGGCGGAGCTTCACTATCCCGGCGCGGCGCAGACGAGGGAGAATCTCATGGAGGCCAAGCGCATGGAAGCGGCGCTGCCGCCGGAACAGGAGGCGAGCGCATGACGGTGCAGGAAGTGATACGCGCGGTGGATGCGCTAAAGCCAAACGGCTATACCATGGCGCAGAAAACGGCGTGGATCGAGGACATGGAGGCGGAGCTATGGCGCGAGGTGTTCTTGCGCTCGGAATCCGACGGCGCGGCACCGACAGGTAGCGAGCGGGCGCTGTTGCTGCCGGAGAGCTGGAAGCGGCTTTATCATATGTATCTGGCGGCGATGATCGATTTTTCAAACGCGGAGTATACGAAGTATTCTAACGCCATGGCGGCCTATAACGGCGCGTGGGCGGGCTTTGCGGCGTGGTATGCCGAGCGCTATGCACCGGCGGATCGGCCGGCGGTTTGGGCCAAAGCGGCCGCGGCGGCATATGATGACACAGCAGTGGCGGGCATCACGCTGCCGCGCGGTGCGGCGGTGCTGGCGGCGGTGTGCCAGGTGGACGAGGTGTTCGGGGCGGCGGACTGTGTGCTTATGCTGGGCACGGCGCGCAAGCCGGCGGTGCTGCTGGGTGCGGCGGATATTCAGCCGGGCACGAAGGGCCGCTATGGACGGCGCGGGCTGTTTTTGCCGGAGGTCGGCGATGAGCGGCTGTATGCCCGTGTGACCGGTGCGAACACCTCGGGCGCGGCACAGTTTGCGGTTTTGATACAGCCGGGAAAGGAGTAAAAAACATGGCAACGATGAGCGATATCGTGAGCGCCTTTCGGTATTACACCGAGCATGGCGGCTATTACGAAAAAGCCAGCGGCGATGCGCGCTATCTCACGCGCGACGTGGCGAATTTTGCGAAAAACAAGGGCTCGGCGAACTATAGCTGGCCGGGCGTGGTGTGTGGGCTGAACCCCGGCGAATGGTGCGCGATGATGGTGTCCACGGCGGTGTATGAGGCGGTGGGCAGCCGCGCGAAGGCCAGGAGCGTGATGTGGGGGCGGTGGCCGCATTATAACTGCGGCACGCTGGCCGATGACGCGGCGGCGAAGGGCTGCTTCCACTGGTCGTGGTATGGCCTCAACCGCAAGGGCAAAAGCGGCGCGGCCTATACGCCGAAGGCGGGCGATGTGGTCATATTCACGAACGCATGGAAAACCCGCGACCACACCGGCATGGTGTATGCCGTGGACGGGACGAATGTGTATTACTACGAGGGAAACGGCGGCAACATGGCGCGGCGCAATTCCCGCGCACTTACCAGCGGCTATATCTATGGCTACGCCACGCCTCTGGCCGAGAGCGGCGGCAGTGCGGCCGTGAAGGACGCAACGATCGCGCAGTTTCAGAAGTGGCTGGGCTTTACGGGCGCGCAGGTGGATGGCGCATGGGGGCCGCAAACCCGCGCGGCGGCGCTGAAAAAGCATCAGAAGCTCGTGGGCACGGCGGCGGACGGCGCATGGGGGCCGAACACCTATTATGCCACGAGCACTCTCGGCGCGGGTGACAGCGGCGACGATGTGATGGTGTGGCAGGGGCTTTTGTATGCCAGGGGCTTTGACCCCAAGGGACTCGACGGCGGCTTTGGCCCCAATACCACGGCGGCCACGGAGCGCTTTCAGGAGGCCATCGGCCTTGCGCCGAACGGCAATGCCGACCGCTACACCTGGGCACGGATGTTTGACGCGGCGCGGCCGAAGCACACGCTTTTGAAAAAAGGCGCGAAGGGCGCAGAGGTGAAATATTTGCAGGAATTGCTGGTGCAGCATGGCTTTGTGCTGGCGCTCACGGGCGTGTATGACAGCGCCACGGTGGATGATGTGAAGGACTATCAGAAAATGAAGGGGCTTGACCCCGATGGCGAATGTGGGCCGCTCACCTGGGCGGCGATCGAGTGACGGGAGGCGGCAAAATGAAAATACGCGATTGGCTGGGCTGCCATGAATGCGTGCGACGTGCGCTGCGCACGTTTATCCAGACGGCGGTCGGTGTGGCGGTGGCGGCGGTCATTAACGCCGCCGGTGTGATCGACAGCATCGACATCAGCGCCGTGGTGGCGCTGGCGGTGGCCACGGGACTGGCCGCCGTGATGAACCGCGAGAGCGGCGCGGACAAGGAGGACACGAACGATGACGGAAGCGACGATGACGGCGGAAGTGACGCGGGCGGAGTTTGAGGCCCTGCGGCGCGATGTGGCGCGAAATGCGGCGGATATTGCCCGCCATGACACGCAGTATGCCGTGATCAACACCAAGCTCACGGCGATCTTGTGGCTGCTGGGCACGCTGGGCGCGGCCTTTGCGGCGGCGGCTGTGCGCGCGATATGCGGAGGTGTGCTATGACGCTTCCGTATGCCGCGCAGGGCGCGGGACAGACGCTTGTGTGGCAGGACAGCTTCGGCGGGTTGGACCGGCGGCTGGGCGCAAAGGACGGCGCCATCACGGCGATGGAGAACATGACGGGTGACCACTGGCCCGTTATGTCTCCGCGTCCGCCGCGGCGCAAAAGCGCCCAGATCGAAAATCCCTATGCCCTTGGCGGCGCGGACAAGCTGTTTTGGGTGAGCGGCACGCAGTTTTACTATAACGGCGCGGCCAAGGGAACGGTCACAACGGGGCCGAAGCGCTTTTCCTGTCTTGGAAGCTATGTGGTGATCTGGCCGGACAAGCGGTATTATAACGCCCAAACGGATACGTTCGGCGCGCTGGAGGCAAGCATCGCCTCCGGCTGGGGCGAGGTGATGTCCATGCCCTCGCCGTCGGGGCTTTCCACGGAGCGCAACTGCCTGTATATGCCCGGCTGCAACGCGGAAAACATCTTCGCGCCGAATGAGGCCGTGCGTATCTCCGGCTGCGACGATGCCAAAAACAACAAAACGCTGGTCATCCGCGAGATCGATGGTTCGTATTTGTATTTTTACGACGAGAGCTTTTCCCTTCCGGCCACGCTGCGTTATGAGGCAGGCGAGGGACTGGCCGTGGGCGATTACTGCTTTTATAACCCGCAGGGCGAGATCTATTACAGCTTTGCCGTGGAAACGGCGGTGCCGGTGGGATGCAGCCTGATTTTAGGTATGAACAGCATGGAGATCGCCGTGGTCACGGTGGACGGCACGCAATTGCAGACGATCACGGCGGAGCTTGGCGCATGGCCGGAGGCCACGGAACTTACGATGCAGGAGTATTGCCCGCCGCAAACGCAGAGCGGCACCGTGACGGTCTCGCGCGAGGTGCCGGCGCTGGAACATTGTTTTCAGTGCGCGAACCGCTTGTGGGGCGTGGCGGGGAATGCGATCTGGTGCAGCTATCTGGGAGACCCGAAGGTGTGGTATAACTTCGACCAAACGGCCACGGCCTGCTGGTCGGTGGAGGCGGGCTCGCCGGGCGCGTTCACGGCGGCGTGTGCCTATGGCGGGTATCCGCTGTTTTTTAAGGAAGATCACATCTACCGTGTTTACGGCACGAAAAGCGCCAATTTCCAGTTGTTCGATACGCAAACGCTGGGCGTGGAAGCCGGCAGCGCGAAAAGCCTTGCCGTGGTGGGGCAAACGCTGTATTACAAATCCCGCGCGGGCTTTGCCGCCTATGCCGGTGGCGTGCCGCGGCTGATCGATGCGGCGCTCGGAACGGAACGAAGGCAGGACGCCGCGGCCGGAACGGACGGGCGCAAATACTATGTGTCCTGCCGCGAGGGAAGTGCCTGGAGCCTTTTGGTGTACGATGCGCAAAACGGCCTGTGGCACCGCGAGGATGACAGCCGCGCCGTGGACTTTGCGTGGTGCGGCGGCGAATTGTACATGCTGTGCGCGGATGGTGGACTGTGGATGATCGGGCGCGTGCGCGCCTCCGGCGGCGAGAGCGAGGGCGTGTTTGAAAGCGGATGCGAGCTGGCGCCCATGACAGGCAGCGGCTATGACGCGGTGACGCGGCTGTATTTTCGCGTGAGTGCGGAAGGAGCGCTCACGGCGGAGGTGGAGTATGACGGCAGCGGCGTTTGGGAGAAGATGACGAGCATCGCGGGCCAAAGCCGCCGCGTGAGAACGGTGGAACTGGTGCCGCGGCGCTGCGGGGAATTCCGCGTGCGACTGCGCGGGCGCAGCGACTGGAAGCTGTGGGCGCTCGGGCGCGAATACGCGGCGGGCAGCCGAAAGGAGGGCTGAGCATGGCGGATGTGAGCGCGTTTGCCCTCCCAACACTGCCGGAACTCGACGGAAGCGAGAGCAGCGAGGAGAAGATCGAGCGGATACTGGACTATCTGATCTCGATGAATGAGCAGTATCGGTATATATTATGTCAACTACAGAGCGGGGACGGCGAGACCCTCGCGCAGAAAGGGGAACAAAATGCACAGCTATGAAGATTTTTTGAAGCAGGCGCGTGCATCGGGGTTGCTGGGCTCATTTTCCGATGCGGATCTGCGTTTGGCGGCCGCGGTGCCGGAGGCGGGCTACTCCATTTTGTCGTATAAGCAGGATTATCAAAGCGCCGCCACGGATGAGGCCCGCGCGCTGGCCAATGCCGGAGCCGAGCAGGTGCGCCGCCAGTATGGCCGCTATCTCGGCGGGCCGGATGGATCGAAGTATATGCCGCTGGAGGATGAGGTCGAGGATGAAAGTTATGTAAACCAAATCGGCGGCGAGAGCAAAACGGCGCTGCGCAGGGAAGCGGAAACGCCCGCGTCCGACGCGTTCGGCAATGCGGGGCGCCTGTGGGGCGACTACCGCAAGCAATACCTGCGCGAGGGCGAGCGGGCGTATCAAAACTCGCTGGGAAATGCGGCGGCGAATACGGGCGGCATCGCTTCCACGGCGGCGGTGGCCGCGGCACAGCAGGCGCAGAATTATTACGGCGCGAAGATGGCCGATGCGAAGGTGGCGCTTTACCAGCAGGCGTTTGAAAACACGCTGGCCGAGCGCGAGCTTGCCATGCAGCAGCGGCAAAGCGACTATGAGCTGGAAAGCGCCAAAACCAAGCTGGAAGCCACGCGCACCGAGACGCAGACCAAGGCCCAGCAGCAGGCGTTTGAAAACGCCATGACCAAGTGGAAGGCCTATGGCTATGTGACCGAGGACATCGCCGAAGCTCTGGCGCTGCCGGTGGGCACGGCCTACACGGAGCAGGCGTATAAGGAGTGGAAGCAGGCCTATGACGAGGCGAAAAGCGGCGTGAAAACGAACAAGACCCAGTACGACACGGTGAATCTGGGCGAGCGCGTTATCAAGGAGACCGCCGCCGACCACAAAACGCTGCGCTATGGCGCGAACGATCTGGATGTGCAGGCCATGCAGCGCTATCTGATCGCGCTGGGCTATTCCTGCGGCGAGCGCGGCGCGGACGGCAAATTCGGCACGGCCACGCATCGCGCACTGCTGCGCTTTCAAAAGGACAAGGGCGTATACGCCGACGGCGTGTGCGGCCCTGTGACATGGACGGCGCTGCTGGAGGCGGCGGGCGTTTGAAAAAAGCAAAAGGGTGTGCAGTTTGAAAACTGCACACCCTTTGTGTGGTTTATGGGGTTTATTTGTCCTTATACGCGCGGCACAGGAAGGTGACGGCGTTGGAGCGGGTGCATACGCGGAAGGGCGAGAAGCTGGTGGTCGTGATGCCCTTGGCGATGTCGTTTTCCACGGCCCAAAGCACGGCATCGTAGTAGTAGTCATCCGTCACATCCGTGAAAGGGCAGGTGGTGCCGGTGGGTTCGGGTTCGCCGGCGGCGCGCCACAGGAACGTGACGGTCTGGGCGCGGGTGCATACCAGCGTGGGGAAAAAGGTGGTATCGGTGATTCCCTTCACGATGCCGTTTTCCGCGGCCCAAAGCACGGCTTTGTAGTAGTAGCGGGTGGGGTTTACGTCGGTGAAGGGGCAGACGGTGGTCGTCGGCTCGGGCTCGCCGGCGGCGCGCCACAGGAACGTGACGAGCTGGGCGCGGGTGCAGTAGCCCGTGGGGTCGAAGGTGGTGTCCGTGGCGCCGGTGGTGACGCCGTTTTCCACGGCCCAGATCACGCTGTCGTGGTAGGTGGTGGTGGGTTTCACGTCGTCAAAGCCCTTGGCGGCGATCACGGTGCCGGTCTCGTCGATCTTGGTTTTGCCGTCGGCATCGGCGTAGCACTGGCCGCAGTCGGCGCATTTCCAGTACTCGGTGTTGCCGGGCTTGGTGGCGGTGGCGGCTTTGGCTTCGATGTGCTCGATCTTATGCACCACGGCGATCACGGTGTCGCTTTGTTTGATGGCGGTTTTGCCCGCCGCGTCGGAGAAGCACGCGCTGCAAACGCTGCATTTCCAATATTCCGTGTTGCCGTCGTCCGTGGCGGTGGCGGCTTTGGCCTCAACGTGCGTGAGCGTGTGAGCGGCGGCGATGGGCTCGGATTTGGTCGCGCCGCATGCTGTGCAGGTGTAAAGCGTGGAGCCGTCCTCGGTGCAGGAGGCGGCCTTTTCCTCCGTGCCGCTGTTCCAAGTATGGGCGTGCGGCAGTGTGAAGGCCTTGATGCGGTAGTTTGTGCTGCCGCCGGTCGACACGCTTACATCCGTCCAGCCGCTGCTCGAAAGCAGGAAACTCTCGCCGGCGTTTGAATGGTTGGTGGCGGTGAAAGTGGTTTTCTCGCCGTTAACGGTACCGGAAAGCGAGTTTTGCTTGCAGACAGGGATCTGGCCGCTCGTGGCGGAGAAGGTGAAGGTGTAAACAACGGCGAAGGTTTCGCCCTTTTTCAGATAAACAGCGGAGTTTAGAGTGTGCGTTTGATACCCGGCGCTGGAAAAGAGGCCGATCTCCTCGGCGGCTTTGGTTCCGGAATCGGGCTTGGCCGCATCGGTCAGACCGGTATAGACCGTCACGGTGTAATCGGCGGAATTCATAAGGGAGTAGCTGCCAACGGTGGTCAGCTTTTCGTCTGCATCGGCCGTATAAACATTGGCGATGGTGACGGTCTGGTCTGTGCTTTCCATGGAGTTGAAGGTGTAGTTGCAGTCGTACTGATACACATTCAGGCTTTTGTCCCAGGCGCTTGCGTCAAAGGAAACGGCCATGCTGGGGCCGGAATTGGTGCCGTCGCCATAGAGGCTCTTGTCGTAATAGGATACCCAGAAGTAGCCGACGTCGCCCCAAGTCTTGCCCCAGGAATTGCGGCACAGCCACGCGCCGTTGAGCGCCTTGCCGTCTGCGTCCGTGGGCGCGGTGGAAAAGTTTTCGGCGGAGTAATCGTCGTCCCAGCCAACGATCACGACCTCATGGTCGGTGGTGACGGGAACGTCAGTTGGACAATAATAATAGGCATGGGTGGCGGAATTGTAGTAATCTGTGTTGCTGGCAAGCCTGGAGTTTAGACACAGGCTGAGTGCCACGGCGCCGTTATCAAAGACCGCTTGCTTCACGGCTGTGCGGTCCTCGCTTCCGGAAAGGCGGAGCCAGCGGCCGTTTTTCAGCCAGAGCTGGTTGTCGGCATAGTTGATCTCGGTTTTGCTGGTGTCCAGGGAGGCGGCGGGGCCGACTGCGCTTGCCAGCGTCATCAAGGAGGCATATACGTTGCCAAGCTCCGTGGTGGGATCGATGGAATCGGCTTCGGCGTTGTGCTTGTCGGTGAAGCCGGCGTAGGCGTAGTGGGCCAGATGATCGGCGCTGAGCGCGGGCACGGTGATGTTATCCTTCTGCGCGCCGATGCGCAGGCTGTCGATCGCGGCGATGGCCCAGCAGGTGGATCTGCTGCCCTGATCGGAAATGGGAACGAGGAACGCTTCCTCGGTGAAGTAATGGCTGGAAGCGGCCGTTGCGCCGGATTCGTTCGCTCTGCGCGTGGAGGGCGTTGTTACCTCGGGCGTCGCGGGCTCGGCGGCGGTCATCGGCATCATTTCGGCCAGATACGCGTCCAGATCGATCTCGTCGCTGGGGATGCCCTCTTCCTCGAGCATGAGAAGCAGCGCTTCCCGCGCGGCGGCGTATTCTTCCTCGCTGGGGCCGGCGGGCTCGGTGTATACGTTGCTGTACTCCGGCGCGTTGGGGTCGTCGCCCAGCGAGTCGGGCGCCCAGTCGATATACAGCTCGCCGCCCTCGGCGGCCAGGGCATAGCCCGAGCACAGACCGACCGCCAGCGCAAGCATGATCAGCAGAGACAGCAGCTTCTTCATAACAGACTCCTTTACGACAGAGTTGTAACCATTTTGTTCATTTTAATATTAAATTGTAACTTTGTCAATCGCAAAATACAGTCGTGGCGCGCTATATCTTCCGCCCTCTTTACAGCCGTGGTATAGTATAAGTATGCTGTACGAATTTGAGGGCAAACGGCCGCAATGCGGCGAGGGCACCTACGTCGCCCCCTCAGCCCAGGTCATTGGCGACGTTATCATCGGCAAAAACT
>CAYLSA010000024.1:0-21485 GCA_964386575.1 uncultured Oscillospiraceae bacterium | reverse complement strand
CCTCGCGCATCAACCGCTACTGCTCGGACACCGCCGCCCGCTTCCACAAGTTCTACAACGCCTGCCGCATCCGCGGCGAAGCGGCCGATCTGGCCGGAGCGCGTTTGGCCCTGTGCGCGGCCACAAGCACCGTTCTTGAAAACGCGCTGGCCATTCTGGGCGTGAGTGCGCCCGAATCTATGTAAAATCCATCCGAAAGGTGAATCGTCCGCCATGAGCGACATATTCACAGACAAACTCCATATCCTCGACAGCGCCACGGGCACCCGCCTGCAGGCGCTGGGTATGCCCGCCAATGCCTGCACGCCCGATTGGGTGCTGCGCAATCCCGAGGCCTTTCTGTCCATCCGGCGCGACGATATTGCCGCCGGAAGCGACATGATCTATGCCCCCACCTTCGGCGCCACCGCGCCGGATCTGAAAAAGCACGGCATTAAAACCGGCGTGCGGGAGATGAATCTACAGCTCGTCGAACTGGCGCGCGAGGCAGCGGATGGACGGCTCGTCGGCGGCGACATTGCCCCCACCGGCCTGCAGGTCTACCCCGCCGGTATGACCAGCTTTGACACCATGGTGGACATTTTCGCCGAGCAGGCCGCCGCGCAGGAGGAAGCCGGCGTGGACTTTTTCGCCGTGGAAACACAGATGTCGCTGGCCGAATGCCGCGCCGCCGTGACGGGCGTGCGCCGCGTTTCGGAAAAGCCCATTCTCTGCTCCTTTTCCGTGACCGATGCCGGCCGCACCCTCTTCGGCGAGGATCTCATCGCCGCGATGATGTGTCTGCAGGACATGGGTATCAGCGCCTTCGGCATCAACTGCTGCGGCAATATGGGGCTGATCTCGCGCCTTCTGGCGAAGCTTCACCGCAGCGCCTGCGTACCCCTTCTGGCAAAGCCGAACGCCGGCACGCCCGCGCTAAAGGGCGCTGGGCTGCATTACAGCCTCACCCCCGCTAAGATGGCCGCCTATATCCCCCGCTTCATCACATCCGGTGCGCGGCTGCTGGGCGGCTGCTGCGGCACGGAGCCGGAGTTCATCGCCGCCATAAAATCCGTGGCCGACATGGTCGAGCCATCCGCCTTTGAGCCCGCTGCCCTTCCGGCGCTGGCCGCCTCGGCCTATCGCACTGTGGAGCTGACGCCGCGCATGAAGATGGAAGAGGTCGAGATCGATGACGACATCGTGGAAAACGCCGCCGTGGCCGAGGCCACCGGTGCGAAGCTTCTGAATGTGGAGCTGCGCGATGAAATGGACGTGGACACGCTCAACGAAGCCCAGATCGCTCTGCGGCTGCCGCTGGCCGTGCACTGCTCGGACGGAGAGCTGCTTCAGCGCTTTTTACGCCTATACAACGGAAAACCGGTCATACTTTGATCATCATCCTCTGCGGAGTACATCTGCGGAGGATTTTTTGTTCCCTATCAAGAGACATATGACATCTTTCTGTCCTTTTTCCATGGACATAATCACATCGTTTACGCGATCACTTTATTCGTGTGTTTTCCTTTTAACAAATCTGTTTTCTCCTTCAAGGTAGGTTACATTCAGGTTACTTTGAGTGATTTATGCACGATATGCACTTTTTTCTTCCATTTTGCCTGATTAACTTTCATTTTGGGAGAAATGCTCCTCTTTTTTCATCCTTTTCTTTTCTGCTCCGAACCCTCATTTCATCCCTATTTCTTAAAATTTCTTGATTTTGCGCAAATTTTACGCAAAAAAACCGTGTATTAGCATTTTCTTGCATTGACATTTTTTTATCCTCGCTGTATCATAGCTGTGTTGAACGTAAAATATGTAGAAAGGGATCGCTATGAAATCAACCGGAATTGTGCGCAAGGTTGACGAGCTGGGCCGCATCGTCATTCCTATCGAACTGCGCCGCACCCTGGACATCGCTGAGCGTGATCCTCTTGAGATCTTCGTCGATGAGGATACGATCATGCTTCGGAAGTTCCACACTTCCTGCATCTTCTGCGACAGCGTGAAAGACATTGTTAACTACAAGGGTAAGAACATTTGCTCGGCCTGCCTCGCAGAACTGAAAAAGGATAACTAAAAAGAAATCTGCCGGAACAAAAAAGCCCGGCAGTTTCTTTTGCTCTAATACACCAACGACCGCCCGCGGGCGGTCTTATTTTTTTACTGTACAATAAAGGGGATCGTCCGATGGACGATCCCCTTTTGCGGTTATATGGTTTTTGTTAGACCAGCTCGATGACGGCCATCTCCGCGGCGTCGCCGCGGCGGGGGGCCGTGCGGGTGATACGGCAGTAGCCACCGTTGCGGTCGGCATACTTCACCGCCAGATCATCGAACACCTTCTTGGCCACATCCTCGCGGGTGATGAAGCGCAGCGCCAGACGATAGTTGGCGAGGCCCTTCTTCTTCCCGAGGGTGATCATCTTCTCGGCCAGAGGACGGATCTCCTTGGCACGGGTGATGGTGGTCTCCATGCGGCCGGTGTCCAGAAAATCAGTAACCTGCTGGCGCAGCATGGCCATACGGGCAGCCGTCGGCTTGCCGAGCTTGCGTGTTCCGGGCATTTTCGTTTACCTCCAAAAGTGAGTGTTACTTGGATTCTTCTTCGCTGGCCAGGCTAAGGCCCATCATCGCCAGCTTCTGCATGACTTCCTCCAGGGACTTGCGGCCCAGGTTGCGAACCTTGATCATCTCTTCCTGCGTCTTGGACACAAGATCCTCGACCGTGTTGATGTTGGCGCGCTTGAGGCAGTTGAAGCTGCGGACGGAAAGATCCAGTTCCTCGATGGTCATCTCCAGGATCTTATCGCGTTGCGTGACCTTCTTTTCCACCACGGTAGAATCCGGCCCAATGCTCTGGGACAGATCCGTGAACAGGGTGAAATGGTCGCACAGGATCTTCGCGCCGAGGGACACGGCGTCGCGCGGCGTGATGGTGCGGTCCGTCCAGACCTCGATGGTCAGCTTGTCATAGTCCGTGCGGTTGCCCACGCGGGTGTTCTCCACCGCGTAGTTGACCTTCAGAACAGGCGTGTAGATCGAATCGACGGGGATGACCCCAGCCACGGTCTGCGCGGGCTTATTTTTCTCCGCCACCACATAGCCGCGGCCGTGGGAGAACGTCAGCTCCATGGAGAGCGTGGCATCCGGGCCGAGCGTGGCGATGTGCAGATCGGGATTGAGGACTTCCACCTCAGAATCCGCCTTGATATCACCGGCCGTCACTTCGCACTCGCCGGCCGCCTCGATATAAACGGTCTTGGCGGTCTCGCTGTGCAGACGGGCAATGATGCTCTTGACGTTGAGTACGATCTCCGTGACGTCTTCCTTAACGCCGGGGATCGTAGAGAACTCATGCTGGATGCCGGCGATCTTAATGGTCGTGACCGCGGTGCCGGGAAGCGAGCTGAGCAACACGCGGCGCAGGGAGTTACCAAGGGTCGTGCCATAGCCTCTCTCCAGAGGCTCCACTACGAACTTGCCGTAGCTTTCGTCGTTGGGATTCTCGATGCACTCAATGCGCGGCTTCTCGATCTCTATCATGAATTCATACCCTCCTTTTCAGTTTGCGCCCACAGGCGCTTTTGCGGTTTTGCAGCTTTCCAATTGAGGGCTATATTACTTGGAATACAACTCGACGATCAGGTGCTCCTCGATGGGCAGATCGATGTCTTCCTTCGCGGGAGTACCGGTCACCTTGGCAAGCATATTGGCCGCGTCGTACTCCAGCCACTTCGGCGGCTGGCGGGAGGAGTTGGCATCCACATTGGCCTTGAGCTTTTCCAGATCACGGCTGGTGTTCTTCACGGAGATGACCATGCCGGGCTTGACCAGGAAGCTCGGGATGTTGACCTTGCGGCCGTTGACGGTGAAGTGGCCGTGGTTGATGAGCTGACGCGCCTCGGCGCGGCTCATCGCAAAGCCCAGACGGTAGACGACGTTGTCCAGACGGGACTCCAGGATGGCGAGCAGGTTCTCGCCGGCCTGGCCGGGACGACGGGAAGCCAGATCGAAGTAGCTGCGGAACTGGCTTTCCAGAACGCCGTAGTAGCGCTTGGCTTTCTGCTTCTCGCGAAGCTGCAGACCATACTCAGAGGTCTTGCTGCGGCCCTGGCCGTGCATTCCGGGGGGATAAGCACGATTGACCATGGCGCACTTTTCGGTGTAGCATCTGTCGCCCTTGAGGAAGAGCTTCTGGTTCTCCCGGCGGCACAGGCGGCAAACCGCTTCAGTATATCTAGCCATTTATCTTTCCTCCTTAATCAGACGCGACGACGCTTGGGCGGACGGCATCCGTTGTGGGGGATGGGCGTGACGTCCTTGATCATCGTGACTTCCAGACCCACGGTCTGCAGGGCACGGATGGCGGCTTCACGGCCGCTGCCGGGACCCTTGACAAAGACCTCGACGGTCTTCAGGCCATGCTCCATCGCGGCGCGCGCAGCGGTTTCCGCAGCGGTCTGCGCAGCGAACGGAGTGGACTTGCGGCTGCCGCGGAAGCCCATGCCGCCGGCGGAAGCCCAAGACAGGGCGTTACCGTTGGTGTCGGTGACGGTGACCATGGTGTTGTTGAAGGAAGAGCTGATATGAACCTGACCCTTCTCAATGTTCTTCCGCTCTCTGCGGCGGGTTCTGACCTTTTTCTTAGGTGCTGCCATTTATCTCTTCCCTCCCTTACTTCTTCTTGTTGGCGATCGTGCGCTTCGGGCCCTTGCGGGTGCGCGCGTTCGTCTTGGTTCTCTGGCCGCGGACGGGCAGGCCACGACGGTGGCGCAGGCCGCGGTAGGAGCCGATTTCCGTCAGGCGCTTGATGTCAAGCGCGAAGGCGCGGCGAAGGTCGCCCTCCACCATGTAGTCTTTAGCAATGCACTCGCGGATCAGCGCCTCTTCGGCGTCGGTGAGATCCTTGACGCGGGTATCGGGGTTGATACCGGTCTTCTCGAGTATCTTTTTTGCGGATGTCCTGCCGATGCCGTAGATATAGGTAAGACCTATCTCGATACGCTTATCCTTGGGCAGGTCAACGCCGGCGATACGTGCCATCTTTCGCAATCAATCCTTTCGTTTCAAGATAGACAAATTAACCTTGTCTCTGCTTATGCTTCGGGTTGGGGCAAATGACCATGACCCGGCCATGGCGCTTGATGACCTTGCACTTTTCGCACATGGGCTTAACGCTGGGTCTGACTTTCATTTTAAAGCCTCCTTAACTATTGCTTCGGTATTAAACGGTTTGTTACTTCGTCCGCCAGGTGATGCGGCCGCGGGTAAGATCGTATGGCGACATCTGCACCGTGACCTTATCCCCCGGAAGGATACGGATGAAATTCATCCGCAGCTTGCCGGAAATGTGGGCCAGGATCGTGTGTCCGCCGCCGATGTCCACTTGGAACATCGTGTTGGGCAGGGATTCGATCACCGTACCCTCCAGCTCGATAACGTCATCTTTAGCCAAGTTGGTCTCCCTTCTTTCGGGCGGCCTCGGCCGCCTGTGCCAATGTCGTTTTGATTTGCTTGTCCGTGGCCGGCGCTTCGCTCACGCGAGCGAGAAAACGCACGTGCCTGGGGCCTTTCTGCTTGGGGGCCTCGAGCTTTTTCAGCCTGCCATCGGCAAGCCAAAGCCGCCCGTTTTCCTCCCCGACGACCTGATACAGCCGTCCCTTGTCATGCCCTGCAAGGGACACGACCACGTCAAATGGCGCGGGTGCGGTCATATCCGATCCTCCGTGAAGGTAAGGATCTCGGGGTCACCGTTCGTAATGGCGATGGTGTTCTCGTAATGAGCGGCAAGAGAGCCGTCCACGGTGGTCACTGTCCAGCCGTTTTTCAGCGTCTTGACCTCCCACGAGCCCGCCGCCACCATCGGCTCGACCGCAATGGTCATGCCGGGAACGAGTCTGGGGCCCCGGCCGGGCGCTCCGAAATTCGGAACCTCCGGCGCTTCGTGCATCACGGCACCAACGCCATGGCCCACGTATTCGCGGACTACGGAGAAGCCATTCGCTTCAACGTATTCCTGAACGGCGTGGGATATGTCGCCGATGCGATAGCCTGCACGGGCGAATTTCATCCCCTCGTAAAAGCTCTGCCGTGTGACTTCGACGAGGCGCTTGGCCTCCTCGCTGCACTCGCCGACCAGGAAGGTCGCCGCGCAGTCGCCGACATAGCCGTCGTAGGTCGCTCCCACATCCACGCTGACGATATCGCCCTCATGAATGACCCGGGAGCCGGGGATGCCGTGAATCACTTCTTCGTTGATGGAAATGCACGCGCTTGCGGGAAAGCCCCCATAGCCCTTAAAGGTGGGAACAGCGCCGCATTTCCGAATGAAGCGTTCGATCTCCTTGTCTATCTGAGCGGTGGTCACGCCCGGCGCTACCATATCCCGAGCCAGAGCCCGGGCAGCCGCGGTAATTCTTCCCGCCTTGCGCATCCGCTCGATTTCCCGCGGGGATTTGATGACGATTGAACTCATATCCCCAGTGCCTTGCATATCTCCGCCGTGGTAGCCTCGATGGTGGGCTGATTCATCACGGTTTTGAGCTTGTTGCGTTCACGGTAGAACGCGATGAGGGGTTCGGTCTGGGTGTGGTAGGTCTCCAGACGCGCGCGCACGGTCTCGGGAGCGTCATCCTTGCGGATCGTCAGCTCGCCGCCGCAGGCGTCGCAAACGCCTTCGACCTTGGACGGAGCGTTGACGATGTGATAGCTCGCGCCGCAGGCCACGCAGGTGCGCCGGCCGGACATACGCTCGATGATCACTTCGTCCTCGACTTCCAGATCCACAGCCCAGTCGATCTCGACACCCTGCTGCTCCATGGCTTCGGCCTGCGGGATCGTGCGGGGCACGCCGTCGAGGATGTAGCCGTTTTCGCATTCGGGCGCCTTCAGCGCGTCGGCCAGGATGCCGATGATGACATCGTCCGGCACGAGCGCGCCCGCGTCCATGAAGGACTTGGCCTTCATGCCGGTGGGCGTGCCGGCCTTGACGGCCGCGCGCAGAATGTTACCGGTGGAGATGGTGGGGATCCCGAGCTTTTTGGCCAGGATCTCCGCCTGTGTGCCTTTTCCGGCGCCGGGGGCGCCAAGCATGATAAGCTTCATGGCACGGTACCTCTCTTATTCAAGGAAGCCCTTGTAGTGGCGCATGAGCATCTGGCTTTCCAGCGCCTGGACCGTCTCAAGCGCAACGCCCACCACGATGATGATGGAGGTACCGCCGAGGGACAGACCCACCTGCTGAGCCACATTGGAGTAGATGCTCACAATGTAGGGCGCAGCGGCGATGATGCACAGATAGATGCTGCCGAAGAGGGTGACTTTGTTGAGGACCTTCGTGATATACTCGCTGGTCGGCTTGCCGGGACGATAGCCGGGGATGAAGCCGCCGTTTTTGCGAAGGTTGTTGGAGATCTCAATGGGGTTGAACTGGATCGTGGAGTAGAAGTAGCCGAAGAACACGATCAGCAGCGCATAGAAGATCACGTAAGTCCAGGTGTTCGTGCGCTGAGCATAGGCCCAGAACGTGCCGTTCCAGCCGGCGAGCTGCGCCACGGTGGCGGGAAGGCTCGCGATGGACTGGGCGAAGATGACGGGCATGACGCCGGACATATTCACCTTCATGGGAAGGTGGGTCGACTGGCCGCCGTACATCTTACGGCCGACAACGCGCTTGGAGTACTGCACCGGGATGCGGCGCTCGGCGTTGGACACGAACACGATCAGCACGATCATAAGGAGCGCGCCGAGCAGCTCCAGAACCGCAGCCCACCAGGCCAGAGAGCCGGCGGAGATGCTGGAGATGCTGGTGATAACGGCGGTGGGGAAGCGGCTGACGATGCTGGCAAAGAGGATGATGGAGATACCATTGCCGATGCCGAACTCCGTGATCTGCTCGCCCAGCCACATGATCAGCGCGGAGCCGGAGGTGAAGGTCATGATGATGACGATCGCCGCCCAGATGCCGCTGCCGTCGGTGGTCAGAAGGCCGTTGTTCTTGATGAGAATGTAGTAAGCGAAGCCCTGCAGCAGGCCGATTGCCACGGTCGCATAACGCGTGATGGAGGCGATCTTCTTGCGGCCTTCCTCGCCTTCATCCTTGCTCATGCGCTCAAGAGCCGGAATGGCCACGCACAGAAGCTGGATGATGATCGAGGCGTTGATGTAGGGCTGGATGGACAGCGCGAAGATCGTCGCGGACGAGAACGCGCCGCCGGACATGACGTTGTACAGGCCAAGAACGGTATTCTCCAAGCTGGCGAAATACTGCTGGAGGTACTGGACGTTGACGTAGGGCACCGGCACGGCGTTGCCGACACGGTACAGCAGCACAACGAAAAGTGTGAAGAGGATCTTCTTGCGAATGTCCTCTATCTTCCAGGCATTTGCAAACGTCTTAAACACGGTCACACCACCTCGGCCTTTCCGCCGGCGGCCTCTATCTTCTCTTTGGCAGTGGCGGAGAAAGCCTTGGCACGAACGGTGAGCTTCTTGGTCAGCTCGCCCTCGCCGAGGATCTTAACACCGTAGGTGCACTTGGACAGCACACCGCAGTCAAGCAGAGTCTGCGCATCGACTTCGGCGCCGTTTTCAAAGCGCTCCAGAGCGGACACGTTGACAGATTCCAGACGCTTGGCAAAGATGTTGTGGAAGCCGCGCTTGGGGATGCGGCGCGCCAGAGGCATCTGGCCGCCTTCGAAGCCCACGCGAACGCCGCCGCCGGAACGGGCCTTCTGGCCCTTGTGGCCACGGCCGGCCGTTTTGCCGTTGCCGGTGGCATGGCCGCGGCCTTTACGCTTGGCCACGTGCGTGCTGCCGGGAGCGGGAGTAAGATTGTGAAGTTCCATAGTCGTTCCCCTCCTTATTCTTCGGTGACCTTGACAAGGTAGCCGATCTGGGCGATCTTGCCGCGGGTCTGGGGGTTATCGGGCTGCACGGTGGTCTGGCCGATCTTGTGCAGGCCGAGGGAAGCGGCGGTCGCGATGTGCTTGTCGTGACGGCCGTTGAGGCTCTTGACGAGCTCGATTTTCAGTTTCTTTTCCATCGTGGCGCCTCCTTACAGCTCGGAAACGTCTTTGCCGCGCATGGCCGCGACCTGCTGCGCGTTGCGCAGGCTGGTCAGACCCTGCATCGTGGCGGCGACAACGTTCTGGGGGTTGTTCGAGCGCAGGCACTTGGCGCGGATGTCGGTGATACCGGCAGCCTCAACCACGGCACGCACGGCGGAACCGGCGATAACGCCAGTACCGGGGGCGGCGGGCTTGAGCAGCACGCGGCCGGCGCCGAACTCACCGATGACCTCGTGAGGAATGGTGGTTCCCTGGAGGGTGATGGTGGTGATGTTCTTCTTGGCGTCCTCGAGGCTCTTGCGAATGGCCTCGGACACTTCGTTGGCCTTGCCCAGACCGTAACCGACACGGCCCTTGCCGTCGCCGACGACGCTCAGCACCGCGAAGCGCATGATGCGGCCGCCCTTAACGGTCTTGGCAACACGGTTGATGGAAACTACTTTTTCGGTAAATTCCTGGGGCTCCTCGTCCCTGCGGCCGCGTCCACGGCGGTCGTTGCGATCGTTCTGATATGCCATAATTTCGTTTCCTCCTCCCGTTAGAATTTCAGGCCGCCCTCGCGGGCGCCTTCGGCCAGAGACTGCACACGGCCGTGGTAAACATAGCCGCCGCGGTCAAAGACCACCGTTTCGATGCCGGCGGCCAGAGCGCGCTCGGCGATCATCTTGCCGACCTTATTGGCGGCATCCTTGTTGGAGCCGAGGCCCTCGAAGCCCTTCTCATTGGAAGCGGCGGCGGCAAGCGTCTTGCCCGCCACATCGTCGATGACCTGAGCATAAATATGCTTTTCGCTGCGGAAAACGCACAGACGCGGTCTCTCGGGTGTGCCGGAGATCTTCCCGCGGATCCGGTTGTGACGTCTGTCACGCTTCGCTCTCGTATCGGGTCTAGAAACCATTGGTCACACCTCCTTATTTCGCGCCGGTCTTGCCTTCCTTGCGGATGATGTGCTCATCAGCGTACTTGATGCCCTTGCCCTTGTAGGGTTCCGGCGGACGCTTCGCGCGCACATCGGCCGCAAACTGGCCGACCTTCTGTTTATCTACACCCTTGACAATGACCTGGTTGGGGTTGGGAACTTCGGTGTAAACATCGTCCGTATCAGGCATGGTGACCTGATGGGAGAAGCCGAGGTTCATAACCAGATTCTTGCCTTCTTTTGCGGCACGGTAGCCCACGCCGTTGATCTCCAGCGTCTTGGAGAACTCTTCGGTCACGCCGACGACCATGTTGTTGATGAGCGTGCGGGTGAGGCCGTGGAGAGAACGCATCTCCTTGTCGTCGCTGGGACGCTCGACCGTGATAACACCGGCATCAAACTTGACGGTCATGCGGGGATCGACCACGAGCGACAGCGCGCCCTTGGGGCCCTTGACATGAACGTTGTTGCCCTCGATCTTAACATCAACGCCCGCCGGGACGGTGATGGGGGCTCTTCCGATTCTAGACATAACTCAAGCCCCTCCCTTACCAAACGAACGCGAGGACCTCGCCGCCGACATGGAGCTCACGAGCCTTCTTGTCGGTGATGACGCCCTTGGATGTGGAGATGATGGCGATGCCCAGTCCACGCAGAACGCGGGGAAGCTCATCGGCGCCGGCGTAAACACGCAGGCCCGGCTTCGACACGCGGCGCAGGCCGGTGATGGCCTTTTCCTTGCCGGGGAGATACTTCAAAGTGATGCGGATGATGCCCTGGGTGCCGTCGTCGATGAGCTGGAAGGACTTGATGTAGCCTTCGCTGTAGAGCAGCTCTGCGATGCTCTTCTTCATCTTGGAGGCGGGGATATCCACGGTTTCATGCTTGGCCGATCCGGCGTTGCGGATGCGAGTCAGCATATCTGCAATGGGGTCAGTGATCTGCATTTTGGATTGCTCCTCCTTCATTCAGAGTTACCGCTTTCGCGGTTATGCCCGGGAGGTTCCGCGCCAATACGCGATTGGCCGCGGCCTTTCACCGGGGTTTTCACAAAATATTTGGGGTGTTCCCTCCCTCTGCCTTGCGGCAGAGGGATCCGGAACGGATGCCGGTTTCCACCGGCTAAGACGTCGCTCTTGTCTTACGGCACACTGCCGCAGGACTTGCTTCGCAGGGAAATTTGTGTCAGGGGAAGTCGAAGAGGCGACGCTGTACTGAAGTACTGCGAGCCGATGAGACAATGCCTGACGCAAATTTACCAAGAAGCGCTTCGCCGGGAAATCGTTTTGTGGCTAGGTCGACGCGGCCGAAGCTGTACTAAAGTACTGCGAGGCCGGGAGACGACGCCACAGGACGATTTACCAAGAAGCCTTGCGGACGCCGGGGATCTGGCCCTTATAAGCCAGCTCACGGAAGCAGATACGGCAGATGCCATAGTCACGCAGGTAAGCGTGGGGGCGGCCGCAGATCTTGCAGCGGTTATACTTACGGGTGGAGTACTTGGCAGGACGCTGCTGCTTCAGTTTCATAGAAAGTTTCGCCATGTTTTTCCTCCTCCTTAGTTCGCGAACGGGGCGCCCATCAGCTTCAGGAACTCACGGGCTTCCTCGTCGGTCTTCGCTGTGGTGCAGATCGCGATGTTCATGCCGCGCAGCTTTTCGATCTTATCGTAGTCGATCTCGGGGAAGATGATCTGTTCCTTCAGGCCCAGCGAGTAGTTGCCGCGGCCGTCGAACGCGTCGGGGCTGATGCCGCGGAAGTCGCGGACACGGGGCAGCGCCACGTTGAACAGACGGTCAAGGAACTCCCACATACGGTCCTGACGCAGGGTCACCTTCACGCCGACCTTCATGCCCTCGCGGAGCTTGAAGTTGGCGACGGACTTCTTCGCCACGGTGGCCACGGCCTTCTGGCCGGTCAGAGCGGTGATGTCCTTGATGACGGCGTCGAGCGCCTTGGCATTGTCCTTGCAGTCGCCGCAGCCGACAGACACAACGATCTTGTCGAGGCGGGGGATCTGCATGGAGGACTTATACTGGAACTTCTGCATGAGGGCGGGAGCGACCTCGTTAAGATACATTTCTTTCAGTCTGGTCATATCTTACTCCTCCCTCACAGCGCCGCGCCGCAGTGCTTGCAGACGCGGGTGTTCTTGTTCTTGCCGTTGACCACTTCGGTCTTGTGGGCCACGCGGGTCGCCTTGCCGCACTTGGGGCAAACGACCTGCACCTTGCAGGCGTAGATGGGGGTCTCCATCTTGATGATGCCGCCCTCATCCTGCTGGTTGCGGGGCTTGCGGTGCTTGCTGGCGACGTTCACGCCGGCCACGATGACCTTACCGGCCTTGGGCTGGGCCGCAAGGACCTTGCCCTTTTTGCCCTTGTCCTTGCCGGACAGGACAACGACGGTATCGTCTTTACGAATTTCCATTTGCACGGCCTCCTTAAATCACTTCCGGAGCCAGGGACAGGATCTTCATGTAATCCTTGTCACGCAGCTCGCGGGCGACCGGCCCAAAGATACGGGTGCCGGTGGGGTTGCCGTCCTCGCGGATCAGGACCGCGGCGTTCTCGTCGAAGCGGACATAGGTGCCGTCGGCGCGGCGCACGCCCTTCGCGGTACGCACGATCACGGCCTTGACAACGTCGCCCTTCTTCACGGAACCGCCGGGAGCGGCCTTGCGCACGGACGCGACGATCACATCGCCGATGTTGCCGTACTTGCGCTTGGAACCGCCCAGCACACGGATGGTTTTGATCTCTTTGGCGCCAGTATTGTCGGCGACCTTCAGATAGGTTTCAGCCTGTATCATTTCGGCGCCTCCTTATTTAGCTTTCTCGAGGATTTCGACCACGCGCCAGCGCTTGTCCTTGGACAGGGGGCGGGTCTCCATCACACGGACGCGATCGCCGATGCCGCACTCGTTGTTTTCGTCGTGCGCCTTCAGGCGGTAGGTGCGTCCAATAATCTTCTTATAACGCTTGTGGGCCACGCGGTCTTCCACGATGACAACGACGGTCTTGTCCATCTTGTCGGAAACGACCTTGCCGACGCGCGTTTTACGGCTGGTTGTTCTCACTTCACTCATCTTCAAGCCTCCTCGCTGACCTGCTTCTCACGGAGCACGGTCTTAACCCGGGCGATGTCCCGACGCAGGGCGGGAATCTTCAGGGGGTTGTCAAGATGATTGGTGGCGTGCTGCATACGGAGCATGAAAAGGTCTTTCTTCATCTCCACCAGCTTCGCGTTCAGCTCGCTTTCGGAAAGGGAGCGGATCTCTTCAGCCTTCATTATGCTTCGCCTCCAGTCTCAACGGTTTCATCAGTTCCTGCAACGTTCTCACGCATGATGAACTTGGTCTTGCAGGGCAGCTTGTAGCTGGCGAGACGAATGGCCTCGCGCGCCACTTCTTCGCTCACGCCGCCAACCTCAAACAGCACACGGCCGGGCTTGACGACGGCGACCCAGTACTCGGGGGAGCCTTTACCGGAACCCATACGGGTCTCAGCGGGCTTCGCCGTGACGGGCTTATCGGGGAAGATCTTGATCCAGACCTGGCCGCCACGCTTCATGTAGCGGTTCATGGCGACACGGGCCGCCTCGATCTGGTTGGCAGTGATCCAGCAGGGCTCGGTGGCCACGATGCCGTAATCGCCGTAGGCAAGGAAGTTGCCGCGCGTGGCTTTGCCCTTCATGCGGCCGCGCTGCACACGACGATATTTAACTCTCTTCGGCATCAGCATTACGCATTGCCTCCTTCCTTCGCAGCCGCGGGAGCGGCCGGAGCGGCGGGACGGGACTGCTGGGGACGGTTGCCCTGGTAGCCCTGGCCCTGACGGTTGTAGCCGCCGCGGTTGTTATCGCGGTTGTAGCCACCGCCGTTGCGGTTGTCGCGGTTGTAACCACCGCGGTTGTTGTCGCGGTTGTAGCCGCCGCCGTTGCGGTTGTAGCCGCCGCGGCCACGACGGTCGCCATCGCGGCGATCACGACGGTTGTCACGGCGATTCATATCCATGACGCGCGGCGTGGTACGCAGGCTGGTGGTGAGCACTTCGCCCTTGTAGATCCAAACCTTCACGCCGATGCGGCCGTAGGTGGTCGCAGCTTCGGCAAAGCCGTAGTCGATGTCGGCACGGATGGTCTGCAGGGGGATGGTGCCTTCGTGGTAGCTCTCGGAACGGGCAATCTCAGCGCCGCCGAGACGGCCGCCGCACTGGACCTTGATGCCCTTGGCGCCCATACGCATGGCGCGGCCAATGGCGTTTTTCATCGCACGGCGGAAGCCGATGCGCTTTTCCAGCTGCTGGGCGATGTTTTCCGCGACGAGCTGAGCGTTGACGTCCGGGCTGCGGACCTCCACGATGCTCAGCGCCACGGGCTTGCCGATCATCTTCTCGACCTCGAGACGAAGCCGCTCGATCTCCGCGCCGCCCTTGCCGATCACGACGCCGGGACGGGAGCAGTGGATGAAGATGCGGACCTTCGCGCTGTCGCGCTCGATCTCGATGGTGGGGACGCCGGCGGAATAAAGGGTCTTCTTGAGGAATTTGCGGATCTTGTAATCTTCGACGATCAGATCGCCGACCTTGTCAGGACGCGCGTACCAGCGGGAATCCCAGTCTTTGATGACGCCCACGCGCATACCGTGCGGATGAACTTTCTGTCCCATATTCTGCCTCCTCCCTTATTCTTTCTCAGCCACGGTCAGGGTGATGTGGCTGGTGCGTTTGTTGATACGGTACATACGGCCGTGGGCACGGGGCTGACCGCGCTTGAGGATGGGGCCGGCAGTGGCGATGCACTCTTTAACGTAGAGGTTATCCGGATCCATCTCGTGGTTGTTTTCCGCGTTCGCGCAGGCGCTCTTGAGCAGCTTCAGCAGCGGTTCGCACGCGCTCTTGGTGGTCGCGCGCAGGATCGCCTCGGCGTACTTCGTGTCGCGGCCCTTGATCAGCTCGCACACGATCTGCACCTTACGGGGAGAAATGCGGATGAATTTCGCTTTTGCAGTTGCTTCCATTTCCGCTCCTCCTTACTTCGTCTTGCTGCCGGCGTGACCACGGAAGGTACGCGTCGGAGCGAACTCGCCCAGCTTGTGGCCGACCATGTCTTCCGTGACATACACGGGAACGTGGCGGCGACCGTCGTGGACGGCGATGGTGTGACCGACGAAGGACGGGAAAATGGTGGAAGCGCGGGACCAGGTCTTCACGACCTTCTTCTCGCCCGCCTTGTTCATCTCGTCCACGCGCTTGAGCAGCTCGGGAGCGGCAAACGGGCCTTTCTTGATGCTTCTAGACATTTAACTTCCCTCCTTATTTGGCGTTGCGGCGCTTGACGATGAACTTATCCGAAGCGTTCTTCTTCTTGCGCGTCTTGTAGCCGAGAGTGGGCTTACCCCAAGGAGTAACAGGGCCGGGACGACCGATGGGGGACTTGCCCTCGCCGCCGCCGTGGGGGTGGTCCACAGGGTTCATGACCGAGCCGCGGACGGTGGGACGCCAGCCCATGTGGCGCTTGCGGCCGGCCTTGCCGATGGAGATGTTGGCGTGGTCGGCGTTGCCGACGGTGCCGATGGTGGCCTTGCAGTTCATGCGGATCTTGCGCATTTCGCCGGAGGGCAGACGCACCGTAGCCAGAGCGCCTTCCTTGGCCATCAGCTGCGCCGCGTTGCCGGCGCCGCGGACAAGCTGCGCACCCTTGCCGGGGTACAGCTCGATGTTGTGGATGAAGGTGCCGACGGGGATGTTCGCCAGAGGCAGGCAGTTGCCGGCCTTGATGTCGGCGGTGGGGCCGGACACGACGGTGTCGCCGGCCTTGAGGCCCGCGGGAGCGATGATGTAGCGGCGCTCGCCGTCGGGATACTCGCACAGGGCGATGAACGCGGAGCGGTTGGGGTCATACTCCAGACGGAGGATGGTGGCCGGATCGTTCTCGCGGTCACGCTTGAAGTCGATGATACGATACTTCTGCTTGTTGCCGCCGCCGTGGTGGCGGGTGGTGATGCGGCCGTAGCTGTTGCGGCCGGCATGCTTTTTGAGCTTCTCGGTCAGGCTTTTCTCAGGGCGGGCGTGCTTGTCAACGCCTTCGAAGCCGGAGACCGTCATATGACGCCGCGCGGGCGTTACGGGCTTATAAGTTTTCAGTGCCATTTTTCTTCCTCCCTTACGCCATGCCCTCGAAGATCTCGATGTTCTTCGAGTCGGCGGAGAGCTTCACAACAGCCTTTTTCCAGCTGGCGGTCTTGCCGGCGGGATAACGGCCCTGCTGACGGTTCTTGCCGTGGACATTGATGGTGGTGACCTTGATCACGGTGACGCCGAAGATCTCCTCGACGGCCTTCTTGATCTCGATCTTGTTGGCGTCCTTGGCGACCTCAAAGACATACTTCTTGATGTCAAGGTCTTCCATGGACTGCTCGGTGATGACCGGGCGGATGATGATATCATAAGCCGTTTTCATCAGGCGAACACCTCCTCGATCTTCTGTACCGCAGCCTTGTCGATGACCAGCGTGCCGCCGTTGAGAAGGGTGTAGGCAGAGATCACGGTCGCGGTGGTGATGGAAACGCCGGGCAGGTTGCGGGCGGACTTGATGACCGCTTCGTCCACATTCTCGGTGATGACCATCGCCTTGCCGGCGACACCGGCGGTCTCAAGGAACTTCTTGAAGACCTTGGTTTTGATCTCGTCCATCTTCAGGCCGTCGACCACGATGATGGCGCTGTCGGCCGCCTTGGCGGAAAGGACGCTCTTGAGCGCGAGGCGCTTGGTTTTCTTCGTCAGGCTGTAGCTGTAATCTCTGGGCTTGGGCGCGAAGGCGACGCCACCGTGACGCCACACGGGCGAACCGGTGTAGCCGGCGCGCGCACGGCCGGTGCCCTTCTGACGCCAGGGCTTGCGGGTGGAGTAGGAAACCTCGCCCTTGGTCAGCGCGCTCTGCGTGCCCTGACGCTGGTTGGCAAGATAGTTCACTACGCTGCTGTGGACAACGGACTCGTTCGGCTCGATGCCGAAGACAGCCTCGGAGAGATCATATTCGCCGATCTGCTCGCCGGCCATATTGACCAATTTCGCTTTAGGCATTTGTTATTTCTCTCCTTTCTTACTTGTTGCGGGCCGAAGCCTTCTGCGGGTTGCGCCCGGAAGCCTTCTGCGGGTTCTTGGAAATGTCGGTCGCGCCGCGCTTCTCAACGATGGTCTTGACCGTGTTCTTGATGTAGACGATGCCGCCCTTGGGGCCGGGCACCGCGCCGCGCAGGACGATCATGTTCAGCTCAGGATCGACCTTCACAACATCAAGATTCTGCACCGTGACCTGCTCGACGCCCATGTGACCGGCGCCGATCTTGCCCGGGAAGATCCGGCTGGGATCGGTGGACGAACCCATGGAGCCGGCATGACGGTGGACGGGGCCGCCGCCGTGGGTGGTGGGAGTGCGCTGAGCGCCCCAACGCTTGATGACGCCGGCGTAGCCTTTACCTTTGCTGATGCCGGTGACGTCAACGTGGTCGCCTTCCGCGAACACGTCCGCCTTGAGCACGTCGCCGACGTTCATCTCGGCCGCGTTTTCCAGACGGAACTCGTGCAGGTGTTTCTGGGGCGCAACGCCGGCCTTGGCGATGTGACCCTGTTCGGGCTTGGAGAGCTTCTTCTCGCGAGTCTCTTCAAAGCCGAGCTGGACGGAATCATAGCCTTCCTTGTCCGCGGTCTTCTTCTGCACGACCACACAGGGGCCGGCCTCGATGACCGTTACGGGAACGACTTTGCCCGTCTCGTCGAAGATCTGCGTCATGCCGACCTTCTTACCGATGATGGCTTTCTTCATATTTTCCTCCTTAGGTTATTGGTTGGCTGCCGGTAACGGCGGCATCCAACATGACCCGCCTGCTCTCATTGGAGCGGGCTGTGGGTTGCTGATAGATTAATAAGGTGTGTTTCAGAGCTTGATCTCGATCTCAACGCCGGCGGGAAGCTCAAGGCTCATCAGAGCCTCAACGGTCTTCTGCGTGGGGGCGATGATGTCGATCAGGCGCTTGTGGGTGCGGCGCTCGAACTGCTCGCGGCTGTCTTTATATTTGTGAACAGCGCGCAGGATGGTGACCACTTCCTTCTGCGTGGGCAGAGGGATGGGGCCGGAGACCTTCGCTTCGGTGCGCTTGGCGGTCTCCACGATGGTCTCAGCGGCCTTGTCGATCAGCTGATGATCATAGGCCTTGAGGCGGATGCGGATCATTTTCTTTGCTGCCATGGATTTTCCTCCTAAATAGTGTACGGTTTTTACGTTTTACCGTACGGTCATCGGAAATCTGCACACTCAACCGTGCGTATCAGGCCCTGTCCCAAAATATTTACCGGCGCAATGGCCGGTTCATATCGGTCCAGACGATATACGCGGTGCAGGTCACCGACCCGTCCGATTCCAGGGCTTACCGTTTACCCCCGGACTGCTCCACGGAAGTTACCGCCCGTCGGCGCAATCTCCCGCTTCGTCGCATGGCGCACTGACCCCTTTGGGGCACGTGCCCTGATAGAATAGCAAAAATCCCCTTGTATGTCAAGAGGATTTTCACAATCTTTTCAGGTTTTTTTCTATGCTTTTTACAAAGATTACGAAATGGTTGCAAAACCGCCTTTTTCGCCCTTAAAACTCGAACGGATGCGGCATCAACTGCGACAGTCGGTAGCTGACATAGCGGCCGCCGGAGCGTGTGCACAGCACCTCCATATCGCCGTCCGGATCAAATTCGCTCATCACCTGGCGGCAGGCGCCGCAGGGCAGGCAGTACTTCTCCCCCTCGCCGTAGATCGCGATGCGCACGAACTTGCGCCGCCCTTCACTCACGGCCTTGCAGATCGCCGTGCGCTCGGCACAGATGGTCGATCCCAGCGCCGCGTTTTCCACGTTGCAGCCGGTGAACACACTGCCATCGGCACACTCGAGCGCCGCACCGACCGGAAAATGCGAATACGGCGAATAGGACTCCTGCGCCGCGTCGCGCGCCATGTTCAGTAGCTCTCTGTCTGTCATGCTTGTCTGCTCCCCCTTATGATCGGTCGGCCATGAGATCGAAGTCCCACGATTCCATACCATTAAATATATTATCCTGCGTGGCCTGCATACCGGAGATCACGCCGCGGTGGTACAAAACCTCGCTGCGCTCGAAGCACACCACCGTGATGGGCGCCGTCTGCGCCAGATACTCGCACAGCGCCTGCACCGCCGTAGTCTCATTTTCCGGCGGCGAGGCCAGAAGCTGCGCGTAGCAGCTTAAAAGCATCGGGTCGCTCGCGCGCGAGAAGTTGAGCGAATCGTCCGCCGACCAGTCCGCGCGGAAGATCGCGCTGATGTCCCAGTCCGGACGGACCTTGATCTCGGCGTAGTAAAGGTCGAAGTCGCCGTCCTTAAGTGCCTTGATATAGTCCTCATAGTTCAGCTCACGCAGCGTCACGTCCAGCCCCACGCTGGTCATCTCGCTCACGATGCGCCGCGCCGCCGCTACCTTGGCCGACGAGTCGCCGCACACGATGAAGTCAAGCTCCAGCTTCAGCGCTGTGACGCCCGAGAAGATGTCCAGCATCCCGTCGCCATCGGCGTCCATCATGCCAAGCCCCTCCAGCGCCGCCGTGAACTTCTCCGGCGCATAGTTCAGCGTTCGCGCCAGATCCTGCGGATACAGCGAGCAGTTGGGATGGATCGGCAGCGCGGCCACCGTCGCCGCGCCCGACATATACGACGACACGATGGTGCTGCGGTCGATGATGTTGGTCATGGCCGTGCGCACCGCGGTCTGGGACATGAGCGGACTTTGGAGGTTGTAGCCGATGTAGTGCATATTGGTGGTGTCAACATAGCGGGTGATGTTGGTTTTGGAGTAGCCGAGATTGGAAAGCGCGGTGGGGTCGTTGATGACCAGATCGATCGCGGCGCTCTCAAACGCCTGCAGGATCTCCGAAGCGCCGCGGTATTCCTTCAGGTAGATGCGCAGAAGCGGCATCTCATCGGCGTGGGGATAGTATTCGTTGAGAACGAGCATATCCCCCGTGGCCGCGAATTTATAGGGCCCTGTACCGCCGGGGAAATCGTAATAAAACGTGTCCGCCTCCACGCAGGGGATGTTCATGCGCGTGTAAAAGCGCCAGTTCACGCTTGTGAGTTTGACCTGAAGCGTAGAGGTATCCGGCGTTGTGATCTCGTCCACCGAGGCAAAGCGCTCGGCGTAAGTGTCCGTGGTCTTCGCCAGACGCAGTGTATAGGCGCAGTCGATGGAAGTGAGCCCGGCACCGGACTGGAAGCGGCGCGAGGTGTCCACGGAGAATGTCCACGTAAGCCCATCCTCCGAACTCCACGACGTCAGCAGCGAGGGCTGGGCCTCGAAGTTGCCGTCGATGGCGATCATCGGCTCATACACCAGCATATCGACCACGCGGTTCCACGCGCTCGTGAGCTTATAGGGATTGAACGAGGAATCGAACAGCGCGTTGAGCGAGAACACATCGTCCGCCGTTTCGCCGATGGGCATTGTGTCGCTCACGGGCCGGGCCGTTGGTGCGGGGGCCGATTCCGGCTCGGTCATGGTCTCGCTCACCTGTATTTCCTGCCGTGCGGTGCAGCCGCCCAGCAGCGCCAGCGCCAGAAGCAGCGCTGCAAATTTGAAAAATTTCTGTTTCATAGCATAATGATGTTGGCCTGACTGCCGCGCACACCGTTGGTGTAGCGGTGCGACCAGTAACGCTCGGGGTGACACATCGTGCATTCACCGAGCCATTCGATATTTTCCCGGCGCACGCCGAGCTGCTCGAGCCGCCGCAGCACAACGCCCGGCAGATCGACCATGTATTTCCCTTCCCGCTCGCCTTCGTGCCAAAGGCCGTCCGTCTCGCCGCCAAGCAGCGCGGCAAACGCCTCCGGTATCTCCGCGCCGGTCTCAAAGCAGCACGGGCCAATGCACGGGCCGACCGCCGCGTGGATATTCTCCGCGTGTGCGCCGAGCGCGCGCATTTTTTCAAGCGTCACCGCCTCGATGTCCGCCGCCGTGCTGCGCCAGCCGCAATGTACCGCCGCGACCACACCGGCCTCGCCGTCATGCAGCAAAAGCGGCGCACAGTCCGCCGTGAACACCACGAGGGGCAAGCCCGGCACGTTCGTGACATAGCCATCCGCCGGCTCCCACACACCCGCGTCGCAGATGGGGTAGGCATCGGCCGGGCCGACCACACGCACATTTGCGCCGTGGACCTGCTTGCCATAGACGAAACGCTCCGTGGGTATGCCCGCCGCCGCACCGAAGACGCGCCAGTTGGCGATGACATTTTCATCGCTGTCGCCGCGGTTTTGCCCTAAGTTCAGCGAGGCAAACACGCCCTCGCTCACGCCGCCAAGGCGCGTGGAAAAGGCATGGGGACAGGCTATGAGAGACGATGTGATAAAAGAAGGATGCAAAATGGTTTCCTCCAAAACAATTGCGCGAAAAGATCAAGTCGCAGACGTCAGCACATCACCAAACCCGCAGACGC
>CAYLSA010000023.1:0-22159 GCA_964386575.1 uncultured Oscillospiraceae bacterium | reverse complement strand
AGCCATCGTATGCGATTTTGACGGCAATGTTTCTCACAGGCCAAAGCTCCTCAGCGCGATCACGGCCGCGAGCAGCGCCGCGCACAGCGCGAACGCCACAAGATCGCCCGCGTGCATTTTCAGTTGCTTCATGCGCGTGCGCCCTTGGCCGCCGTTGTAGCAGCGGCATTCCATGGCCACGGCCAGCTCATCCGCGCGGCGGAAGGCCGAAACGAACAGGGGAATGAGCATCGGCAGCAGCGCCTTGGCGCGCTCGGTCAGACGGCCGGTCTCAAAGTCCGCGCCGCGCGCCTTCTGGGCGGACATGATGCGGTCGGTCTCCTCGATCAGGGTGGGGATAAAGCGCAGCGCGATGGACATCATAAGACTCAGCTCATACACCGGCACGCCCAGCTTTTTCAGCGGCGTGAGCAGCCGCTCCATGCCATCCGTGATGGCGAGGGGGCTGGTGGTGTAGGTGAGCAGGAAGGTGCCCGCCACGAGCAGCATCACGCGCAGGACCATATAAACGGCGTTTATCACGCCCTGCCGCGTGATGGTGATGAAGCGCCAGTGGAAAATGGGGTCGCCGGTGGTGAAGAAAAGATTCAAAATGGCCGTGAACACCAGAATGAACACCAGCGGCTTGAGGCCCTTGAGAACGGCCTTGGGGCCGATGTGGCTCGTGGCCATCACGGCGGCCAAAAAGCCGATCACGAGCACATAGCCCGCCCAGCCCTTGGCCGTGAACAGCGCGGCGATGAAAACGATCGTGGCGATCAGCTTCGTGCGCGGGTCGAGCCGGTGAACGGCGGTGTCGCCGGGGAAATACTGGCCGAGCGTAACGTCCTTCAGCATGCGCCGTCACCTCCCCGCAGGGCCAGAATGGCGTTTGTGAGCGCATCGAGCGTGTAAAGATCGGCGGGAAGCTTTGCGCCGCGCTTTCTAAGTCGCAGCGCCAGATCGGCGCTTGCGGGCAGATCAAGCCCCATCGCGCGAAGCTGCTCGGCGTGGGAGAATACCTCGGCGCACGGGCCGTCCAGCGCCACATGGCCGCCGTCCATCACGATCAGCCGCGGGCAAAGCGCCGCCGCCGCGCTCATATCGTGCGTCACGAGCAGCAGCGTAGCGCCGCTGGCGGCCTTCCAGTCGAGGAGATTTTGCAAGATGCTGCGCCGCCCCTCCGGATCAAGACCGGCGGCAGGCTCGTCCAGAATGAGAAGCTCCGGCCGCATGGCCAAAACGCCCGCAATGGCCACGCGCCGCTTCTGGCCGCCGGAAAGCTCCAGCGGCGACACGGTGAGCATATCGTCCGTCACGCCGGTGAAATGCGCGGCCTCGCGCACGCGCTCGTCGATCTCGGCGGTGGACAGCTTCATGTTCTTCGGGCCAAAGGCGATGTCCGCGTAAACGGTCTCCTCAAACAATTGATACTCGGGATACTGGAACACCAGCCCCACATGGCGCCGCGCCTCACGCATGGCGGCCTTGGAGGCGAAAATGTCCCCGCCGTTTAGCAGCACCTGTCCGGCGCTCGGCTTGAGCAGAGCGTTGAGATGTTGGATGAGCGTGGATTTTCCGCTGCCGGTGTGGCCGATGAGACCGACGGTCTCGCCCGCTTCGATGGAGAGATTCACGCCGTCGATGGCGGTTTTCTCAAAGGGGGTGCCCCGGCTGTATATATGGGTCAGATTTCTTGTTTCGATGATCGGCATAGTGCCTCCATGATCGCGTCCGCGCATAGATCGGGATCGGTGATATCGTCCGCCAGGTCAAGTCCGCCGCGGCGAAGCGCCTGCAAAAGCGCCGTTGTTTCGGGCACGTCCAGCCCCAGCGAACGCAGTTTTTCCGTTTGGGGGAATACCTCGGCCGGCGTTCCGTCCATGGCGATGACGCCCTTGTCCATCACGATCACGCGGTCGGCCTGTGCGGCCTCCTCCATGTGGTGGGTGATGAGCAGAACGGTCATGCCCGTTTCGCGGCGCAAGGATTCGATGGTGGCCAGCACCTCGCGCCGGCCCTTGGGGTCAAGCATGGCGGTGGGCTCGTCCAAAACGAGCGCCTCGGGCTGCATGGCCAGCACGCCCGCAATGGCCACGCGCTGCTTCTGGCCGCCGGACAAAAGGCTTGGCGAGTGCTGCCGCAGCTCATACATCCCCACGCTGCGAAGCGCGTCGTCCACGCGGCGGCGGATCTCCGCCGGGTCCACGCCCAGATTTTCCGGCGCGAAGGCCACGTCGTCTTCCACCACGTTTGCGACGATCTGGTTGTCCGGATTTTGGAACACCATGCCCACGCGGCGGCGGATGTCGATCCAGCGTGCCTCGTCCGCCGTGTCCATGCCGTCGATCAAAACGCGGCCGGACGAGGGCGTCACGATGGCGTTGGTGTGCTTGGCCAGGGTGGATTTGCCGCAGCCGTTCGCGCCCAACACGGCCACGAAGCTGCCGCGCTCGATGGTTAGATTTATGTTAACCAATGCCGGAGCTGCTGCTTCCGGATAGGTAAAACTGACGTTTTCGAATTTTATTATGTCAACCATTTATGCCTCCCAGCGGCAGCTGGCCCCACAGGGCAGGAACAAGCCGCTTGCCGAAACCGGCAGACCCAGCTCCTGCGACTGGCTGTGGCCGCCGAAGTCCTTGGTGAAGATGCTTTCGGAAAGATAGGTGATCGTGGAGGCGGAAAGTCCGGTGGTATAGGAGTTTATGAGAACGAACAGGGGCTTGTCCGACAAGACCTGCCGCACGGTGGTGACGAGTTCCCACAGATTATCCTCCAGCCGCCAAACCTCGCCGCCGGGACCGCGGCCGTAAGAGGGCGGGTCCATGATCACGGCGTCGTAGCTTTTGCCGCGGCGTATCTCGCGCTGCACGAATTTCAGGCAGTCGTCCACGATCCAGCGCACGGGCCGGTCGCTGAGACCGCAGCTCGCGGCGTTTTCCTTGCCCCAGGACACCATGCCCTTTGCCGCGTCCACATGGCAGACGGAAGCGCCCGCCGCCAGACATGCGCAGGTGGCCGCGCCGGTGTAGCCGAACAGATTCAAAACGCGGATGGGCCGTCCTGCGCCGCGAATTTTCGCCATGGCCCAATCCCAGTTGGTCGCCTGCTCGGGGAACAGGCCGGTGTGCTTGAAGTTCATGGGCTTTACGTTGAATTTCAGCTCGCCGTAGGACAGCGTCCATGCTGCGGGAAGGGCATTTTTCTCCCATGCGCCGCCGCCGCTGGACGAGCGCCGATACACGGCGTCGGGCCGCTTCCAGCGCGGGTCGAGCCTTGGCGTTTCCCAGATGGCCTGCGGGTCGGGGCGCAGCAGAATATGCCGGCCCCATCGCTCCAGTCTCTCGCCGCGCGACGCGTCCAGCAATTCATAATCCTGCCATTGATCGGAAATCCACATTGCGTTGCCTCTCCCTGCTCATAAATAGACATACTATTATACCATGTCTATATAGGCGGGTCAACGACCGATGTTTTGCATTTTATCAAATTTTAATGTCCCTCCCGCTTGCATAATTTAGCGGAATGTATTACAGTATGGTGTAACGGATATGGAGAATATCCGCTTTTTTGTCGGAGGTATTGGTTTTATGCGCCGTGGCTTTGGTTCGCGCTTGGTGTTGTGTTTGGTTTTGTTCGCTGTGGCGTTCGGCGTCACGTTCGGCGTTTTGTGTTTGGGCGACCGATCGGATGCCGAGGCGGCGGATATCCCGGTGTATGAAACGCCGGCGCCGGTCGTGCCGGAGACGCTGAGCGAGCCGATGCCGGAGGCGACGGTTCCCATGGAATCGGAAACGACGACCGAGACCGAAACGCAGACCACCCCGGAGCCCACGCCCGAACCCGAGCCGCAGGGCGATCCGCTTGCGCCGCCGTATCACGAGGAACCGGCACCGGACGATTACTTCCAGGATGCGCTGTTCATCGGAAACTCCCTCATCGAGGGCTTGGGGCTGTATGCCTGCCTGTACGACGAAAACATCGATCAGGCCAAGTTCGATACCGCCACGAGCATGACCATCCTCGGCGCGGGCAGCTATTTTGAGGACGCGGCGAGCGGCGGCTATGGCAAGATCTACATCGGCCTCGGCCTCAACGAGATCGGCTACGACCGCGAGGCCATCCGCCAGAAGAACGTTGAGGCGGTGGATACCATCCGTGCGGGAAACCCCGACGCCATCATCTATTTCTTCTCGCTCACGCCCATCTCCAAGCACCGCTCGGAGAGCGATAGCCTGTACAACAACGAAAACGCCGCCAAGGTCAGCGAGGTCATTCGCTCGGTGGCGGAGGAGAAGGGCTGTTATTACATCGACATGGTGCCTGTGCTTGCCGGGGAGGACGGCTATCTGCCCTCGGATGTGACCGGCGACGGCATCCACTGCGTGAAGGAATACTACCCGCGGTGGTATGAATATCTGGAACACAATTACGTGCTGCCCTGAGGCAGCGGAAAGGGAGAACAAAATGAAGAAGATTCTTGCGATGATCCTGGCGCTGGCGCTGTTTGTTGTTTGCGTTGGCTGCGGCAGCGATGAGGCCGGTGTGCAGATCGATGTGGCAGCGCTCGCGGCGGACTTGGCCGGGGCGGATATTTTTGATGATATCGTGTCCGAAATGCCCGCACAGCTTGCGCCCAAATTCTATGCCTATGACGAGGGCGACGTGATCGAATGTGCCCTGTATCAGTCCACGATGGCGGCGGCCGAGGAAGTTTTCGTGGCAAAGTGCGCCGATGCGGATGCAGCCAAGCGGGTGCTGACGGCCTGCGAGGGCCGTGTTGCCGAGCAGACCACGGCGTATGAAAGCTATGTTCCGGCGGAGATCCCCAAGCTGGAAAGCGCCATTTTGCTGGCGGTCGGAGAGTATGCGATCTTTGTCGTTTCCAACAACACGGCCGAAGCGCAGTCGATCGTGGATAGCTATTTGAAATAAGTTCATCCGACAATAAAAACAGCCCTCTGGCAAGTGCCAGAGGGCTGTTGCTTTGTTCTGTTTCTTTATTCGACAACGCCTTTGTCCACGAGACGGAATGTGATATCGAAGGTCTTGCCCTCGCGGTAGACCGTGCAGGTGATCTCGTCGCCCACGGCGAGCCCCTCCTTCAGGGCATTCACTTCGTTGACGGATGCGACCTTTGTGCCATTTACCTTGGTGATCACATCGCCGGGCTGCAGGCCCTGCGCATAGGCATCGGAGTTTTCGTCCACGCTTGTGACATAAATGCCCTCCGGCAGATCGTAGCGGGCCATGGCCTCGCGGCTCACGGAACCGGCCACGATGCCGAGTGTCGGCTGGCCGGGCACATAGCCATACTCGATGAGCGCTTCCACCACAGGCTTGATGACGCTGGTGGGGATGGCAAAGCCGATGCCCTCCACGGTGGCCGAGTAGGTGAACATGACCTTCATGTTGGTGATGCCGATCACCTGGCCGTGGCTGTTGATGAGCGGGCCGCCGGAGTTGCCCTCGTTCAGAGCGGCGTTCGTTTGCAGCAGGGTCATGGAATAGCCCTTGTTCGTGACGGAACGGTTGATGGCGGAGATGATGCCGTTGGTCATGGTGCCGGCATATTCCTCGCCGAGCGGGTTGCCGATGGCCACGACCTCGTCGCCCACCTGGCAGGTGTCGGAATCGGCGAATTTGGCATAGGGCAGGCCGGTGGCCTGAATTTTCAATACGGCCAGATCGGTGGCGGTGTCGCTGCCGAGGAAGGTGGCCGTATAGGTCGTGCCGTCGGAGAAGATCACATCGGCGGCATCGGAGCCTGCGAGCACATGGGCGTTGGTGATGATGTAGCCGTCGGATGTGAACACAACGCCGGTGCCCCAACTGAGTTCATCGCCGTTTTCGTAGCAGGTGATGCCCACCACGGTGGGGGCGAGCTTTGCGTAAATGTCCTGCAAGCGCCAGTGCGAGCCGGTCGTTGGCTCGAGCGGCAGGGTCACGCCGGTGCCGTTCGGGGCGGCGGGGATGAGAATGTCGTCGCTGGTGGTGAAGTAGCTGTCGAAGTATTCATACATATCCGCGTCATCGGGAATGGCATCGGAGCCGCTGGCGTCGGCCCAGCCGCCGAAGAAGTCGCTGTACGCGGCATCCGGCCCGGACTCAAACAGACTCACGCTCCAATTCGACCACAGAAGACGAACCGCCCACACGGCTAGAGCCAGCAGACACAGCGCCACGATGGCGATGATGCGCCACACGTGCGAAACCTTCTTTTTGCCTTTCGGGGCTGCGGGTGAGGGGGTATAGGCCGGCTGGTAGGCTGGGCCATTCGTTCCGGCAGGCTGGAAATAGGTCGGCGCCTGCGCCGCTTCGGCTTGTTCGGGTGCGGCTTCGTCGGCGGGCGGGGTCGCTTCGGCTTCGGCGCTCTCGTCGGCGTACCAGTCGTTGGCCTCGCCGGAGGTCATATTTTCGCGGCCGTACCAGCGGCCGTTTCGGTTTTGCTCGTTGTAAAGCACGGTTTGTGTCTCCTTCCGTCAGCCGCCATGCGCGGCGGCCGGTATCTGGGCGGGCGGCTCGGCCTCGGCCAAGGTGAAGATGAACGAGGTATCGCCGTCCTTGCTTTTTACATAGATGTCCTGATCGTGGCTGTCCAAAATGGCCTTTACCATATAAAGCCCCAAGCCCGTGCCGTCGCGGTCGAGGCCGCGGGAGGTGTCGGATTTGTGGAAGCGCTCGAAGATGCGCGGCAACTCCTCCGGTGCGATGGTCGCGCCCTCGTCGGTGATGCGGGTATAGAGCTTGCCGCCCTGTCGCCACAGGGCGATGGTCAGCTTGCCGCCCTCGTCGGCAAATTTCACGGCGTTATCCAATATGTTATATACCACTCGCGTCAGCGCGTCAATATTTCCGAGGGCATAAAGATGCTCCTCCGGCATATCCAGCGCTACATCCAGCCCCTTTTGGCCGATGCGGCCTTCAAAGCTGAACAGCGTCTGCACGACCATTTCCGTGTGGTCATAGCTTTTCAGCTCCATGCCGTCCGCACCCTCCTGCAGGCGCGACATATCCAGCATACTGCGCACGAGGCGGCTCAAACGCTTCGTCTCCGAGGAGATCGTTTGCAGATACTTCGGCTCGTCCGCGGCGGAGATGGTGCCGTCCAATATCCCATCGGCAAAGCCGGAGATGCTGGTCATGGGCGTGCGCAGCTCGTGGGACACGTTGGAGATGAATTCCCGGCGCGTGCGCTCGTTTCGATCGAGCGATTCGGCCATGGAGTTGAATGCGTCCGTCAGTTCGCTGATCTCGCCAAGGCCGGGATGCGGCCTTACGCGCGCGGAGAAATTGCCCTTGGAGAAGCTGTGGGCGGCGGCGGCCATCTCCCGCAGTGGCTGGGTGTTTCGCATGGAGGCGCGCCACTCGATGGCCACGGCGGCCACCAGGATCAGAAGCGACATGACGATGAATATCGCCAAAAGCCGGCCCCAATTGCCGATCAGTTGCGAGGAGTCGTAGCTGATGAAAACATAGCCGATGAGCTGATTTTCGCGGTTGGCAATGGTTTTGGCCACGACGTAGTGCGGTGCGGAATAGAAGCCGCCCAGTGAGGTGAGCGCTTCATAGCTGCCGGTGGTGCGAAGCTGATGGATCACGTTGGGATCGACGTCCACACCGATGTGGTGGCAGCGCCACTCCATGTCCGAGCAGGAAACGACCTCGCCGTTCGTGCCGCACAGGAAGATGTGCTTGCCGGTGGAACGGGCCATGGCGGAGATGTTCATGCGCAGATCAATGCTGAACAGGCCGCCGAAAGGGTAAAAGGCGCTGGCCGTGCGCTCGACCTCCTTGGCGTTGTGCTGCATGGTGGTGCGCTCGCCCTGCACAACGTAGCCGCGCGCCATGAAAAACAGACTCGCGCCGAACAGCAGAAAGCACATCACGAACATGCCCGCCGTCACGATGAAGTTTTTGAAAAAAATACTTTTCACGTTATTTTATATGTATGCGCTCAGCCGTGACCGAGCTCGAATTTATATCCCACGCCCCAAACGGTCTTCAGCCGCCACTGGTCGGAAACGCCCTCCAGCTTCTCGCGCAGGCGCTTGATGTGAACGTCCACGGTGCGGCTGTCGCCGAAATAGTCAAAGCCCCAGACTTCATCGAGAAGCTGGTTGCGGGTATAAACGCGGTTGGGGGAGCTGGCCAGATGATACAAAAGCTCCATCTCTTTCGGCGGCGTGTCGATCTTCTTGCCGTCCGTGATCAGCTCGTAGGAGTCCAGATCGATCACGAGCTTGTCAAACTCCAGCCGGTGGCTCTGGGCCGGTTCCGCGCCGCCGCGCCGCCGCATCACGGCATGGATGCGCGCGATCAGCTCCTTGGCATCGAAGGGCTTGGTGACGTAATCGTCCGCGCCAAGTTCAAGGCCGGTCACCTTGTCGAAGGTCTCGCCCTTGGCCGTGAGCATGATGATGCTCATCTGCGAAAAGGCGCGCACCTCGCGGCAGACCTGCCAGCCGTCCTTGACCGGCAGCATGATGTCCAGAATCAAAAGCTCCGGCTCCTCGCTTTGCGCAAGATCCACGGCCTGTCCGCCATCCGGCGCGATGAGAACATCGAAGCCGTCCTTTTCCAAATACAAACGCAGAAGTTCGGCGATGTTGGCGTCGTCTTCCGCGATCAGGGCTTTCTTGGCCATATCTGCATCCTCCTTGTGGACTGATCCTTTGTTAATATACCACAATTATAAACGCGCTTCCAGAGTAAAGGTGAACAAAATGTAAAAAGCAAAAAAATCTCGAAAAATATGCTTGACTTTAGTGTGGTAATGTGCTAATTTGATATCACGATAAAAAATTAAACGGAGGATATCACGATGAAGAAAGCAATCACTATGTTCCTTGCACTGGCCATGATGGCCGTGCTGTTCACCGGCTGCGGCAGCAAGAAGGATGACGCGAGCGATCTGGCCTATGTTCAGGATAAGGGCACGCTGGTCGTCGGCATCACGGACTTCGAGCCCATGGACTATCAGAACGAATCCGGCGAGTGGATCGGCTTCGATGCCGACATGGCCAAGGCCTTTGCCGAGAGCCTCGGCGTCACGGCGGAGTTCGTGGAGATCGACTGGGACAACAAGGTCTTCGAGCTTGACAGCAAGTCCATCGACTGCGTCTGGAACGGCATGACCCTCACCGACGAGGTCACCAGCGCCATGAACTGCTCCAATGCCTACTGCAACAACTACCAGGTGGTCGTGGTTCCCGCGGCCGATGCGGACAGCTACCAGACCGCGGCCGACTGCGCCGATCTGAGCTTCGCCGTGGAGTCCGGCTCCGCCGGCCAGGCAGAGCTTGACAAGCTCGGTTACACTTATACCGAGGTCAAGGATCAGGCCACCGCGCTGATGGAGGTCGCCGCCGGCACGTCCGACGCCGCCGTGATCGACGCGCTGATGGCGGGCGCCATGGTGGGCGAGGGCACCGGCTATGCCGATCTGACCTACACCGCCGGTCTCAACGCCGACGAGGGCGAGCAGTACGGCGTGGGCTTCCGCACCGGCAGCGATCTGGCCGATAAGCTCAACGAGTTCTTCGCCGCCTCCTACGCCGACGGCACCATGACCGAGATCGCCCAGACCTACGGCATCCAGGCCGCCATCGTGGAGCAGTAATCCATAGCATGATCCATGCGCATCCCCGCCGTCCCAACGGGCGGCGGGGAAACCGCGCGTTTATCCGAATCGTGAAAATCCAAACCGTGAAAGCAGGAGAGATATGACCACCTTTGCCGAACAATTTCCCATCGTGATTTCCGCGCTCAACGTGGGCTTTTTGCAAACACTCAAGCTGTTTCTCATAACGCTGGCCGGAGCCATTCCGCTCGGGCTGGTGATCGCCTTCGGCTCCATGAGCCGGTTTCAGCCGCTGCGGTGGCTCACGCGTCTGGTCGTGTGGGTCGTGCGCGGCACGCCGCTGATGCTCCAGCTTCTGGTCATCTACTATTTCCCCGGCCTCGTGTGGGACTATCAGCTTTGGGGCAGCGGGGAAACCGGGCGCTTCGTCGCGGCGTGCGCGGCCTTTGTGTTCAACTATGCGTGCTATTTTTCGGAGATCTATCGCGGCGGCATTCAGGGCGTGCCCGTCGGCCAAACGGAGGCCGGACAGGTGCTTGGCATGACGAACAGCCAGATCTTCTTCAAGATCAAGCTTTTGCAGATGGTCAAGCGCATCGTGCCGCCCATGTCCAACGAGATCATCACCCTCGTCAAGGACACGTCGCTTTCGCGCATCATCGCCCTGCAGGAGATCATCTGGGCCGGACAGGCTTTCCTCAAGGGCAGCCACGGCATCTCCGGCGCCATCTGGCCGCTGTTTTTCACGGGCGTGTATTATTTGATCTTCAGCGGCGTTTTGACCGTGCTGCTGGGCCGGCTTGAAAAGAAGCTGGACTATTTCCGCTGATGGGAGGGGACGATTATGGCGCTGCTGGAAGCGAAAAACATTTGCAAGACCTTTGATAAAACCGAAGTGCTGCGCGGCATCGATCTGGAGCTTGAGCAGGGGCAGACCCTCTCTCTCATCGGCTCGTCCGGCTCCGGCAAGACCACATTGCTGCGCTGCCTGAACTTTTTGGAAACGCCCGACAAGGGCACCATCACCGTCGGCGGCGAAACGCTGTTTGACGCGGCCGATCCGCAAACGCAGCGGCAGTCGGAGATCCGGCGCAAGCGGCTGCATTTCGGCCTTGTGTTCCAGTCGTTCAATCTCTTTCCGCAGTATACGGCGCTGGAAAACGTCATGCTGGCGCGGCAGCTTCTGGCGAGGGAGCAGGGCGATTGGCGCGCGAATAAAAAGGCCATCCATGAGGCCATCCGCGCCGAGGCCGTGGCGCTTTTGGAGCAGATGGAGCTGTCCGACCGCATGGACAATTATCCCCATCAGCTCTCCGGCGGCCAGTGCCAGCGCGTGGCCATCGCGCGCGCGCTTGCGCTCAGTCCGGACATCCTCTGCTTCGATGAGCCCACCAGTGCGCTCGACCCCGAGCTTACGCGCGAGGTGCTGCGCGTGATCCGCGGCTTGGCGGAAAATCACACGACCATGATCATCGTCACGCACGAGATGAGCTTTGCCCGCGATGTGGCCGACCACGTCATTTTCATGGACGGCGGCGTGATCGTGGAGCAGGGCGACCCGAAAAAGGTGTTCTCCGCGCCCGAAAAGGAGCGCACGCGCCGCTTTTTGGAAAGCTATCAGGCTTGATTTCGCCGTGCCTGTGCGGTAAAATACAGGAAAACCGGCGGAAGGAGGGCTGCGTCATCCGAAAAGCGATCGTATGCGTGCTGCTGGCGGCGATGCTGCTGGCGCTGGCTGCCTGCGGCGATTCCAGGGGCGGACTTCGCGTGGTGGAGACCTACGAGGCGGAGGGCGGCTATGTGATGGCCTTCCGCAAGGACGATCAGCTCTGCGAGCTGCTCACGGCGGTAATGAAGGAGCTTTCCGCCAACGGAACACTGCGCACGGCCAGTCTCACATGGTTCGGCGATGACCGCATCGCCATGCGGGCCGAACGCGGCGCGATGGATGAGTTGCGCGACAGCGTCGAGCCCCGCACGCTTTATGTGGGCGTGAACACGGACAATATGCCTCTCAGCTACGCCGAGGGCGATGGCTACAGCGGCTTCGATGTGGATGTGGCCAACTACGTTTGCGGCTATCTCGGCTGGAGCATGGTGCTGCGCCCCATCGGCGCGGATGACATCGGCGTGCAGCTGGCCAGCGGAAACATCGACTGTGCCATGGGCGTTCCCGTGGCCGAAAAATCCGGCAGCTACAGCTACACGCCGGAATATCTGTCCGGCAAATATGTCCTCGTCACAAGGCTGGATGGGCCGCGAAGCCGCCTTGGTCTGCGCGGAAAAACCCTCGGTGTGATGACGTCGGACATGGATGTGCTCGCGCTCAAGCCGAAATTTGTCGACTCGCTCGGCAGCATCATCTATCAAACCAGCACGGCGAGCCTCTTTGCGGCGTTGAGTGCCGGTGAGGTGGACGGCATTCTGGTTTCAAGCCCCGTGGCCGCGTATTATATGCGATAAAACTGAAAATAATATTTCCTGCCCTCTGCGTTTGTGCGCGGAGGGTATTTTTTCATGTTGTAATAATGACCAAAAATAAGCGGTAAAATCTTGCAGAATCGACATACTTATTTTGGAGGTTTGACAAGCAAAGAGCGGATGGTTATAATTTTGCCGAAAGGCTGAAAGTATGCCCGAAAACCTGAAAAACGAAGGGAGAAAAACATGAAGAAACTGTTCTGCGTCCTGCTGAGCCTCGCTCTGGTGCTCAGTCTTGGCGTTGGCGCGCTTGCGTCCAGCGGCGAGGCCTCCGGCGAAAGCTCCGCCGCGGTGGAGCCCACCGTCACGGAGTCGGCCAAGGCCAATCCCGACAAGGCCATCGTCATCGACGGCGTGGCCATGGGTCAGGTCCAGCGCCTGAAGACCACCGTCGCCGTGGCGTATGACGCCGGTGAGGCGGACGATTCCGTCTCCACCATGGACGGCGTTGAGGTCAAGGACGGCGTGACCTATATCACCTCCTCGGACGAAAACGTTCTCGGCGTTGCCGTGCGCAATACCGGCGCGTTCGTTCTCGGCGGCGATTCCGATCCCGCGCTGGTGGCCGAGAAGATCAACTTCTCCTATGTGACCAGCATCTACTATCCCGATTGGGAAGCCTTCTGCGAGGAGATGGGCTATGATGCCGCTCTGACCGTGGAAGAGATCGCCGAGGAGATGGTCGCCAGCGGCAGCACCGGCACCTACACCAACCTCGGTCTGGCCGAGCCGGAAGCCGTTGTTCTGGAAGACTATGTCATCGACTTTGCCGGCGCCGGCACCAACGATATGGGCGGCTTTGGCGCGGCGGTCTATGTGTCTGATAACGCGGTGGCCGAGCTGAACAACTTCCGCGTCATCACCCGTGGCCCCGGCCGCGGCACTCTGTTCACCCGCTTTGCCGCGAACGTCACCGTGAACGATTCCACGTTCTATGCCGTCTCCGATCCCACCATCGCCACGATGCAGGGATGCCCTCCCGGACTGTTTTTGGAAGGCTCCGTCCGTGCCACGAACGCCGTGGGCGGCTCGGTCGTGACGTATAACAACTCCGCTGTCGTCTCCCAGGGCTGGGGCGCGCTCAGCACCGACTCCGACAGCCTGTATACCAGCTCCGGTGAGCCCACCGAGCTGCACATCAACGACAGCTACATCGCCGTTCTGACCAGCGGCTACGGCGCCTACTCCGACGGCGGCGCGGAAGATTACTTCACCGGCTCCGCCATCGACGTGCCCGACTATGCGGCGGTCGAGACCGGCGGCGGCATCGTGTCCTATGACGACTGCATCATCAACGCCGGTATGTACGGCGTCATGACCCACTCCGGCAACAGCGTCGGCGATATCCTCTTCACCGACACCGAGCTGCACGTTGGCGAAGCCGGCGTCATGCTGCGCGATACCGCGAACAACGTCGTGTTCGACAACTGCACTATCGCCTTTGACGGCACCTACACCATCGACACCGAGCTGGCCGCCGCCTATGGCGTGGACGTCGATGACATCGACGAGCAGTTCGGCACCGAAAACGGCGTGGATGCCGACTATGTCCACACCGCTTATCGCTCCGGCGATTCCAACTGCATCGTTAAGCTCATCCACAACTCCGACGGCGGCTCCGGCACGGAGAACTCCGGCGCGGCGCCTGTTGTCACCATCAAGAACTCCGACATGGCCGGCGATATCCTCAACACCGCTGCCATGACCGGCGATGAATACACCGCCACCAGCGGCCCTGCCGGCGAGGGCATCCGCACCCCGCGCAGCCTGGAAGTCACGCTCGATAACGCCACCGTTACCGGCGCCATCTCCCTCGGCCAGGACACCTGGGAAGTGACCCACTTCGCCTCCGGCGATACCGCCTCTCAGGAGATCGGCTATGCCGAGGCCACCGAGCTTGGCATGTTCTGCGAGGAAGGCTACGGCCTGTCCCTGACGCTTGAGAACGGCGCGGTCTGGAACGTGACCGAGACGAGCTATCTGACCGCTCTGACGGTCGATGACAGCTCCACCATCAACGGTGTCGTCACCGAGACCGAGGATGGCTTCGTGGTCGAGCCCGCCGCGGGCGACGCCGCTCTCGAGGTCTACGACATCGACGGCGAGGAATACATCGCTCTCGACGCCCTCAAGGCCCTGCTTGGCCTGTAATCCGGCAATCCAATAATAAGCGGCCTGCGGTTTATCCGCAGGCCGTTTTCTATAGCAGCAGGGGACGGCGCGTGCCGTCCCCTTATTATATCTTATTTCCCCTCTAACCCCATCGTGCGGTCGCGGCCCCAGAAGAACAGGGCCACGGTGCCGGGGCCGGTGTGGCTGCCGATCACGGTGCCGACGCTGTTGATGACCACGGTGCCGTCAAGCTTCGGGAACGTTGCCTCCACGAGCTTTGCCACGGCCTCGGCATCCTCCGGACAGTCGGAGTTGCACACATAGCACTTGCCGCTGTAGTCAAGACCCTCGTCCGCGTATTCGCGCATCCGGTCCACGATGGCGGCGATCACGCGCTTTTTCGAGCGGATCTTTTCCACCGGCACCAGATGGCCCGGCTCGTCCATGTGCAGAAGCGGGCAGATGCCAAGCACGGTGGCCACCGTACCGGCGGCGCGGGAGATGCGCCCGCCCTTGACGTAGAAGCTGAGGTCGGTGGAGAAAAACCAGTGGTGCAGGCGCAGACGATTGGCAAGCACCCACTCATGCAGCGCGTCCACGTCCATGCCGCCGTCGCGCAGATCGGCGAGCTTGTCCATCAAAAGCCCATAGCCGGACGAGGCGCCCAGCGAATCGACCACATAGACCTTGCGCTCGGGGAACTGCTCGGCCAGCATCTGTGCCGCGCTGCACGCGGAGTTATACGCGCCGGAGATGCCGGAGGAGAGACTGACGTGCAGGATATCCTTACCTTGCTCTAGGAAAGGCGTGAAGTAGCGGACGAACTCCTCGATGTTCACCTGCGAAGTATGGCTTTCCGTGCCGGATGCGATGGCGCGGTAAAAGTCGTGGAAGGGGACGGATTGGCCCAGATCGTCGTCGTATTCCTTGTCGCCGAGGGTGAAGTGGAAACAGACGTAGTGGATGTCGCGGGCCTTAAAATGCGCGGGGGATAGATCTGCCGTTGAGCAGCAGCTTAAAACATAGTCGCTCATGCTTTGCCTCCATGGGGATTATTTTTCACGGGCTTTAGTCTAGCGCTCATGGACGGCAAAAGGCAAGCTACTCGCGCACGTGCGCGGTCTACGGATGAAAAACAGCGCGTAGAGAGCGGGAACTTACTCTCTACGCGCTGCAATATGGGATTCTACGAATCGTAGAATCCCAGCAGTATCAAGCCTTTTTGCGGATGTGGAAGCTGAGATATACCACCAGCTCCGCCGGGATGAGAACGAAGAAAAGCTGCCAGATGTTCCACCGCATGAAGATCAGATAGATCAGCAAAAGGATGCTCAGTAGCAGCGTCATCACGATGTAAACATTGCATTTTCCGTCTCGCCAGATGCTGTTGAGCACCAAAACGGCGATAAGCGTCACCGGCACGGCGGCGGCCAGCACCAGCCATTCGATGTGACCGAGCAGCCACAAGATCACAAATGCCAGCACCGCCACCGTGAAGATCGAGGCCACGCACACGCCGATGATCATCGAGTAATCCGGAAAATCGCCCTTGAGCGGCATCCCGTCCGGCGTGGGCTCGTGGTGCTCGTGCAGGAAGTAGTCCACATCCACGCCAAACAGCTCCGCCATTTTTTTCAGCACCAGCAGATCGGGCAGGGCGGCGGCGCGCTCCCACTTGGAAACGCTTTTATCGGAGTAGCTCAGCGCCTCGCCAAGCTCCACCTGGGTCATGCCGCGGGCGGCGCGCAGGCGAATGATGTTCGCGGCCACGGTCTGCCGCAGTTCGTCCATTTCCATATGTAGCCCCCTCAGTGTTCAACGATGCCGAGCGCTTCGAGCTGCATGATGAGTGCATCCATATCCGCGCCCACGGTGGCCTCGTCCGCGCCGTCAAATTCGTTTACAACGGAGGCGATGATCGCCCCGCGGTCAAGACCGCGCTCAATGCCGACCCACACCATCGCGGCGGTATCGCTGATGGAGCAAAACTCGCGCCATTCGCCATTCTCGCGCTTTTGGATGCGGATGTCGTCCATGTCAAAGTCCAGTCGGTAATTCTCGTTTATCCTCATAGCCAGTCACCGGCACACAAAGCAGTGCCATTCCTCCTCGTGCTTATGCTCTTCGATGGTAAAACCCGCCGCGCGCAGCGCCGACGCCACCTCGTCCTCGCGGCCGTCGATGATGCCGGAGGTGATGAAAACGCCGCCCTCGGCCATGAAGGGCCGGACGTGCGGGGCCAATGCGATGATCACGTCCGCCACGATGTTCGCCAGAACGATGTCGTAGCCGCCGCCGAGCTTTGCGCGCAGCCGCGCGTCGCCCGTCACATCGCCGGTGCGAATCGTGAAGCGGTCGGCGCAGCCGTTGAGCCCGGCGTTCGCCGGAACGATCTCCCGCGCTTTCTCGTCGATGTCCACGGCGGTCACGCTCTCGCAGCCGAGAACCGCCGCCGCGATGCCCAAAATGCCGCTGCCGCAGCCGAGATCGAGAACGGCCTTGCCTTCGCCGGCAAAGCCCTCGAGTGCCTGCAAGCACATCCGTGTGGTGGCGTGCGAGCCGGTGCCGAACAGCAAGCCGGGGTCGAGGATCACGGGGATGCGGTCGGATTCGGCGCTTTCCCATTCCGGCACGATCACGAGCCGCTCGCCGATCTCCAGGGGTTTATAGTAGTCGCGCCACTTGTTTTCCCAGTCCGATGCGGTCACGGCGCGCGACTGCGGCGCAAGGCCGAGCTTTTGCAGCTTCGCCAGCAGTGCGGCGGATTCGTCCGTGTCCTCCAGCCAGAATTTCACGCGCGACGTGCCGCTGTATTCCGCCTCGAGCGATTCGTCCACATAGTCCCAATATTGGGTGTTTTCGTCGAGGAAGCGGTGGAAATCCGCTTCATCCTCGATCACAAAGCCGCTCAGTCCATACTGGGCGAGCTTTTCACACATTCCGTCGGGGTCGCCCCCCGCGCTCACGCTCACTTCGAGCCATTTGTCCATTTCCATTGCGATACCTCCGGCATATCCACGCCGTATTGATTGATATATTGTCGGTGCTGGACCAGCTTGTCCTTCATCCGCTGTGCCAGTGCCGCTCCGCGATTGCCGAGCCGCGGCAGATGCTGCAATGCCAGCAGCACCAGATGAAAGCGGTCGAGCCCGTTTAAAACACGCATATCGAACGCCGTTGTGATGGCGCCCTCCTCCACATAACCGCGCACGTGCAGATCCTTGTTCCGGCGGCGATAGGTCAGCTCGTGGATCAGACTGGGATAGCCGTGGAAGGCGAACACGATGGGGCGGTCGGCCGTGAACAGCATATCATAATCGCCGTCGCTCAGGCCGTGCGGGTGCTGGCTGTCCGATTGCAGGCGCATCAGATCCACCACGTTGACCACCCGTATGCGAACCTCCGGAAACGCCTCGCGCAAAATGGTCACGGCGGCCAGCGTTTCCAGCGTGGGCGTGTCGCCGCAGCAGGCCATCACGATGTCCGGCTCCGCGCCCTCGTCCGTCGAGGCCCATTGCCAGATGCCGATGCCCTCCGTGCAGTGGCGGATGGCGGCATCCATGGAAAGCCATTGCGGCCGCGGATGCTTTGACGCCACGATCACGTTCACATACCCGCGGCTGCGGATGATGTGGTCGAAGCAGCTTAAAAGACAGTTCGCGTCCGGCGGCAGATACAGCCGCACCACATCGGCCTTTTTGTTCGCCGCGTGGTCAAGGAAGCCGGGGTCCTGATGCGTGAAGCCGTTGTGGTCCTGCTGCCACACGTTCGACGCGAGGATATAGTTCAGCGATGCGATCTGCCGCCGCCACGGAAGCTCCGCGCAGATCTTCAGCCACTTCGCGTGCTGGGAAAACATCGAGTCCACGATGCGGATGAACGCCTCATAGGAATTGAAAATGCCGTGCCGCCCTGTGAGCAGATAGCCCTCCAAAAGCCCCTCGCAGACGTGCTCGGACAAAAGCGAATCCATCACGGCGCCGTCCGGCGCGAGGGATTCATCCCCCGGCACGGTGTCCGCGTTCCATACGCGGTTTGTTTGCTCAAACACCGCGCCCAGGCGGTTCGAGGCCGTTTCATCCGGGCCGAACACGCGGAAATTGTGGGCGTTTGCCTTGTAGATGTCGCGCACGAACAGCCCCAGCCGCCGCATATCCTCGCACTCGGCCGCGCCCGGTTCGGGCACATCCACGGCGTAGCGCCGGAAATCGGGCACTCGCAGCTCCCGCAGCAGAAGTCCGCCGTTTGCGTGCGGGTTTGCGCCCATGCGTGCCGCGCCCTTCGGCGGCAGCTCGCGCAGGGCCTTCACCGGCGCGCCGCTTTCGTCGAAAAGCTCCTCCGGCTTGTAGCTTCTCAGCCACTCCTCGATCCTTTCCCGATGCTCCGGTGTGTCGGCCGGTACGGGTACCTGATGGGCGCGGAACGTGCCCTCCACAGCCAAACCGTCCACGGCCTCGGGGCCGGTCCAGCCCTTGGGCGTGCGCAGCACGATCATCGGCCAGCGTACCCGCGCGGCGCGGTCGTTTTCCCGTGCGTCCTTTTGGTATTCGAGTATCTCCGCGATGCAGCCGTCCAGCGTTTCGGCCATCTTCTTATGCATCCGCCTGGGGTCGTCGCCCTCCACGAAGTAGGGCTTCCAGCCGTAGCCCTCAAAGAGCTTGCGCAGCTCCTCGCGGGAAATGCGGGCCAGCACGGTCGGGCTTGCGATCTTATAGCCATTCAGGTGCAAAATGGGCAAAACGGCGCCATCGGTTCGCGGGTCGAGGAATTTATTCAGATGCCAGCTCGCCGCGAGCGGGCCGGTCTCGGCCTCGCCGTCGCCCACCACGCAGGCCGCGATCAGGCCGGGGTCGTCCATCACGGCGCCGAACGCGTGGGACAGCGAATAGCCAAGCTCGCCGCCCTCGTGGATGGAGCCGGGGGTCTCCGGCGCCACGTGGCTGCTGATGCCGCCGGGAAAGGAGAATTGCTTGAACAGCCGCTCCATGCCTTCCGCATCGCGCGGGATGTTGGGGTAGATCTCGGAATAGCTGCCGTCCAGCCAGTCCTGCGCCACCATGGCGTTGCCGCCGTGGCCGGGGCCGGACAGATAGATCATGTCCAGATCATACGCGCAGATGGCGCGGTTAAGATGGGTATAGATAAAATTCTGCCCCGGCACGGTGCCCCAATGGCCAACGATCTTCTTTTTGAAATCGGCCTCCGTAAGGGGCGCGCGCAGCAGGGGATTGGACAAAAGATAAAGCTGGCCGGCGGAAAGATAGTTTGCCGCGCGCCAGTACATATCCATTTTTTCCAAAAGCTCCGGCGTGGGAGCAAATTCCTTGTGATAACGCAAGGGGCTTCACCTCGTTATCAGTATTTGCTCCAACACTTTTATTATACAGCAAAACCGCGTTCGTCACAAGCGCAAATAACATGGATGCATTGCCGGCGCGACTGTGGTATAATAACGCCATGAAAAAGAAAACGATGCTTGAATGGGCCCGATGGCTCACGGACAAATACATTTATCTCATGCTGGCGGCCTTTCCGCTGTTTTGGGGCGGCGGCTACGAAAACATCACGGAGCCGAAGGCCCTGCTGTTTTACGGGGCCACGGCGCTGTGGCTGGCGGGGGTGCTGGTGCTGTGCGTGTGGGCGGCGGTGCGGCATGAGCACTTCCATATCGCACTGCGGCCGATCCACTGGGCCATGGCGGCGTTTTTGCTGCTGGCTGCGATCTCCGCGATGATCTCGCCATGGTGGCAGAACTCGCTGCTTGGCGCACCCTCGACCACCGGCAAGCCGCGCTATGACGGTTTCGCCACACTGGTATGCTATGGCGCGGCGTTTTTCGGCGTTTCGCTGCTGGGACGGCCCAAGCGCAGCTACATCTGGGCCATGACGGGCGCGGCGGTGCTGTGCTGCCTTGTGGCGGCGCTGCAATTGTTTGGACTCGATCCGCTGGGCCTGTATCCCAAGGGAACGAATTATTACGATAAATACGGCCTGTATTCCGGCGCGTATCTCGGCACGATCGGAAACGTCGGTCTGCTGGGGCAATATCTGTGCCTTGTAATACCGGCGGCGCTGGTGGTCGGTCTGCGGGCCAAGCGCCTGTGGGAGCGGGTGTATCTGCTGGGATCGAGTGCGCTGTGCCTTGTCATCTTACTGTTCAGCCAGGCAGAGGCGGCGTATGTGGGCGTGCTGGTGTGCGTGTTGGTCGGCGTGCCGCTGATGCTGCCGTCCAGACGCGCGCGGCGCATCGCGGGCCTGTGTTCGCTGGCGGCGGTGGCCGCGGGATTGGTCGTTTTGTGGTTCTGGCCCGGCCAGAGCGGCACGATCTGGGAGGCTTCGCGCGTGCTGCATGGCGATATCCGCGACGAATTCGGCTCGCGCCGGGTGGAGATCTGGCGCAACGCGCTGGCGCTGGTGCCCGAGCGGCCGTGGTTCGGCGGCGGGCCGGGTACCTTCGGCGAACGGGTGGATGTTTACTGGGAGCGTTATGTGGAACAGATCGGCCGCGTGCGCCGCGCCGTGGTGTCGAACACCCACAATATCTACATCGCCTATCTGGTCAATAACGGCGTTCTGGGCCTTGCAGCATATCTTGCGTGTATCGGCTGCTCGCTCGTCACATGGCTGCGCGGCCGCCGGAGCGGCGAATGGATCGGGGCGCTGGGCTGCTCGCTTTTGTGCTGCATGGTGCAGGATTTCTTCTGCGTGGCGCTTTGTGTGGCAGCGCCGATCATGTGGGTGCTGTGGGGGCTGATGGAGGCTTCGGAAGAGACCTTGGAAGATGCGCCCAAATAGGCGATCACGAAAAAAGCATAACAAAAGGGCTGCGGGAATGCCGCAGCCCTTATGCTTCCCTTGAAGCATAAGAAAACCCCGCCTCCGGATGGAAGCGGGGTTTGGAACTTATTCGGTTTCATCCACAACGTCGACGACTGTGTTGCCGCCGGACGCGGGAGCCTGAGCGGGCGGCTCCGTCGCAATGATGGGATCCTCATTCTCCACGGGGTTGTTCGCCGTGGGAACGGTGGTCGCACCCGGTGTGGCCAGCGTGTTATAGTAGGCGCGGCCGCCGGAAGACGGCGTGGGAGACGGCGAAGCCGAAGGCGTGGGAGACGGCGAGGCCGAAGGTGTGGGAGACGGCGTGGCCGTGGGCTCCGGTGTGTCCGTCGGCACCGGTGTGGGAGTGCTGAACTTGCTGTAGGGAACGAACGCAAAGGCGCCGAGACCATCCAGCAGGAAGGTGATGGAATGGTCGCTGACGATGTAGGTGTCAAGCTTTTCCCACTGGCCATTGGCATTGCGGAAAACGATCAGACCATCGCCATCGGTAAAGGCGGGGTCGGTGATCGACATGATCATAGGATAGGTGGGTGTGCTCTTGCCGGTCCAGGCGAGATTCAGTGCGATGGAATCGGCGGCACTTGCGCCCTCGGGCAGAAGAGAGCCGGCCGTGACTTCGATGTCCTTGCTCAGATCCTTGCCGTAGGAGTCCTGCAAAACGATGGTGCTGGTAAGGTTGGCGGCGGTCACGCTGTCCGCGGGTTTATCCGCGCGCGAGCAGCGCACGCACAGCACGACCAGAACGGCCACGACCAGCAGAAGAACGAGACCGAGCAGGATGTACTTAACGTAGCCGGCGCCGGACTTGTAGTCCCGAACGTCGGGCTCGTAGGATTCAACGGGAGCGGTGCGGCGGGAACGGCGCGTGGTTTCGGCGTCGTGGGAGCCACCGGATCTTCTGGGTTCTTGCATAGAATCGACCTCCATGTATTTGGGTGGTATCACCATGGATAGCCAACATTATAACCTCTTTCACCTAAAAAGGCAACAGAAAAACTGCAAAAATTACGAAAAATTACGATTTTCCGTTTTTTGCACGGAAACGAAAGAAAATTGCAAACGGTACTTGACAAGTTCGCGTCGAGATTGTATAATAGCAAAGCTTTTGGCCGAGTGGTTCAGTCGGTTAGAACGCCGGCCTGTCACGCCGGAGGTCGAGGG
>CAYLSA010000022.1:0-22293 GCA_964386575.1 uncultured Oscillospiraceae bacterium | reverse complement strand
TGATAAATCGCTTTTTCATGGCGTTTTTCCTCCTTTTTGAGTCCAAGCAGGATGCGCTCCGCGCGATTTGAAGCAAGGACACACCTACCCAGAACCAAATTATCATATGCACGCATGAGATGCAAGGCTGATCCGGTTACAAAAACTTACAGGCAGCCATTCGACTGCCTGTAAGGAAGATCAGGTTGGTTTATTCGTCCGCGTCGCCCTCGCAGATGAGACCGTAGCCGCCGTTTTTGCGCCGGTAGACCACGGCGAACGCGCTGTCTTCATCCTCGTTGCGGAAGGCGAAGAACTCGTGGCCGAGCAGCTCCATTTGAAGGATGGCTTCCTCCGGCTGCATGGGCTTGATGGGGAAATGCTTGGCGCGGATGATGGTGAATTCCTCCGGCTCCTCGTCCCACTCGGGCATGGCGCTGCGCTCGAACGCATTTTCACGCAGGCGCTTTTCCAGCCGCGTTTTGTTCTTGCGGATCTGGCGCTCGATAGAAGCCACAGCGGAGTCTATGGAGGCGTACATATCGCTCGTAAGCTCGCTGACGCGGTAGTAGATGCCGTTGTTGCGCAGGGTAACTTCCGCGCGGCAACGGCCGCGCTCGGTGCTGAAGGTGACAAAGGCCTCGCTTTCGCTGCGGAACAGGCGGTCGAGCTTTCCGATCTTGCGCTCGGCATAGGCGCGCAGTTCGTCGCTCACATCCATCTTTTTGCCGGTAAAGGTAAATGTCATAGAAACTACCTCCTTTGTGGCTTCAGTATAGCATAAACAAGCCGCGGGGGCAATAGTCCCCCGCGGTTATTGTTAAATATTTTTCAATCAGGTGTCATCCACGACCTGCGCCGGCGGCTCCGGCGTGGGTGTCGGAGCTGGCGTGGGCGCGGGTGTCGGCTCCGGCGTAGGTGCGGGCGTGGGCTCGGCCAGATCGGTATAGATCTGGCAGTTCGGCAGCTTTTCGCACAGCGTGGAGACCTGATCCCAGGTGAGGCCCGTGCCGCTGACATCCAGCTGGCGCAGATTGCTCAGCCCATAAAGCGGCGACACATCCGTGATGCCCTCGTTATCGGCGATGTTGAGGTATTCAAGCTTCGTAAGACCGGCCAGATACCCCGTGAGCGTGATATCGGCGTTGTCGGAGATATCGAGCACGGTGAGGTTCGTGAGGCCCTGCAGATCGCGCGCCGTAGTGAGCCGGTTTCCGGCAAGACTGAGTTCCTTGAGCGTTTTCAGTTCGGCCAGCGCGGACGCATCGGAGATGCTGTTGGAGCTGAGATCGAGGAACTCGAGCTTATTAAACGCCTTGAGCATGCTGATGTCGTTGATGCCGCAGTTGGTGGCCGTGATGCTGGTGGAATCGACACCGTATTCCGTGCCGTTCCACTTGACGGACATGACCACATCCGGCGCGGAGATGGTGCAGTCGGGCAGCGACTGCTGCAAGGCCAAAAGCGCGGAGCCGGTGATCTGGTCGCAGCCGTCAAGCGTGAGCGAGCGCAGATTCGTAAGGCCCTTGAGATACTCAAGATCGGCGTCCTTCAGCGAGCAGTTTTTCAGGCTCAGCGTGGTCAGCTCGGTCAGATACGTCAGCGGCGAGAGCGTCATGGGGCTGTTATCGTCCAGATACAGCTCCTGCAAGCCCTCCATGTTGGAGATGGGCGTGAGATCTTTCACGGCATTCCCGCGCAGATCGAGATAGGTAAGATTCACAAGATCGCCCAGCGCGGCGATGGAGCTTGCACCGTTGTCCTTCAGCGCAAGATCGGTCAATTGGATAAGCCCCTGCAGCGGCGTCAGATCGCGCACACTGTTGCCGCTCAGATCGATCGACTCTACCTTTGTCAGATAGATAAAATCCGCAATGTCCGTAATGTCGGCATTGGCCAGATCGACCACCGTGCTGTCCACGGGGATGGTCTTGCCGCCGAGCTTGAGTTCCGTGGGCGCGTCCTTATCGTTCAGGATGTCGCAGTTCGGCAGCTTGGATTTGAGCGTGGCAAGCTCATCATCGCTCAGGTCGATGTTGTTCAGGCTCAAAACCGTCAGCTCCGTGAGCCCATACAGCGGCGAGAAATCCTCGATGGGGTTCGCGTCAAGATACAGGCTTTTCAGCAGCGTGAGATCCTTCAGCGGGGAGATGTCCGAAATATTATTGTCCGCCAGTTGCAAATACGTCAGGTTCTTCAGTCCCGCAAGCACGGAGATGTCGTCCAGCTCGTTTTGCGACAGCGTGAGCGTTTGCAGCTTCGACAGCGTGGAAAGCTGGGCAATGTCCGCACTTTTCAGACCCATATTGCTCAAAACCGCACTCACCGCGCCGGTTTTCAGCGTCACACTGCCGATCTGCAAAGTGCCGCCGCCATCGCCCACGAGTTCGTTCAGCTCCAGCAGCCGTTCCTCCAGCTTCGCCGTGCCGAGCTCCATATAGGCGTTGTAGATCACGTTCTTGGCCGCAGCCGGATCGCCCTTGGCAACGTAAATGTCCGCCATGAGCAGATAGACCGTTTCCTTTTTGGCTGTTGAAAGCTTCTTGACCTCCAGCGCCTGCTGGGCGTATTGCAGGGCGTAGTCATACTCCTCGGCCACCAGACTGCGCTGGGCGTCCTGCAGAAGCGTTTCGTACTTCTTGTTGCGGCTCGACGCGCTCACAAGACAGATCGTCACCACAACGATGACCACCAGCGCCAGCGCGATGCCCGCAATAAGCATGGTTTGATTGTTTTTCCTTCTTCTTGATCTCATGTTCGATCTCATATTCGTGCCTCATTATCCTTTCGGGATGGGTCTGTGGTTGATTTACATAACAATTCAGTTTGCATTATATAATATGTGCCGCACAAAGTCAAATGGACAGGGAAAATTCCCTGTCCACTCTGGATTTTTTCACGATAGCTTCGTGACGGTCAAACTGCTGTTGGCATAGTTCAGCGCGCCGCCGGTCGGGTTTACGACGGAAAGACTCTCCTGCGACGTGGGGGCGAGGATGGTCGTGAGCGTTACGCGGCGGGTCTGCGTGCCCGTGACGGGAACGGACGAGGCCGCGTAGGCGATGGTTCCGGCGGTGTTTGACAGCGCCGCGCCCACATCGGCATCCGTGCCCGTGACATCCGAGGCAAAGCTGACAAGATACGTGCCCGGCGCAAGCGTGAGCGCGGTCTCGTCGGCACGGGTGATGCTGCCCGAAGCGGCGCGGATATCCGCCGTTTCAAAGGGGATCGCCGCGCCCGCAGCCACATCGCCGCCCGTCACGGCATAGGTCAGCGCCGTTTCTGCCGCCTCGCGCGCTGCCGCCGGGCCGGTGGGTCCGGTCGGTCCGGTGGGGCCAGTAGCGCCGGTGGGGCCCTGCGGGCCGTCCGCACCGATCAGGCCATCCGCGCCGGTAGGACCCGTGGGGCCAATGGGGCCGGCGACTCCCGTGGGGCCGGTCGGTCCGACGGGGCCGGCACTTCCCGCCGCGCCGGTGGGGCCCGTGGGGCCAATGGGGCCGGTGGGGCCCGCGATCAGCGACGGACAGCAGCCGCCCGGAAACGGCCCCGCCGGCGGCAGTCCGCAGCCGCGGCCATCGATGATGTTCGTTTTCACATCGTTGCAATTCGGCATATCATTCCTCCTGAGGGCCTGTTCGCCCTTCCCCAATGTATGCCGGGCTCTTCCGGTGCGTGAAAAGGGTGCGCCGCCGAAGCCGCGCACCCTTTGGGTTTTGTATTTGGTTTTTACTCCGTCTTCGCCGGCTGATAGGGCACTTCCAGCTGCTCGGGATGAGCCAGCATCTCCTTCAGGCGGGCAAACGCCAGCGCCATATAATGGCCGGAGGCGATGCGCTCGTCCATCACGACGCCCAGCGGCATGCAGCGCACCAGCTCCACCTGTCCATCGCGGCCACGCTTGGGGATGTCGCGCATATTGCCCATGGTGATGGCCACGCTGGTGGTGCCGAAGTCGTAGACATGGTGATAGATATGGTTGGTGCGGATGGAGGCAAGGTTCGAAACCAGCAGACTGGCGTGGAAGGGGCTGGCGTTGATGATCTCGCGCGGCAGCAGCCCATGGCGGTCGGCCCAGCGGATGACGTTGATGCCAAAGCGCATCAGCCAGTTCATGCGGCACAAAATGCCCATCCATTTATCCAGCAGATTCGACTGCTCGCCGGAGGAGTTGAACTCGATATAGTCGTCGATCTTCTTCTGCACATCGAAGATGGTGTCCTGCGGTGTGAAGGTGAGCTTGGAAAAGGTGTCGTCGTTGCCGCCGCCCGGACGCAGCACCACCAGCGAGATCGTGAAGTCGTTGTGCTGATAGGTGCGGCGATTGACGATGAAGCGGTTGATCGAGGGGAACTCGCCCACCAGATGAGCGTAAGCCGTCATCAAAATGGCCATATGGCTGACCTTTTTGCCCTCGCGGCGCTTTGCGTTCATATAGGCACGCTGCGGTTCGATGGGGATATCGAGCGTGATCATGTTCATCGAGTCATGCCGCTCCGTGAGGAAATGCGGAATGAGATAATACATCGGGACCTCGTCCCGAACGAGCGTTCCGTCTTTTCTGCCCATAACTTCCTCCCTGCCGCCAAGGATCGGCGGTGTTAATAAATTGCTTCAATATATTTAAGCACAATTCCCGCCGTCTGGCAAGGTTTTTTCCCCTTAAATTTCAAAAAACGACGCATCGCAGCCGCGACGGGTCAAAAATGCGCGCATATCCGCCGCAAGCGGCTCGGAAAAGCAGTGCCGCCCGCCGTCAAACAGACCGTCAAACGCGCAGTATGCGCTGTGCAGCGCCGGACGCGGCAGCATAGGCCCGCCGCCATAGGCCATATCCCCCACGAGCGGATGGCCCAGCGCCGCCATATGGTCGCGGATCTGGTGCGTGCGCCCCGTGGTCAGACGAACGCGCAGAAGCGAGACCGCGCCGTCCGTCCAAAGCCGCCGATAATCCGTGCGCGCGCTCTTGCCGCCCACCGGCCGCTCAACGATGCCCGCCGCGTCGCATTCTCCCTCGGCCACGGCGAGATATTCGCGCACGAAGCGCTCCGTGTGCAGGGCCCGCCGCAGGATATCATGCGCCAGACGGCATTTGGCCAAAACCATCAGTCCCGTCGTGCCGCGGTCAAGGCGGTTCACGGGGTGAAACGGCTGCTCCGCGCCCCAATGAAGCGCGGCGAATGCCGCCACGGACACCCCCGGCCCATGCACCGCCGCACCGGCGTTTTTGCTCACCACGGCGAGGTATTCATCCTCCCACACAAGCCGCGCCGCGCCGTCCATGGGCGCATAGGGATTGCCGCGCGCGCCGATATCGTCGATGCGGACACGAAGCTCATCGCCTTCGCACACCCGCTCGGTCACACGCGTCTGCACGCCGTTTCGCGCGATGCCCTCCGGCACGAATTTCAAATGCGACACGAAGCCCGCCGGAAGCGCCATTTCCCGCCGCAGCAGGTCATCCACCGTTCGCCCCGCGAGCGCGTCCGTCACGCAAAGCGTGCGATATAGCTTTGGCATGGCGGCTCCTTTCCCGCACATCGGGGCGCGGTCCGGCATACGATGGCCGGAGGTGATGTTTTATGGCAAAGCGCTGTTTCCTTGGCGCCAATACCGGCCGGGGCTTTTACTCGCTGTACGACGAATTCGTAAAACCCGGCGATTTTCTGTGGATATTAAAAGGCGGGCCCGGCTGCGGCAAATCCAGCTTCATGCGCCGCATCGGCATGGCCGCCGAGGCCGAGGGCCACGAGGTGGAATATGTCCTGTGTTCCGGCGATCCGGACAGTCTGGATGCGGTTTACATAACCGATCTCGGCGTGGCCTACGCCGACGGCACCGCCCCGCATATACTGGAGCCGCGCCACGCCGGTGCGGATTCGAATTATGTAAACCTAGGCGCCCATCTGGACACCGCCGCCCTGCGCGCAAAGCTAGCGGAGCTGGATGCTCTGCAGCGGGCCTACCGCGCCAAATACGCCGAGGCCTACGCCGCACTGGCCGAGGCCAAAGCCCTGCACGATAAGCTGGAGGCCGTGTATCGGCCGCACATAGACTTCGCCGGAGTGGACGCGCTGGCGGAAAAACACATCAAGAAGCTGCTGGGCTGACGGGACTTAATACACCCTGCGGCCGGCCACGTATTTGGCCTTCACATCGCGCCCCTTGGCGCGGTAGATCATCTTTTCAAAGCGGGCCGTCAGCGTGTCGTCTCCATCCCGCTCCACGGCGTCGTCGACCACCACAGCGTCAAAATCGTAGCCGGGCTCAAACGCGCCCACCCGGCCGAAATATGCCCCGCCGCCGCGGCTGGCCAGATAAAAGGCCTCCGGCGCACTCAGATGCGGCTCGATGCCCTCAAACTGGCGCAGGATCTTCGAGCTTTCGATCGTCCGGCGCAGAACGGCCGCCATATCCAGCGTGTGCCCGCCGGAGATATCGCTGCCAAGGCCGATGTTCAGCCCCTCGTTCATGTACCGCCGGATCGGCGCGATGCCGCTGCGCACGTTGATGTTCGAGGTCGGGCAGTGAACGACCCACGCACCGCGCTCTTTCATAAGCTGCGTTTCCTCGTCGGTCATATAGATGCAGTGCGCCATGAGCGTATCGGGGCCGAGCAGACCCATGCCATCGTACACGGCGGCATAACTCGGATACTCCGGATGGAGCCGGCGCACCCATTCGATCTCGTCGTGGTTTTCGTCCAGATGGCTCTGCACCGGCACGCCGTAGGCCGCCGCGATCGCCCCCAGCCCCTCCATCAGCTCCGCCGTGCAGCTCGGCACAAAGCGCGGCGTTAGGATGGGCGCGGTGTTTTTGAAGCGGCCCGCCACGGCCTCGAGCCATTGTTCCGTGGCCTCGAGCGAGTTCTCCGCGCTGCCCTCGGACAGATAATCCGGACAGTTGCGGTTCATGTTCACCTTGCCCACCAGCGTGCGCAGGCCGGTTTTTTCAAGCTTTTCCATCAAAAGCAGCGTGGCCGGAACGTGAACGGTGGCAAAAATGGCGGCGTGGGTCGTAAAGCCCCGGCGCAGCCGTTCAACAAAGCGGCTGTACACCATCTCGGCAAAGTCTGGCCCGGCAAAGCGCGCCTCCTCCGGGAAGGTGAGCGTATCGAGCCATTCCAGCAGCTGCAAGTCCATGCCAAGGCCGACATTGCGGTATTGTCCGGCGTGCAGATGCAGGTCGTTATACCCCGGAACGATCAGCCGCCCCGCATAATCCTTCACCGGCAGGGCCGCGAACTGCGGCGGCAGCGCATCGAACACCCCGGCGCATTTGCCGCCCTCATCGCAAACGGCATAGGCACCCGGCCGCAGGCAGAGCGTCTGCGCGGTTTCCGACCAGATAAAATCACCATGGAGGACGAATGGCTTCATAGTCGCACCTCACGAATCAAGATTTGCCTCAATTATACCACCGCGCTGCGGTCTTTTCAACGATTACGGCTTGCCATGGGGGGCATGGCCGTTGTATAATGCGGGTGTAAATAAACTGTATTCCGAAACGAGGAGGATTATCCCGTGATCGACCTTACCATCCACAAAGAGGGCCTTGCCCATAACATCCGCCGCGCCAGAGAAAACGGCGTTGTCATCCCGACCTACGCCCAGATGAAGGACCCGTCCAAGATCCCGCAGAACATCCTTGACAAGCTTTCCAAAACCGGTCTGTGGGACGTCGATCCCGTGAACCTCTTCCGCGTGAGCTGGCACAACGAGCCGAAGGAATCCGGCGGTCTGTTCGGAAAGCCCAACTATATCGAGTTCCCCTCGGAGCTGACGGGCGTGCCCTGCCGCATCTTCGCACTGGTGGGCAAGTGGTTCCCCACCGGCTGCCACAAGGTCGGCGCGTCGTTCGGCTGCCTGGTGCCCGAGCTTGTCACCGGCCACTTTGACACCGACCGCCACAGCGCCGTTTGGCCTTCCACGGGCAACTACTGCCGCGGCGGCGCGTTCAACTCCGTGCTGCTGGGCGTGCATCCGATCGGCATCCTGCCGGCGGAGATGAGCCGCGAGCGCTTCGACTGGCTGCATTCCATCGGCGCGGAAGTCATCGCCACGCCGGGCTGCGAATCGAACGTGAAAGAGATCTTCGACAAGACCCACGAACTGAGCGAGGACCCGAAGAACATGATCTTCAACCAGTTCGAGCAGATGGGCAACCACCTGTGGCACTATGAGGTCACAGGCGATGCACTGGCCGAGGTGTTCGAGCTCATCCGCCGCCCCGGCGACCGTTTTGCCGGCGCCTGCTTCACCACCGGCTCTGCCGGCTCCATCGGCGCGGGCGACAAGCTCAAAGAGCTTTATCCCAATCTCAAGCTCGCCGCGGGCGAGGCTCTGCAGTGCCCCACACTGCTCAATAACGGCTTCGGCGGCCACCGCATCGAGGGCATCGGCGACAAGCACGTGCCCTGGATCCACAACGTCAAAAACACCGACATGGTCATCGCCATCGACGATAACGACAGCCAGGACCTCACCCGCCTGTTCAACGAGCCGGAGGGCCGCGATTTTCTCGCCCGCGATCTCGGCGTGGACCGCGAATGGCTCGAGCAGCTCTCGCTTCTCGGCATCAGCGGCATCGCGAACCTGCTGTGCTGCATCAAGATGGCCAAGTATTATGAGTTCACGGAAAACGACGTCGTGGCCACCGTTTTGACCGACTCCATCGTGATGTACGGCAGTCGCATCGAGGAGCTGCGCGAGCGCGACGGCGCCTACAGCCACGAAAAGGCCGCCGTGGATTATGCCCGCCATCTCGGCGGACTGAAGACCGACAATATGCTTGAGCTGACCTACCCCGAGCGCAAGCGGGTGCATAACCTCAAGTATTACACCTGGGTCGAGCAGCAGGGCAAGACCGCCGAAGAGCTGACCGACCAGTGGTACGGCACGGCTTTTGCCGACGTCCACACGCAGGCCGCCGCCATCGATGAACTCATCGAAGCGTTCAACGCCGAAGTGGCCAAGGGCTAAGGCATACCCCAAAAAATACAGATCGCGGCGATGGGTTTTCCATCGCCGCGTTTTTTGCCATAAAAAGCAAAAGGAAGCCGACCTTCAGGGCCGTTGAAGGTCGGCTTCATAAAAGTGAAAGGGGATTTGGATTCATCCGTACCGGAGGGCCTGGCGGGAAAACAGACGTGTCGGCACACGCCAGCTTTCTCCCTTTTCGCCCGTTTCTTAAGCCTGCGTTATTTGTAAGGCAGTACAGGCTTTAGTACAATATTACAATACTACAGTATTTCGTCAATGTCAAGAATAGGAATACATTTGTATTGTAATATTTATCTCGAGGTGAAACCATGCTGCATATACATATCCGCGAGCTTCGACAGGCGCGCGGCATGAGTCAGGTGGAGCTGGCCAAGAAGCTGGGCGTCACCAAACAAAGCGTTTCCAACTGGGAAAACGACAACATCCAGCCATCCGTTGAAATGCTCGTGAAGCTGGCGCACTGCCTTTGTGTCACGACCGACAGTCTTTTGGATATGGATGACCGCAGTTTTCTGGAGGTGACCGGTCTGAGTCAGGACGAGGTCGCCCACATTCAGCAGATCATCGAGGACATGAAAGCAAGACAATAATACCACCGCCGTCTGTTTTTCGCAGGCGGCGGTTTTTCGTTGTGATGGCGGGCAAATCGTGCTATGATGGGGAAAACGAAAACGGAGGCGAAGGGAAAATGATCGTTTTGCGCGGCGGAAGCGTTGTGAGCCCGGACGGCATCGAACAGCGCGATGTTTACGTCGAAAACGGAAAGATCGCCGAGGCAGGCACGCCCGACGAGGTAGTGGACGTGCGCGGGATGCTGCTGTTTCCCGGCTTCATCGACAGCCATACCCATCTGGATATGCCGGTTTCCGGCACCGTGACGGCGGATGATTTCGCCTCCGGCACGGCGGCGGCGCTGGCCGGCGGCACAACTATGATACTGGACTTTGCCACGCAGGAGCGCGGCGGCACTTTGGCCGAGGCGCTGGCCCTGTGGCACAGCCGCGCGGACGGCCGCTGCGCCTCAGACTATGGCTTCCACATGGCCGTGACCGACTGGAACGAAGCCACCCGCCGCGAGATGGCGGATATGCCGGGCGAGGGCGTGGCCAGCTTCAAGGCCTACATGGCCTATGACGCACTGCGGCTGGGCGATGACGATCTGCGCGCGCTGCTGCGCGAGGCCGGAAAGCTCGGCTGCTATGTGGGCGTTCACTGCGAACTGGGCGACGAGGTCACACGCCGTGTGGCGGCGGAGCTTGCGCAGGGCCATACCGAGCCGAAATACCACCCGCTCTCGCGCCCGAACGAGGTTGAAGCCGAAGCTGTGCGCCGTCTGCTGACGCTTGCAGCCGAGGCCGAGGCCCCCTGCTGGGTCGTGCATCTGTCCACCCATGAGGGTTTGGCCGCCATCGAGGCGGCGCGGGCAAAGGGCCAGCGCGTACTGGTGGAATCCTGCCCGCAGTATTTGACGCTGACGGACGAGGTATACGCCCGTCCGGACTTCGAAGGCGCGAAATTCGTCTGCTCGCCGCCGATACGAAAGGCGGAGGACAAGGCCGCCCTGTGGCGTGCGGCCGCGGGTGATGAAGTTGACATAATCTCAACAGACCATTGCAGTTTTAACTTCAAAAACCAAAAAGAACTTGGGTTACATAATTTCAGTCTCATCCCCAACGGACTGCCGGGCCTTGAGCAGCGACCGGCGCTGATCTGGTCCGAAGGCGTGGCCAAAGGGCGCATCACGGCGCAGCAAATGTGCGCGATGCTCGCGACCCGCCCCGCCAAGGCGTTTGGCCTGTGGGGCCGCAAGGGTGCGCTGGACGTGGGCTTTGACGCGGACATCGTGGTCTGGGACCCAAACTGGCGCGGCGAAATACGCGCAGCGGAACAGGAGACGAACTGCGACTATTCCCCGTGGGAAGGTTTTCCCCTCACGGGTCGGGCGCGGCAGGTGTATCTGCGCGGCGCGCTTTCCGCCGAGAACGGACACTGCCTCCGCCGCAGCGGCGGGCAGTATATCCCCCGCAAACCGGCGCTGTTATAACGAAAAAAGGGTGTGCCAAGTGGCACACCCTTCCTTATTATAATTGTATAAACTCAGCCAAGCACGCTCTCGAGCAGCGCGGGATCGGGATCGAGACGGATGGGCTCGCCGGCGGCCTTGATGCCGTTGGCAGTGTCTTTCAGGCCGTTGCCCGTTACGATCGTCACCACACTCGCATCCGGCTCGATGCGTCCGGCGGCACACAGCTTCATCAGTCCCGCCATGCCGGTCACGCCCGCGGGCTCCCCAAACACACCGCACACGCGGCCCGTCACACGCATGGCCTCAAGAATTTCCTCATCCGACACCTCGACCGTAAGGCCGTTCGATTCCACGATGGCGTTGATGGCCTTATCGGGGTTGCGCGGCACGCCAACGGAGATCGAGTCGGCCAGCGTGTCCTCCTCCATGGGCTGCCAGGGCTGTTCAAGCTCCACGGCGCGGTTGATGGGGCAGGTTTTCTCCGCCTGCACGGAGATCAGGCGCGGCAGCCGGTCGATCAGACCCAGCGCATAAAGATCCTTAAAGCCCTTCCAAACGCCCGCGATGGTGCAGCCGTCGCCCACGGAAAGCGCCACATAGTCCGGCATCTCCCAGTTAAGCTGTTCCGCGATCTCGAGCGAAACGGTTTTCTTGCCCTCCATCAGATAGGGGTTGATGGCGGCGTTGCGGTTATAAAAGCCATAGCGGTCGATGGCCGCCTTGCTCATTTCAAACGTGTCCTCATAGCTGCCCTGCACGGAAATGACCTTCGCGCCGAAGATGAGAAGCTGGGCCACCTTGCCGATGGGCGCACGGGAGGGCACGAAGATCGTGGCCGAAAGGCCCGCGGCGGCAGCATTGCCCGCCAGAGACGACGCGGCGTTGCCCGTGGACGAGCAGCAGATCTTATCATAGCCCGCCTCGATGGCCTTGGCCACCGCCATGGAGCTTGCCCGGTCTTTCAGCGAGGATGTGGGATTCTGGCCGTCATCCTTCAGCCACAGGCGCGCGATGCCGAGCTTCTGCGCCATGCGCGGCTCGTCATACAGCGGCGACCAACCCACACGCAGCGGCGGCGCGGCGGTCTCCTCCTCCACGGGCAGCAGCGCGCGGTAGCGCCACATGCTGCGCTCGGGGCAGGCGGCAAGGAATTCCTTCGTAGCGCGGGGACGGATGTAGTCGTAGTCGTACACGACATCGAGTATGCCGCCGCATTCACAGGTGGTGGCATCGGGTCCGGCGGCGTATTCCCGACCGCAGCGGACACAGCGCAGACATTTCACATTTTTCATAAAAAATCCTCTGCCTTTCCGATTTTCTCCTGATTTTATTATACCAGTCAAACGGCATTTTGCAAGGATTTTTCTTGTCAAATTTCAACAAAGAAAGCTGTGATTTCAACAAAAAATTTTATGGTTGAATTCAAAATTTTCCTTGGAAACGGGGTTAAAACCATTTATAATGGATAAGCCTGAAAAATATTGTATAGGAGTGAAACTTGAGCAAATGAAGACATTGAGCAAAATCCTTGTCCTCGTCGTGGCTCTGTGCATGGTTTTGGGCGTTGGCGCCCTGGCCGCCTCTGCCGAACCCGCGACTGCTTCGCTTGAAACCGCCCCGGCGACGAGCGAGCCCGCGACGAGCGAACCTGCCACCGCCGAGCCGGCTACGACCGAGCCTGCGGAGGAGATCGCCATGAACACCAACTGGCTGCTCGACAACCTCTGGGTCGTTAGCCTGATCGCTTCCGTCATCGCGCTGGCCTTCGTGGTCTACCAGGCCAAGCTCGTGCTGTCGTTTGACGAAGGCACGCCCAAGATGATGCAGATCAGCCGCGCCGTGCGCGCCGGTGCCAATGCGTTCCTGAAGCGTCAGTACAAGACCGTCGGCATCTTCTTCGCGTGCATGGTCGTTATCATCTGCATCATGGCCGCGTTCGATATGCTGACGTGGTATGTGCCGTTCGCGTTCCTGACCGGCGGCATCTTCTCCGGTCTGTCCGGCTTCATCGGCATGAAGATCGCCACCGCCTCCAACGACCGTACCGCCGCCGCTGCGCAGAAGAGCCTGAACACCGGCCTGCGCGTCGCGTTCGGCGCCGGCTCCGTCATGGGCTTCACCGTGGTCGGCCTCGGCCTGCTGGACATCTCTCTTTGGTACTGCATCATGAAGCTCGTGTTCCATGAGACCATCGAGACCATCACCGCCACCATGATCACCTTCGGCATGGGCGCTTCGTCCATGGCTCTGTTCGCCCGTGTGGGCGGCGGCATCTTCACCAAGGCCGCCGACGTCGGCGCTGACCTTGTCGGTAAGGTCGAGGCCGGCATCCCCGAGGACGACCCCCGCAACCCCGCCGCCATCGCCGATAACGTCGGCGACAACGTGGGCGACGTGGCCGGCATGGGCGCCGACCTGTACGAGTCCTATGTTGGCTCCATCCTCTCCACCTGCGCGCTGGGCGTTGTGGCGTTCAACCAGATCGCCGCGATCGACCGCACCCGCGCTGTGGCTCTGCCCCTGATCATGGCCGCCATCGGCGTGATCTGCTCGCTGATCGGCACCTTCTTCGTCAAGACCAAGGAAAAGGCCTCCCAGAGCGAACTGCTGAAGGCTCTGTCCCGCGGCACCGACTTTGCCGCCGTGGCCACCGCCGTCCTCAGCTTCTTCGCCGTTTGGGTCCTGTTCGGCATCGACTACTACGGCATCTACCTGGCCGTTCTGGCCGGTCTGGCCGCCGGTGTTCTCATCGGCAAGGTCACCGAGTACTACACCTCCGACACCTACAAGCCCACCCAGCGTCTGGCCGACTCTTCCGAGACCGGCACCGCTACTCTGATCATCTCCGGCCTGTCCCTCGGCATGATGAGCACCCTTCTGCCCATCCTGATCGTCGGCGCCGCCGTTGTGATCGCCTACTTCTGCTCCACCAACCTCACCGGCAATGTTGGCAACGCCAGCCTCGGTCTGTACGGCATCGCCATTGCCGCTGTTGGTATGCTCTCCACCCTCGGCATCACCCTTTCCACCGACGCTTACGGCCCCGTGGCTGACAACGCCGGCGGCATCGCCGAGATGGCCGGTCTGCCCGAAGAAGTGCGCGAGCGCACCGATGCTCTGGACTCCCTTGGCAACACCACCGCTGCCACCGGCAAGGGCTTCGCGATCGGCTCCGCTGCTCTGACCGCTCTGGCGCTGATCGCCAGCTTCATCGAGAAGCTGACCGAGCGTGGTCTGCTTGAAGGCGTTGACTATCAGCTGAGTCTGATGGATCCGTCCGTTCTGGTCGGCATCTTCATCGGCGCCATGCTTCCGTTCCTGTTCTCCGCTCTGACCATGAGCGCCGTGGGCCGTGCCGCCCAGAGCATCGTGGTCGAGGTTCGCCGTCAGTTCAAGGAGATCCCCGGTCTGCTCGAAGGCAAGGAAGGCGTTGAAGCCGACTATGCCCGCTGCGTTGACCTGTGCTCCAAGAACAGCCTGAAGGAAATGATCCTGCCCGCTCTCGTCGGCATCATCTCCCCCGTGGTCGTGGGCCTGATCCTCGGCGCCAGCGGCGTGATCGGCCTGCTGTGCGGCTCCACCGCCTCCGGCTTCATCATGGCCATCTTCATGTCCAACTCCGGCGGCGCCTGGGATAACGCCAAGAAGTACATCGAGGCCGGCCACCATGGCGGCAAGGGCTCCGAGAACCACAAGGCGGCTGTCGTTGGCGACACCATCGGCGACCCCTTCAAGGATACTTCCGGCCCCGCCATCAACATCCTGATCAAGCTGATGAGCATGGTTGCTATCGTGTTCGCCGGCCTGATCGCCAAGGGCGGTATCTTCTGATAACCACCGCATAACCTTTTATCGCGGCCGGCTTCAAAACCGGCCGCGGTATTTTTGCTTTTGGAAAGGACCCCACTTATGACCGACCGCAAAACTCTCGTCAACAACCTCACGGAAGGCCCGCTGGCGCGGCAGATGATCCTGTTTTCCGTGCCGCTGATGCTGGGCAACCTGCTGCACACGCTGTATAACCTTGTGGACATGGCCATCGTTGGCCAGTTCGTCGGCAGCGCCGGACTTTCCGCCGTTGCGACCTCCGGCCAGATCACCATGCTGCTGTATGCGTTGGGCATCGGTCTTGGCAGCGGCGGCCAGATCCTCATCGCCCAGCAGGTGGGCGCCGGGGACAAAAAGGGCATCCGCGCCACCTTTGGCACAAGCTTCACCTTCACGGTTTTGCTCGCACTGGCCGTCACGGCGCTTGGCATCGCGTTCAACCGGCCGCTGCTGCGGCTGATGAACACACCCGCCGAAGCATGGACCGACGCGGTGGAGTATATGTTCTGGTGCTGCCTGGGCATCCCTTTCACCTATCTCAACGGCGGACTGAGCGCACTGCTGCGCGGCATGGGCGATTCGAAACACCCGACGTATTTCGTGGCGGCGGCCGCCGCATCGAACGTGGTGCTCGATCTGCTGCTGGTAGCCGTGTTCGATATGCGCGCCGCCGGCGCCGCCATCGCCACCTCGGTGTCGCAGGCCATCGGCGCCATCTGCTGCATTGTTTACATCTACCGCCACCGCGAGGCCATCGGCTTTGACTTCAAGCGCGAAAGCTTCCGCATGGATCCATCCACGCTTAAAACCATCATCAAGCTCTCCGCCCCGCTGGCCCTGCAAGCGATGAGCATCAACGTTTCCATGCTGTTCATCAACGCCTGGATCAACGCCTACGGCGTGGTCGCCTCGGCCGTAAACGGTGTCGGCTCGAAGCTTTACAGTCTCGTGAACATCGTTACCAGCGCCATGCAGTCGGCCGTGGCCACCTTTGTCGGCCAGAATCTGGCCGCCGCCAAGCCCGAGCGTGCCCGCCGCTGCATGGGCCTTTCCCAGCTTTGCTGTCTTGCCTTCTGGGGCGTGATGGTGCTGGTATGCCTGTTTTTGCCGCGCACGCTGTTCGGTCTGTTCACAACGGAGGAAGCCGTTTTGGACATGGCGCCGGAATATATGCGCATCCAGATCGTCATGTATCTGTCCTTCTCGCTCATGAACTCGCCGCTCGGCTTTATAAACGGCCTGGGCCACGTCAACCTCAACCTCATCATCGCGCTGGTCGATGGCGTGGTGGCCCGCATCGGGCTGAGTCTCCTGCTGGCCATTCCGCTGGGACTGCACGGATACTGGTGGGGCAGCGCACTGGCGGGCTTCGTGTCCGTGATCTGGGGCTGGCTGTATTATTTCTCCGGCCGCTGGAAAACGCGCAAGCTGCTCGTAGAGCGCGGCGACTGAGTTTCCCTGAATATAAAAACGATCCGCATGGCATCAAACCATGCGGATCCTTTTTATTGCGTTTTTTATATCTTTTCCATGTGCTGCGACGCCGCCTTGAGCATCAGACGCTTGTGGCCGGCCTCGTCGAAATCGATCTCCACAAGATGATCGCCGCCCATGGGCGTGAGGGCCACGATGGTTCCCTCTTTGAACGCCTTGTGGCGCACGCGGTCGCCGATCTTGAAGCTTGCCTTGGGCGCGGCGGGCTGCTTTTTCGGCGGACGGATGGTGGGCTCGTCCGTGACGGAGCGGCCATAAAACGTGAGCTTGCGGGGCTTTTCCACCGGCTCCACATCGGCAAAGTCGAAATAGCTGTCCGCACCGAAGCTGGTATAGGGCCGATCGAGATCGTCCGGCGGAATTTCATCCACGAAACGGCTGACGCGGTGCGACGCCGTTTGCCCGTAGATCATACGCTGGCGGGCACAGGTGATGAAAAGACGCTCGCGCGCGCGGGTGATCGCCACATAGGCCAGGCGCCGCTCCTCCTCCATCTGGCCGGCCTCCCCAATGGCGAGCAGGCTCGGGAACAGCCCCTCCTCCGCGCCGACAAGGAACACGCAGGGGTATTCCAGTCCCTTCGCGCTGTGGATGGTCATGAGCGTGACGGTGTTTTCGTCGTCGTTCGTGTCCTGCAGGTCGGTATACAGCGACACCTCGTCCAAAAATCCGGCGAGGGTATCATCGCCGCTTTGCTTGACATGGCTGAGGATGAAGCTTTTCAGCTCCTTTACGTTTTCCAGCCGGTTCAGATCCTCATCCGTGTGCTTGCCCTCGAGCATACGGGCATAGCCCGTTTTGTCGATCACGGCGTCATACAACGCTTCGAGCGATCCCTCCTGCGCCGTTTGGATGAGCGAATCGATCATCTGCGTGAACGTGCGCAGTTTCTCCGCCGCGCGGCTCAGTTCCGGATACCGGTCCACATTTTGCAGTATCTCATACATCGAGCAGCCGCGCTCGGCCGCCGCCGCGGATACGCGGTCGATGGTCGTGGCTCCAATGCCGCGGGGCGGGTTGTTGATGATGCGCGTCAGGCGCAGATCGTCCGCCGGGTTGAGCAGCACGAAGAAATAGGCCATCATGTCCTTGATCTCGGCGCGCTCGAAGAAGGCGTTGCCCTTCACGATGCGCGGACGGATGCCGTTTCGCAGGAAGGTCTGCTCCAAAACGCGCGACTGCGCATTCGTGCGGTACAGCACGGCATGGTCGCGCAGATTCATGCCAAGCTCCGTGTTCGCCAGGATCTGGCGCACGACATAGTCGGCCTCATCGTCCTCGTTTTTGGCCACATACAGCGAGATGCGCTCGCCGTCGCCCTTGTCCGTCCAGAGCTTTTTGCCCTTGCGCTCGGCGTTGTTGGCAATGACGGCGTTGGCCGCGGCCAGAATATGGCCGGTGCTGCGGTAGTTTTGTTCCAGGCGGATCACGCGGGCGTTTTTATACTGATCTTCAAACGACAGGATGTTCTCGATGGTCGCGCCGCGGAAGGCATAAATGCTCTGGTCATCGTCGCCCACGACGCAGATGTTCTGATGTCCGCCGGCCAGCAGCGTTGCCAGCAGGTATTGCAGGTTGTTCGTGTCCTGATACTCATCGATGAGCACATACTGAAACCGCCGCTGGTAATACTGCCGCACGTCCTCATGCTCGCGCAGAAGGCGCACCGTGTTATAAAGCAGGTCGTCAAAATCCATCGCGCCCGCCTCAAACAGGCGGTGGGCGTAGTCCTTATAAAGCTCCGCCACGCCGCGCATACGGAAATCGCCGCTTTTTTCGGCCTGCGCCGCAAACTCCATGGGCCCGAGAAGCTGGTTTCGCGCCCGGTCGATCACGTCCAGCACCCAGCGGGGCGCAAACATTTTCTCGTCCTTGTTCTGCTCTTTCACAATGCGCTTCATGATGGCCACGCGGTCGGCGGTGTCGTAGATCGTGAACGCGGAGGGATAGCCCAGCTTTTCCGCATCGCGCCGCAGGATGCGCACACAGGCAGAGTGGAACGTGCGCGCCCATACCTGATCGGCCGCATCCGGCCCCAGCATACGCGAAAGGCGCTCCTTCAGCGCTCCGGCGGCCTTGTTCGTGAACGTGATGGCGATGATGCGCCACGGCTGCACCGGGTCGAGCGCCGCGCAGCTTTCCGCCGCCGCGCGCAGTTCCGGTATGCCGGACAGATACGCCTGCATACAGCCGAGCTTGCCCTCGTCGGCATCGGGCGGGAGCTCCTCGCAGTCGGAGGCCCGGCCGAATTTCAGCAGATTCGCCACGCGGTTGATCAGCACCGTGGTCTTGCCGGAGCCGGCCCCCGCCAAGATCAGCAGCGGCCCCTGCGTGGCCAGCACGGCCTCGCGCTGGCGGTCGTTTAAATTCGGAAAGCAGCGGGCGATCACTTCGCGCCGCGCTTCGATATATTGTTGCTTAAAATCTCTCATGCAGCCATTATACCGTGTTCCGTCCAAGGGTGCAAATTTTCTTTTTGATAAGTTGCATAGCGCGATTTTTATGTTGTTTTTTTGTTCCTCACTGTGGCATGATAATAGTCAAATCGCCGTTGGAAAAAAGGAGGATGCATGATAAAATGATAGACAACAAAACTCTAAGCGAGCACTACAAGCACTGGATATCCTGCGAAGACGACAGGCGCTGTGTGCCCTGCGAGACTATGCACGGAAAAATCTACGAAATTTCTGTAAAGACCAAGCATCCACCGCTACACCTTTTCTGCCGATGCAAAATCGTAAAAATGTCGACACGGCAAGCAGGAACCGCAACCTCAGACGGCACACGCGGTGCTGATTGGTGTTTAAAAAGGCACGGCTGCCTACCCAATTACTACATAAGCAAAGAGACCGCTGCCCGCCTTGGATGGGAGAATCAAAAAGGAAATCTTTCCTCCATCGCACCTGGAAGAATGATTGGCGGTGACATCTACTATAACAGAGACGGCCATCTCCCCTCAGCCATTGAGCGCATCTGGTACGAAGCCGACATCAACTACCGCAGCGGATATCGTACGCCCGAACGAATCTTGTATTCAAGCGATGGTCTGATCTTTGTAACCTATGACCACTATCACACCTTTATCGAGGTCGTATAAGGAGGCGTAAATATGTATTATCACCCTTGGAGTGTGGTCCATCATAACTATGTTGTGCTTGACTTCACCGGAAAGCGCGGCTGGCACGCCATTCACACTACACTGAAAGAAAGCTTCTGTTTTCCCGACTACTATGGCGAGAATCTGAATGCTTTATGGGACTGTTTGTGGGATTTCAGCTTGTGTTGGAAGCAAAATGTAAGTATTCAGATAAAAGGCGTCGCCTCGCTACCGGCAGATGAGAAACAGCTTGTCTCCGGCATCATCGATGTAATGGACGAATTCTGCACAAAACATCCCAACTTCCGCTATCGCGTTTTATCCTGAAGCAGTCAAAGAATCCCCAAATAGCCACTTTTCCTTTGGCAACGTTTGTGCTAAGATAGGGCCATGAATAACAATAATTATAATGACCAATATGAATACCACTACAGCTACACGAACTCGCAGCGTCCCGGCCCCGGGCCGAACACGCCGCCGGATCCCCGGCCGCCGAAGAAGAACAACGACATCGGCTCGTGGATCTTCAACGTGGTGATGCTGTTCGTGTTCCCGCCGATCGGTCTGGTTTTGACCATCGTGCAGGCCATGGGAAGCAATCTGTTTGCAAGGCTGATCTCCTCGCTGGGACGCCGCATCCGCTATGGACGCAGCGCCTCCGGCAGCTATGCCCGCCACACGGCCTCCGGCCGCACGGCAAACGCCCAATCGGGCGCCCGACCGCAGGCAGAGCAAACGGCGCAAGCCAAAGCCGCGCAGGCCGAATCGGCCCCTCAAGCCGAGCCGAAGCCGGAGCGCGGTCTTGACCGCGTAGATGCCGGAAGCCGCGTTTTGAATGTGTTCGGCTGGATACTGGTGGCCTTTGGCATCATCGCCGCGCTCGGCTCCGGCGGCGCGGTCTGGACGCTGATCACAGGTCTTTGCGTCGCACTGGGCGGCGGCGCCATGCTGCTGCGCGCGCTCACGAGCCGCCGCAAGGCCAAAGCTTTCGCCCGCTGCATCAAGGTCTCCGGCTCCGAGGGCTTGGTGGACATTGCGAAGCTCGCAGCCACACTGGGCATGAAAAGCAGCGATCTGGAAAAGCAACTGACGGAAATGATCGACCGCGGCTACTACGGCCCTAAGGCCTACATCGACCATCAGCGCAGACTGCTCGTCATCTCGCCGGAGGATATGCGCGATGTATACCGCCGCGAGGATGAGGCGAAGAAAACCGCCGCCGAGCGCGAGCAGGAAGCCCAACAAAGCGAATATGAGCGCATCATCGCCGCCATCCGTCAGGCCGACGAGGACATTGACGACGAGGTGATGAGCGAGAAGATCCGCCGGATGCAGACCATCACCGCCGCCATCTTCCAGGAAGTCGAGGAGCATCCGGAGAAGAAAAGCCAGATCACGCGCTTTATGAACTACTACCTGCCCACCACGCTCAAACTGCTCAACTCCTACGCGCGCATCGAGGAGCAGGGCGTGACGGGCGAGAACATGGCCAAGGCCAAGGCCGACATCGAGGGCATCGCGGACACGCTGGTGGCCGGCTATGAAAAGCAGCTGGACACCCTGTACCGCGCCGAGGCCATGGACATCGCAGGCGATGTTTCCGTGATCGAAAAAATGATGCGTGCGGACGGTCTGTCCGGCGCCGAAAGCCCCTTCCGTTCCCAGACGGGCACAACAGGGCAGACTATGGGAGGACATTAATTTTGAACGAACACTACGAAAAGCTGCTTCGCTGCCGCGACGCGCTCGCGGCCAAGGCGGGCGGCTTCCAACCGCGCATGGCGCTGATCCTCGGCTCGGGGCTCGGAAATCTCGGCCAGCAGATGGACATCCGCGCCACGGTGTCCTATAAAGAGCTTGCGGCCTTCCCCGTTTCGTCCGCGCCCGGCCACGCGGGGCAGTTTTTATTCGGCTATCTGGAGGGCGTGCCGGTCGTTTGTATGCAGGGACGTGTGCATTACTACGAGGGCTTCGACATCCGCGATGTGGTTCTGCCCACGCGGGTGATGGGGCTGCTGGGGGCAAAGAAGATCCTTTTGACAAACGCCGCCGGAACGCTCGACCCCGCCATCGAAACGCCGACCATGATGCTCATCCGCGACCATGTTCTGCTGGGCGTGCCCAATCCCCTGCGCGGCGAGAACCTCGACGAACTCGGCCCGCGTTTTCCCGACATGACCCACGTTTACGACGAGGCTCTCTGCGCCGTTTTGCGCGACACTGCCGCGTGCCGCGATCTCACCCTGCACGAAGGCGTGTATGTTCAGCTTTCCGGCCCCAGCTTTGAAACCCCGGCGGAGATCCGCATGCTGGGTCAACTCGGCGGCACGGCCGTTGGCATGAGTACCGCGTGCGAAGCCATCGCCGCGCACCATATGGGACTGCGCGTGTGCGGCATCAGTTGCCTTTCCAACAAGGGCGCGGGCATGACCTCCGCCCCGCTCACACAGCAGGAGGTATTCGAGGCCGGCCTGCGCATGGAAGCGGACATGACCGCCCTGCTGCGCGGCGCGATCGGAGGGCTGGATAAGGCATGAAAAACGACATCGTGAACGTATCCCTCTCGGCGGACGGCGCTGCCGTGCGCATCGTGGACCAAACACTTCTGCCGGGCGAACTGCGCTATATCGAACTGCGCGAGCGTGAGGCCATGTTCGAGGCCATCCACTCCCTGCGCGTGCGCGGCGCACCCGCCATCGGCATCTTTGCCGCGTTTTCCATCGCAGTGCTTTCGCGCGACTATCCGCGCGCAGAATTCTTTCCCCGCCTCGATGCCGACTGCGCCTATCTCGATTCAAGCCGTCCCACGGCGGTAAATCTGAAAACCCAGCTTGACCGCATGAACGCCTTTGCCCGCGCCAACGCCGAGG
>CAYLSA010000021.1:5854-23057 GCA_964386575.1 uncultured Oscillospiraceae bacterium | reverse complement strand
TGCGCAAATGGATGGCGATGCTGCTGTGTTTGGCGCAGCTTGCGGGCCTTTGCGGCTGCCAGGCGGTGATGGATGCGCTCGCGGCGGTGGCCGGACTTCGGCAGGCGGAGCCGGTTTTGAGTGACGTGATGCCGGAGATGAGCGCCGTGACGACACCCGCGCCCACGGCCACATCGCAGCCCACCCCGCAGCCTGCGCCCACGCTGCCGCAGGCAAACAGCGAGCTTGTGCCGCCCTACCGCCGGTATGATGTGGAGGATTTTGAAAGCGCCTGCGACCGGCTGGTCGACTGTACCGAACCGGCGGAGGCCGTGGCGCTGTATGACCGGCTGTACCGGCGGTTTTTGGAGTTCTCCTCGGTGGAGACCACGGCCTACATCGCCTACAGTCTGGATGTGACGGACCCCTACTGGTCGCAGGAACAGCTTTGGAGCGAGCAGGCCCGCAGCGATGCGGCCAATGCATTCGTTACGGCGTGCAGCGCCGCGATGCTTGGTCCGTGTGGCGATGCTTTGCGGGCACATCTTGGCGATGAGACGGCCGATTATTATATGCAGGTGGACGATTACAACGAGCGCGAAGATGAGCTTACGAGACGGGAAAGCGAGCTTGTGAGCGAATATTATGCAGCCATGGCACAGATCGACACGATCGGGGTGTCCTTTCAGGGGCATGACTGGACGATGGACCACCTCAACGGCGAGGATGGCGATGTGCTCTACTGGACGGATAACGACAACTACTGGGAGCTATATGACCGGCTGATGAAAGCCTATAACGACACGCTCGGGCCGATCTATGTGGAGCTGGTGGCGCTGCGCGGCGAACTTGCGGCGCTGTATGGCTATGACAGCTACAGCGATTACGCCTATGAAAACACCTATGGCCGCGGTTATACAACGGCGGAGGCGGATGAATTCTGCGAACAGGTGATGCAGCTGGCGCCGCGCTATTACGACGAGGTGTATTATGCCGACGTGGGCGCCGATTATGGCTTTGCCTCGATGGACGGCGAACAGTTGATGCGAGCGCTCGGCCGCTATGCCGATGCCATCGACCCGCTGGTGGCCAAGGCGTGGGACTATCTGGCGGAAAACGGGCTCTACGCCCTGGCCGAGGACGAAGGCTGCATGGAGGGCGGCTATACCGTCAGCTTCGACGCCACGCGAACGCCGTATATCTATATGTCCCTGTACGGTGACGGCAGCGATTTTCTCACGCTCAGCCACGAGTTCGGCCATTTCATCGCCGATTGGGTGAACCCCAACCCCGGTCCGCTGGTGTACAGCGGCGATTATGATCTCATGGAGATCCACTCCAACGGTCTCGAGGCCCTTTACGGCCGCTATTACCCCGAAATTTTTGGGGAAGATGCGCCGCAGGCGGAGCAGGCGCTGCTGGCCGAGCTTCTCAGCGGTTTGGTGGACGGCTGCCTTTACGATGAGTTCCAGCGCCGTGTGTACGCCGCGGAGGAGCTCACGCTGGAGGATATCAACCGCATCTACAGCGAGGTGTGCGTGGAGTTCGGCGAGTACGATGAGGTGTATGACGACGGCTGGTGGATATTTGTCAGCCACAACTATGACAGCCCGCTGTATTACATCAGCTACGCGGCCTCGGCGCTTGCGGCGCTGCAGATCTGGAGTCTCAGCCGCGAGGACTACGCTGCCGCCGTGGATACATGGCGTTCCGTGGTGCAGGCCGGAGCCTATGACCGGAGCTACGCCGCGCTTATGCGCGACTGTGGGCTGAAAAGCTTCGCGGATGAAAACGCCGTGGAGGAAGTGTGCGCGCCGGTGCTGGATCATCTGGCGGAAAACGGCTGAGATACCAATAGAAATAAAAAGGCTGCCGAAACTCGGCAGCCTTTTTGCTGTGGGTTGATGATGCGGGACCCCTGCGGAGGGGAAGGCGATCCTTACTCCAGCGAGCGCAGAGCCTTGCGGAACTGGAAGAAGAACAGGATCGCCGTGAAGGTGACGGCCAGCACGTCCGCCACCGGCTCGGCGGTGTAAACGGCCATGGTCCTGTCCGCCATCAGATGCGGCATGATGTAGATCATCGGGATGAGCAGCACGAACTTGCGCATCACGGCCACGATGATCGAACATGGCGCGTTGCCGATGGAAACGAAAGTCATCTGGCAGGCGATCTGGATGCCGAACAGGCCCAGAGCCGCGCAGTAGATGCGCAGGGCATCGGCAGTGAAAGCGACAAGGGCATCGTCCGAGCTGAAAAGGCGGGCAAACGGCGCGGGGAGCAGCTCGATGCACGCGCACAGCAGCATGGCATAGCCCAGACAAACGACCAGCAGCAGCCGGAAGGTCTTGCGCACGCGTGCGGCATTTTTCGCGCCGAAGTTGTAGCTTGTGATGGGCTGCGAGCCCTGCGCCACGCCCTGCATCGGCAGCATGGCAAATTGCATGACGCTGGTCAAAATCGTCATCGCGCCAACGGCGGTGTCGCCGCCGTATTTGAGCAGGGAGGAATTGAAGCAAACGGATATCACGCTCTCGCTCGCCTGCATCACGAACGTGGCCAAGCCCAGTGCCACGCACGGCAGAACGATCTTTGCGCCGGGGAAGAAATTTTTCCGCCGCAGCCGCAGTGAGGTGCGCTTGCCCTGCAAAAACACCAGCACCCATGTGCAGCTGATCGCCTGCGAGATCACCGTGGCCAGCGCCGCGCCGCGCACGCCCATGTCGAACGCGAAGATGAACAGCGGGTCCAGCGCGATGTTCGCCACCGCGCCGATGAGCACCGTGAGCATACCGACGGTGGCAAAACCCTGCGCCGTGATGAAGGCGTTCATCCCGAGTGTCAGCTGCACGAAAATGGTGCCAATGGCGTAGATGTTCATGTAATCGACCGCGTAGCCGATGGTGTTTTCACTCGCGCCGAACACGGACAGCAGATCCTCGCCCCATATGAGCAGGACTACGGTGAGCGCGACGGAGATGCCGACTTGCAGCGTGAAGCAGCCGCCCAGTGTCTTTTCCGCGCTTTCATGGTCGCCGCGGCCGAGAAATATGGATGCGCGCGGTGCGCCGCCGGCGGATACAAACGCGGAAAAGGCGGAAACGATGAGGATCAGCGGCATACAAACGCCGACGCCCGTCAGCGCCAGCGCGCCGTTTGCGCCCATGTGGCCGATGTAGACGCGGTCAACGATGTTATAGAGCATATTGACCAGCTGCGCGATCACCGTGGGCACGGCGAGCCGGAACAGCAGACGGCCGATCGGCTGCTCGCCGAGGAAGCTTCGATCCGATTGCAGAGAGTTTTGCATGGCAATTCCTTTCCGAGGGCAATGAAAAAAGCCCGCACGTTTGGTGCGGGCTTTCTTCTATCGTTTTGAGGACAAAATGAAAAAGAAGAAACTGGCTCTTGCAATTGTTATTTTAGCGGGAAGATGTTACGGAAAAAAGAGCGAAAATATTTCAAAAGTATTAAATCCGAGAAATTTTCGCCCGAATAACAAAATGTTCGAGCCAAAACCGCACGCGATAAGCATATATTGGGGGAAAAAGAACCGCGCCGCCCGAATGGGCGGCGCAGCGCTTATGCGTGGTATGGAAGCAGATTACTTCAGCTCGACCTTCGCGCCGACTTCCTCAAGCTGCTTCTTGATGGCCTCGGCCTCGTCCTTGGAGGCCTGCTCCTTGATGACGGCGGGGATGCCCTCGACCTTCGCCTTGGCCTCGGCCAGGCCCAGGCCGGTGATGGCGCGGACTTCCTTGATGACCTTGATCTTCTCGGAACCGAAGTCGGTCATGACAACGTCGAACTCGGTCTTTTCCTCGACGGCAGCGGCGGTAGCAGCAGCGGGAGCGGCGGCCACGGCGGCAGCGGCGGAAACGCCGAACACATCTTCGATCTCGTGCACGAGCTCAGCGAGCTCCATAACGGTAAGGGCCTTGATCTCTTCGATCATGGCGGTGACTTTTTCACTAGCCATTATAAAAAATCCTCCAATAATTATTTTAGATGGGTGCTCGCCTTATTCGGCGGCGGGTTCTGCGGCAGCTTCTTCAGCCGCGGGAGCTTCGGCGGGGGCGCCATTCTTTTCGGCGACCTGGTTGAGAACCACGGCCAGGCTCGTGATGGGAGCCAGCATGGTGCCCAGCACCTGGGAGTACAGCGCGTCCTTGCTGGGGATGGCGGACAGCTCAGCGAACTGCTCGTCGGTCAGGATCTGACCGTCCACGAAGGCAGCCTTGACGTTGAACTTACCGTCGCCCATTTTCTTGGACTGCTCGGCGATCAGGTTCAGCGCGGCCAGAGCGTCGGTCTCGCTCGTGGCGAGGGACGTGGTGCCGTTGAGGACATGATCCATGCCGGACAGGCCGATCTTGTCGAGAGCGAGGCGGGTCAGCGTGTTTTTCACGACGGTGTATTCCACGTTCGCTTCGCGCAGACCACGGCGCAGAGCCGTATCATCCGCCACGTTGATGCCGCTGTAATCGACGAGAACGCCGCCCTGAGCGGCCTGAAGGCGCGCGGCCAGAGCGTCCACGATGGACTGCTTTTCGGTGAGAATTGCTTTACTCGGCATTTTCTTGGTTTCACCTCCATAAAGAAAAAATCTTTGTCCAAAGACAAAGACATACAATCGAAACTATTCGTATGCTTGTCCTCGGCGGGGCTTATATCCGCCGGGGCGGACTGCCAGCTGTCTCTGGAACAGATGAACTATAGCAAACTTTGTCCGCTTTGTCAAGCGTTTTTCCGGTGTATGTGAAAAAAGTATTTTAGCTTGCAGATTGGGCGGACTATGGTATAATTAGTCTGAATGTAAAAACAGATAAAAATGGAATTCAACAGGAGATGTGACAAAATGGAGAAACGCTTCCCCCATATGTTTGAGCCCATCACGATCGGCGCTCGCGGCCGTTGGCCCGGCCTGATCTTCAAAAACCGCGTGTGGACGGCGCCCACCGGCGTGCATCTGCTTGGCGCGGGTGAACCCTACCCCAACGAGGCCGTCATCGCGCACTATCGCGAAAAGGCCCGCGGCGGCGCGGCGTGCATCACGTTCTCGGCCCAGAACATGGACCGCTTCCTTGTCGAGCATCCGGACGAGATCCACTCCGACCCCAACATCTTCGATATGCGCTACCACAACTATTGGTATCGCCTGACCAGCGCCGTGCATTTCTTCGATGCGCGCATCTCGCTGGAGCTGCTGGCTTTCTCCCGCCATGAGGAGATCGACGGCGAGGTCGTCTGCTGGTCCGTCAACGGCGAGACCGACGAGGAGACCGGCGAATACTGCCCCATGCTCGACAAGGCCGGCATGGAGCGTATGTGCGCCGACTATGCCCAGGCGGCGAAAAATGCCGTTCGCGTGGGCTTCGACATGATCATGATGCACCTCGGCCACGGCACCTTCCCCGCTCAGTTTTTGTCCCCGCTTTCCAACCAGCGTACCGACGAGTTCGGCGGCAGCGCCGAAAACCGCGCCCGCTTCCCCATGATGCTGGTCAAGGCCGTGCGTGACGCCGTTGGCCCGCGCGTTCCCATCGAAGTGCGTGTGTCCGGCGATGAGCTGACCGAGGGCGGCGGCACCGTGGAAGACTGCCTGGACTTCCTGCGCCGCGTGGAGGACGATATCGACATCGCCCACGTTTCCTGCGGCACCGTTATGGACGACGTGACCCAGACCCGTATGCACCCCGTGGAGTTCTACGAGCCGGGCTGCAACGCCATGTTTGCCCGTCAGGTCAAGGAATCCGGCTTCTCCAAGCCCGTTTTGACCATCGGCGCGTTCCAGCGTCCGGAGCTCATCGAGGAGACCATCGCCACCGGCGGTGCGGACATCGTGGCCATGGCGCGCGGCACCATCGTGGATTCCGAATGCGTCAACAAGGCGGCCGAGGGCCGCGAGGATGAGATCATCCCCTGCCTGAAGTGCTTCGTTTGCCTCAGCTACGACATGGAAGAGGAATTCTGCTGCTCCGGCAACCCCAAGATCGGCCGCGAGTACATCATCGACCAGTTCGAAAACAAAAACTCCACGCCCAAGCGCGTGGCGGTCATCGGCGGTGGCCCGGCCGGCATGGCGGCGGCGCAGTTCTGCACCGAGCGCGGCCACAAGGTCACCCTGTACGAAAAGGACGACAAGCTCGGCGGCACCATCAACTTCGCCAAGTACGCCTCCTTCAAGTATTCGCTGGATAACTACATGAACTACCGCATCCACATGATGGACAAGCTCGGCGTGGATGTGCGTCTGGGTGTGGAGGCCACGCCCGAGATGATCGAGGCGGAGCACTACGATGTCGTCATGACGGCGCTCGGCTCCTCCAACATCATCCTGCCCATCCCCGGCCACGACGATCCGCGCGTCATCTGCGCCGTGGACACCTTCGGCCATGCCGACGAGATCGGCCAGAACGTCGTTGTCATCGGCGGCGGCGAGGTCGGCTGCGAGGCGGCGCTGTATCTGGCCATGGAGCACGGCAAGAACGTTTCCATCATCGAGATGATGGACCGCATCGCCGCCACCTCCGCCTATGCGCAGGAGCTGGCGCTGTATGACCGCGTGCCGAAGTATTGCCACCTGCACCTGTCCAGCCCCGTCACCCAGATCACTCCGACCCAGGTCGGCTACAAGGATCCCGACGGCGTGGAGCACTTCATCGATGCCGATACCGTCGTGTTCGCGTCCGGCCGCAAGGCGCTGGAAGATCAGGCGGAGAAGTTCCGCAACTGCGCGCCGAAGTTCTTCAAGCTCGGCGACTGCCTGAAGGCCTCCAACGTGCGCAATGCCAACCGCACCGCGTACGATGCCGCGCTTCAGATCTGATCGAAACCGCATAATCATGGGGACTGCCGTTTTCGCGGCGGTCCCTTTTTGTTTATGAAATCTTAAACATTCGAGACAGATCGTAAGAAACAAACGCCGCCGGATGTGGTACAATATATAATGTACCGACCATGCGGCATTGCCGCGCAAGGAGGGGATCCGCTTGCCGGATTGGATACGCGAACCGAATGAATACGAGCGCCGCGCCGCATCCCGCGTGCCGCCGCGACCGGCGCAGGTGGCGCCGCCGCAGAATGTGCATCGAAGCGCGCCGGTGCGGTCAAAGCCGAGGCCGAAGCGCCGCGTCCGCTGCTTCCGGCGCGCGATGGGCTGGTTTCTGGTGCTGGCGGTGCTACTGGGTGTTTTGGCGGCGCTGATCTTCTATCGCAGCGCGTACTCGCCCCTGACCGCCGCTGGGCGGCAGATCAAAACCTATGCGCTGTTCCATGGCCACTCGCCGGAGGATTATCCGCCGGAGCTGGTGGAACTGCTGGAGCGAAATCCGGAAACGAAAGACTTTGTGCTGGCCTATCCGGAGGAGCACGACAAGACGCATGAGATATCGCTCTCGCCGGACGGCACGGTGCCGCTGTATCTGCAATGGGACAAGCGCTGGGGCTACGAAAGCTATAACGGCAACTTCCTGGCGCTCACGGGCTGCGGCCCCTGCTGTTTGGCCATGGCGGCGAGCTATCTCACGGGTGATGCAAGCTATGACCCGCTGTGGATGGCGCGTTGGAGCGAGGAGCAGGGCTATGCCGTGGCGGGCGAGGGCACGGCCTGGGCGCTTTTCAGCGAGGGCGCGGAGAAGCTGGGGCTGGACGCCGTGGAGATCAGCGCGGACGAGCAGCGCGTGGCGGATAATCTGGCCGTGGGCAATGTGGTCGTGTGCGTGATGGGGCCGGGCGACTTCACCACGGAGGGCCATTTCATCCTGCTGACGGATTATAACGACGGCTTCGTCACCGTGCGCGACCCCAACAGCATCGAACGCAGCGAGCGATCGTGGCGCTTTGCGGATATTTCCGGCCAGATGCTGGCGCTGTGGGTGCTGCGAACATGAAATCGCGCGGGAACTTTTTGCTCTCCGTGTACGTCTTATAGCCAAACCCTATGAAAACGAGGTGCTTTGCATGAAAAAATGGCTTTGCCTGCTTTTGAGTATAACGCTGCTGGCTGCGCTGGCGGTTCCCGCCATGGCGGAGACAGCGCCGGAGGAGCCGCCGGAGAGCATGGATGCGGCCATGACGGCTGTGACGGTGCGCGTGAAGGATACGCTCAAGATCGGCGATGACTACGCCGAATTTTCCGGCAACTGGGATGATTGGCTGTCGGGGCGCTGGAATCTTTACTGGTCGGGCACCGGCGCCAGCCTTTCCGTCACGGCGGATGCCGACGGCAAGGTGATGGACTATTGGTATTATTCCGATGCCGAGTCCAATGACCGCTTCTATGGCTTTGACCCCAAATTCCCGGCGCTGGACGAAGCCGAGGCCGAAAAAACGGCGCAGACTTGGCTCGACCGCCTCATGGGCGAGGGCGAATCCGCTCGCATCGATACCCGCCGCACCGAGCTTGACGACGGCAGCTTCCGCTATGGCGGAACGATCGAGCTGAACGGTTTGGAAAGCCCCATCGGCTTTACGATGCGGCTGCTTTCGGACGGTACGCTGCGCTCGTACAGCCGCGACGACGCTTACGGCGGCTATGTGGGCTCTCTGCCCGCGGCGCAGGCGAAAACGGACAAAACCGACGCCGCCGCTGCGCTGGGCGAAACGGTAAAATTGGAACTTTATTGGGTGTCGGATGGCGATTCCGGCGCGGTTTTGCGCTATGTGCCGCATTTCGCACGCCATATCGTATCCGCCGAAACGGGCGAGTGTGTGGATATGGACGCGCTGTATGCCGGCTTTGACGGCATGGGCTTTGGGCCGGATACCGTGAAGGCGGAGGAGTCGGCGGCCATGGATGCCGGCGGGATGAACGGGCTCACGGAGATCGAGCTGGCCGCCGTGCAGGGCTATGCCGACGCGATGGAGGCGGCCGAACTGGACGAACGGCTGCGCGAAATCGACGAGCTGGGGCTGGACGGCTTCGCTCAGGCCGGCGCACGCTACAGCCAGAGCACGGACGGCGACATCACCTGCGACCTTACATATACCAAAACCATGACCGCCGATGAGCTTTACGGCTATACCCGCGCAAACTACGATGAGGCCGTGAGCTACGGAGACGATCTGCTCATCCGCAAGTATCTGACCGTGGATGCGATGACCGGCGCTTTGCAGAGCGTTTCCACGAACTATCCGCTTTGGGAGCGCGAGGACAAGAAGGAAAAGGACCAAACCGCCGTGGCGGAGGCATTTTTGGCCAAGGCCGCGCCCGAGGAATTTGCGGCAAGCAAGCTTTGCACACTGTCGGACTGGGACGACGGCACGGTTTGGGCGCAGGTGGAAAAAGGCTATTTCTATCCCGAAAACCGCCTGACGGTCACCGTCAATCCGTCCTCCGGCACGGTGGATGAATTCGAGCGCATCTGGGATGATTCCGTGACTTTTGGCGGCGCGAAGGTCGTTTTGGAGAAAAAGGCCCTTGCGGCCTATATCGACGCGCTGGATGTGACGCTCGGCTATGCCGCGTGGCCGGTGGCGGTCTCGGAGCGGGCGGAGTATGCCGTCTACGGCGAAAACTATGGCTACAGTTGGGTGGAGGAACTGCGTCTTGCGTGGTATTACACCGGCACCGACCGTGTGGCCGCAGTGGATGCCGTGACGGGCGAGGTCATAGCCGAAACGCCCGCGGGCGCGGCCTACGCCTACAGCGATCTGGCCGACTGTCCCGAGGCGGAGGCCATCGAGCGTCTTGGTGCGGCGGGCATCGGCTTTGACGGCGGGCGCTTTTCGCCCGATGAGGCGCTGGATATGAAAACGGCGGCCATCCTGCTTTTGCAGACGGACGGCTATGACCCCACGGGTTGGGATGATGAGCGTCTGGGCGAGTTCTTCGCCTCGGACGGCATGATCGACCCGGCGGATTGGGCGCCGGAGGCGGCGGTGTCGCGCATGGACTTTTTGAAGATGCTGCTCGGCGCCTCGCGCTACGGCGCGGCCTGTGCGCTTTCGGGCGTTTGGCAAACGGCGTATGAGGACGAGGCCGTGGTTGCCCGCGCGGATCTGAGCTACGCGGCCATGGCGCAGGCGCTGGGACTGGTGACGGACGGGCAGCTTCGGCCCTCGGCAGTCTGCACGCGTGCGGCGGCGGCTTCGATGCTTTGCGCGTTTTTGGATAGAGGTTAACATAATATAATACCGGCGCGGCGGCGTTATGCTGCCGCGTTTGGTTTTATACCGGGTGTGCGGCACTGTTTTTGCCGCACGGCTTGTTCTTTTGTCGAAAGGGTAGCGCGCGGAGCGGGATTGTGCTATCCTATGGGCAGTTTCAAAAAGCTACGGGAGATACCGCGATGAAAAAGTGTGTTTGCATATGCCTTGTATGCCTGCTGCTGGCGCCGCTGCTGGGCGCGGCGGCCCGGGCGGAGGATTTTCTGCCGGCGGCGCAGAATGTGATATTGGCGGATATGGACACGGGCGCGGTTTTGTATGAACTGAACGCCGATGAGCGCTGCGCTCCGGCGAGTTTAACGAAGATCATGACGGTGCTTCTGGCGGTGGAGGCCATCGAGTCCGGCGAGGCCACGCGCGTGGAGTATGTCACGGCACAGGAGGGCTTTCGCGCGGGACTGGACGATAACAGCAGCAGCGCCGGCATCCAGTTGGGCGAGCGGCTGCGGCTGGAGGAGCTTTTATACTGCGCGATGCTGCCCTCGGCCAACGAAAGCTGCAACATCATCGCCTGCCGTCTCGGCGGAAGTGTGGAGGCCTTTGCCGAGAAAATGAACGCGCGCGCGGCGGCCCTTGGCTGCACGGGTACGCATTTTTCCAATCCCAACGGCCTTTCTTCCGAAAACCATTACACCACGGCGCGTGATCTGCTTCTCATCGCCCGCGAGGCCATGCGCCACGAGCTGTTTGCCGAGATCTGCGCCACGACGGACTATACCGTGCCGGCGACGAATATGAGCGGCAAGCGCGAGCTTGAAAACACGAACGCCCTGCTCAATCCCGATGGGCTCTACGGCGCGGGCTATGTTTACGACGGCGTGTTCGGCGTAAAGACCGGCTACACCTCCGAGGCGGGGTATTGCCTTGTCACGGCGGTGGAGCGGGAGGATACGCGTCTGATGGCGGTGGTGCTCGGCTGCGCGGGCAGCGCCGATACCGGCTACGGCAGCTTTTCCGAAACGGCGCGGCTGCTTGACTGGGCGTTTGAAAAATACGACCGGCAAACGGTGCTGGCCGATACGCAAAGCGTTTGGACGGGCAAGGTGCGCTTCGGCAAGAGCGCGGCGGCGCTTTATCCCGCGCAGGATGTGACGCTTTTCCTGCCGGTGGGCGAGAGTTTGCCGGAGGCGACGATAGCGGTGGACGAAGCGGCGCTCGAAGCGCCCATCGCCGTGGGCACGCAGCTCGGCACGGCCACGATCGAATACACCGGCGGCACGGTCACGGTGCCGCTCATCGCGAAAACACCCGTGGAGCGAAACGCCCTGCAATGGACGGCGCATCGACTGATATGCAGCGTGTGGTTTTGGCTGGCGCTGGTAATTTTGGGCCTTGGCGCGGCGTATGTGATATCGCAGCGGGCCGCCGCGCGCCGCCGCCGAAAGCGCCGGATGGCTGCCTGCGCACCGACTCCGGCAGCGGCTCCAACACCGCGCCGCCGCACGGGAAAACATTAAAGATCTGACCGCGGAGACAGCCTCCGCGGTCTTTTCCTTTCGTGGACTAAATTGCTGCTTGACATAAGTTCCCTTGGGAATTAAAATAAGATGTCTATGAATATGCGTCAGGGGTTTGGCGTGTATTTTTATTCGATTCATCGGACAGGGCGCTTGAGGCCCGCCGCATTTCAGATCACGATTTTATGGGAAAGGGAGGTGTGTATACCCGAATGCTATGGACAATTATTGGCTGCATCGTTGGCTCGCTGGTGCTTCTGGCGGTCGGCATGGCGCTGGGCGTGATGTATCGCAAGCGCGTGGCCGAGCGTGAGATCGCGTCGGCGGAGGATGAGGCCAAGCGTATATTGAACGATGCCATCAAGGCCGCGGAAAGCAAAAAGCGCGAGGCTCTGGTGGAGGCAAAAGAGGAGATACACAAAAGCCGCGCGGAATATGAGCGCGAAGTCAGGGAGAGACGCGCGGAGCTTTCAAAGCAGGAGCACCGCCTTCAGCAGAAGGAGGAGCATCTGGACAAAAAGACCGACGCCATCGACCGCAAAAACGAGCTTTTGACCAAAAAGCTCTCCGAGATCGAGGCTCAGCAGGAGGAACTTCAGCAGATCAAACGCTCCCAGCTTGAAATGCTGGAGCGTGTTTCCGGCTTCACGGCGGAAGAGGCCAAGGCCATGCTGATCGACAATCTGGCCCAGGAGGTCACGCATGAGCAGGCCGTGAAGGTGCGCGAGATCGAGCAGCAGTTCAAGGACGAGGCCGACGAGCGCGCCCGCGAGATCATCACGCTGGCCATCCAGCGCTGCGCCGCCGATCATGCCAGCGAGGTCACGGTTTCGGTCGTGCCGCTGCCGAACGACGAGATGAAAGGCCGCATCATCGGCCGCGAGGGCCGCAACATCCGCTCCATCGAAACGCTCACGGGCGTCGATCTCATCATCGACGATACGCCCGAGGCCATCACCATTTCCAGCTTCGACCCCGTGCGCCGCGAGGTGGCGCGGCTGGCGCTGGAAAAGCTCATCACCGACGGGCGCATCCATCCCGCGCGCATCGAGGAGATGGTCGCCAAGGCGCAGAAGGAAGTCAACAACACCATCAAGGCCGAAGGCGAGCGCGCCGTGTTCGATACCGGTGTGCATGGGCTCAACCCCGAGCTCATCAAGCTCCTGGGCCGCCAGAAATACCGCACCAGCTATGGCCAGAATGTGCTGAACCACTCCATCGAGGTCGCGCTCATTTCCGGGCTGATCGCGGCGGAGCTGGGCGTGAATGTGGCCACGGCCAAGCGTGCGGGCCTGCTGCACGACATCGGAAAATCCATCGACCATGAGGTCGAGGGCAGCCACGTCACCATCGGTGTGGACATCTGCAAAAAGTATAAGGAGTCGGATGAGGTCATCCACGCCATCGCCGCTCACCACAACGACGTGGAGCCGCAGACCGTCATCGCCTGCATCGTGCAGGCAGCGGACGCCATCTCCGCCGGTCGTCCCGGCGCGCGCCGCGAAAACATCGAAAACTACGTCAAGCGTCTGCAAAAGCTCGAGGAAGTCTCCATGTCCTTCCCCGGCATCGCCAGCAGCTATGCCATCCAGGCGGGCCGCGAGATCCGCGTGATGGTCAAGCCCGAGGAGGTCAGCGAGGACCAGATGACCCTGCTCGCGCGCGACATCGCCAAGAAGATCGAGGAAGAACTCACCTATCCCGGCCAGATCAAAGTCCACGTTCTGCGTGAGACCAAAGCCGTGAAATACGCGAAATAAAACCTTATATAATGAGAAATCCCGCCGGTCGATCCGGCGGGATTTTTGCATCTTATTGTGCTTTTACAGGCTCTCTACTTCGTCCAGCCACAGCTTGCCCACGGCGTCAGAGGGCATTTTGAAGCCCGCGCGCGGGGACAGGCTCAAGCCCAGAACGGCGGGGCCGTCCGGCGAGCAGGAGCGCTTGAACTGGCTTTGGAAAAAGCGCCGGAAGAACACGCCCAGCCACTTTTTCACGGTTTCGCGGTCGTACTGCGCGCCGAAGGTGTCGAGCGTGAGGGCCATGATCTGGCGCGGCGAGAAGCCGTATTTGAGGAAGTAGTACAGGAAGAAATCGTGCAGCTCGTATGGGCCAACGATGTCCTCCGTCAATTGCGTCATGCCGCCGTTTTTCGTTGGCAGCAGCTCCGGCGAAATGGGCGTTGCCACCACATCGCGCACGGCGGCGGCCAGCTCGCGGTTGCCGCAGGTGGCGGCATAGTCGCTCAAAACGAGGCGAATGACGGTTTTCGGCACGCCGCAGTTTACGTTATACATACTCATGTGGTCGCCGTTGTAGGTACACCAGCCAAGCGCCGCCTCGGACAGATCGCCCGTGCCGACGACCAGGCCGTATTCGTCGTTTGCAATGTCCATGAGAACCTGCGTGCGCTCGCGCGCCTGCGCGTTTTCAAAGGCGTTGTTGCGCACATCACCATCGTGGCCGATGTCGCACATATGGCGCTCCACGGAAAGTTTTATGTCAACCTCGCGGAAGTCGCAGCCGAGCGCTTCGGCCATGATCTGCGCGTTTGAGCGCGTGCGCCCGGTGGTGCCGAAGCAGGGCATCGTCACAGCGATCACCCGATCGGCGCTGCGGCCAAGCAGCTCCATGGCTTTCACGGAAACGGCCAGCGCCAGCGTGGAATCGAGGCCGCCGGATACGCCGACCACAGCCTTTTGGCTTCCGCTTGCCTGCATCCGCCGCGCCAGCGCCGCCGCCTGCAGCGGCAGCACGCGGCCGATATAGTCCGGCAGCGGCATCCACGGATTTTTCGGCTGCCGGTCCACCACGGCTTCCTCGGGCTTTTTCACGCGGCGGCTGTCAAAATCGACCTTCGCCGTGACAAAACCCTCGCCGGAGGCAAGGATGAAGCCGTTTTGCGCGATGACGCAGCGGCCATCGTAAACATGGTCGGTCGTGCTCGCGCCAAGCGGCGTTGCCAGCGCCACCGCGCAGCGCTTGTCCATGGACACCGAGGCGCAAAGCTCCTCGTTTTCCATGACGGAAAGCGCCGTGGCCGGCGCATCGGATGAGCAGCACAGAAGATCCTGCCGCGCAGCCTCGCGAAGCGCCTGCGGCGTGAGGGCGGGGACGGAAAGCGGATAGACCGTGAGCCCATCGGCGGCGGCCAAAATCTCGGCCGTGGCCTTCTCGGCGGCCTTTTGCAGGATCTGAAGCCCCTCCAGATCGCCGCAGAGACCCATCACGCAGTCTGCCGGAAGCACCAATACGGCGGCGCCCGCCTCCCTGGCCTTTTGGATGGAATGGATTATGTTAACCTTATTTCGCTCCACGTCCGCCGGAAAGACCTCCGGCGCGGCCGCGGCGATGGTAAGACGCATATTGGCACCTCCCAATGCATGGCGCGTGTATTTTTACTCGGTTTGAAATGACAGCAGGCTTTCGTCAAAATGGCGCAGCAGCGCACTGCGCACGACCACGAAGGTATCGTCCTGCACCGTGATCGTAACGGTCCCGCCGGTCACGGCGGCATGGGCGGGCGTATCGAGCTGAGGGAGAAAATGCGCGTTCAGCTCGTCCGCCAACTCGCCCAAATGGTTTACATAATATTCCGTCTCATACGGCGCTTCATAGCCCGGCACCGGATCGCGGCCCGCCGTGAGGCAGATGGCCGTGACCAGCACGAACAGCGCCAGAAACAGCACGCAGCCCGCCGGGCCGATCTTTTTCAAAAAGTCCTGTCCGGCGGTTTGCTTTGGCTCGGGTATACGCTGCTCGTCCATCAATAGGCGACGCGCTCGCGGATCCACGCGGCGACCTCGTCCATCGGGATGCGAACCTGTTCCATGGTGTCGCGGTCGCGCACGGTGACGCAGTGGTCGGCGGGCATGGTATCGTCGCCCACGGTCTGGAAGTCCAGCGTCACGCAGAAGGGCGTGCCGATCTCATCCTCGCGGCGATAGCGCTTGCCGATGGAGCCGGTCTCGTCGTAGTCGCAGGAGAACTCCTTGCACAGCGACTGGTAAAGCTCCTTGGCCGGGCCCGTGAGCACTTCCTTCTTGGAAAGCGGCAGAACGGCGCACTTGTAGGGCGCCAGCTGCGGATGCAGATGCAGCACGGTGCGGATGTCGGGGTTGCCCTTTTTGTCCACGCCGACCTGCTCCTCGTCGTACGCATCGATGAGGAAAGCCAGCATGGCGCGGTCGGCGCCGAGGGACGGCTCGATGACGTAGGGCACATAGCCCTCGGCCATGCCTTCTTCTTTGTAAACCATGTTCTCGCCGGAGAACTGCTGGTGCTGGGAAAGATCGTAGCTGGTGCGGTCGGCCACGCCCCAAAGCTCGCCCCAGCCAAACGGGAAGAGATACTCGAAGTCGGTGGTGGCCTTGGAATAGAAGCTCAGCTCCTCCGGCTCATGGTCGCGCAGGCGGAGGTACTCGTCGTTCATGCCAAGACCCAGCAGCCACTGGTGGCAGAAGTTGCGCCAATAGGCGAACCACTCCAGATCGGTGCCCGGCTCGCAGAAGAACTCAAGCTCCATCTGCTCGAACTCGAGGATGCGGAACGTGAAGTTGCCCGGCGTGATCTCGTTGCGGAAGCTCTTGCCGATCTGGCAGATGCCGAAGGGGATCTTCTTGCGCGTGGTGCGCAGAACGTTTTTATAATCCACGAAGATGCCCTGCGCGGTTTCGGGACGCAGATAGACGTCCGTGCCGGATTCGGCGGTGACGCCCTGATGGGTCTTGAACATGAGGTTGAATTTCTTGATGTCGGAGAAATCGCACTTGCCGCAGCCGGGGCAGGGGATCTCCTTTTCGCGGATGTAGGCCACCATTTCCTCGTTCGTCATGGCCTCCACGTTGATCTCAACGCTGTTTTCCTGGGCCCATTCCTCGATGAGCTTGTCCGCGCGGTGGCGGCGCTTGCAGCCCTTGCAGTCGATGAGCGGGTCGTTGAAGTTGGTCACATGGCCGCTGGCCTCCCATACGCGGGGGTTCATCAGGATGCCGGCGTCCAGACCCACGTTCAGCGGGCACTCCTGCACGAATTTCTTCCACCACGCCGCCTTGACGTTGTTTTTCATCAAAACGCCGAGCGGGCCGTAGTCCCAGGAGTTGGCGAGGCCGCCGTAGATCTCGCTGCCGGGGAAGATGAAGCCGCGGTTGGTACACAGGGCTTTGATCTTGTCCATGGTTTTTTCCGTTGCAAGCATTGGATTATCCTCCGTTTTTCGTGTATGTTTATTTATTCGTTCTCGTTCAGTTCCTGCTGCTCGTCAAGCGTCAGCTCAAAGGCGGGCAGGAGGTTTTCGATGAAATATTCAAGCTCGGGCAATTGCATGGCGTGCAGGGCCGCGAGCGTCTGGCCCTCGGCGCGGGCAAACTCGGCGTTGCCGGCTTTGCGCTCCTCCACGCACTGGATATAGGCGGAGAGCTTGTCCGCCGCTTTGACCAGCTCATGCTCCTGTGCCGGGCACAAAAGTGGCTCATAGGCGCTCCGGATCGCAGAGGGAAGCGTGTCCAGCAGACGGTGGCCGGCCTCGCGCTCGAGCTGTTTATAGGCGCCGATGATGGCGGGGTTATTATATTTGATGGGCGTCGGCATATCGCCGG
>CAYLSA010000021.1:0-5754 GCA_964386575.1 uncultured Oscillospiraceae bacterium | reverse complement strand
TCGTGGAACAGGGCCTCGGCCGCGCAGGCGTTGGGGTCGCAGTCGATGCCGAACACGTCCCGCCGGATCACGGCCAGCGCATGGGCCAGCACGGCGACCATGTGGCTGTGTTCCTGAATGTTTTCCGGGATCGTGGAGCGCATCAGCCCCCAGCGCCGGATGTAGCGCATACGGCCGATGAGCGCAAAAAAGCTGTTATTCATCGGCTACCACTCCTTTTTCCTTCCATTTGCCGGAGAGAAAACGCGCGAGCGCCAGCAGCATCGAGCAGCCCCAGCCGATGGGCATGGCTGTCCAGATGGCGGAGCAGTCCCAATCGAAAAAGCCGACCAGCGCGTAGGCCAGCGCCACGCGCACGCCCAGCGCCGTGAGCGAGCAGCAGGTCGTGAACATCACGTCGCCCGCGCCCTGCAGGGTGCCCAAAAGGGTCATGTACAGCGCAAATACCCAGAAGAAATAGCTCAAAAAGCGCACATAATCCATCGAAAGCGTGAGCGCCTCGCCTTCCACGCCGAACAGCAGCGAGATCTGTCGGGCGAACAGGAAGGACAGCACTTCCAGCACGATGGCCACGAGGAATGTGATGATCAGCGAGGCGCGGCAGCCGCGCTTGACGCGGTCGAAGCGCTGGGCGCCGATGTTCTGGCCGGTGAAGTTGGCCATGCCGATGTTGAAGCCCACGGCCGGCACGAACAGATAGTTTTCAATGCGGCTGCCCACGGTGAACGCGGCCATGGTGGCTGAGCCGAAGGAGTTGACCAGCCGCTGGATGAACACGTTTCCGAACGAAACGATGGACTGCTGGATGGTGGTGGGGATGCCGAGCCGCAGGCACAGGATGCATTTGTCCTTCAAAAACACGAACTCGCCGCGCCCGAAGCGGAACAGCGGGTATTTGCGGAACATATAGATCACGCTCACCACCGCCGAGCCGACCTGGCTGAGCACGGTGGCAATGGCCGCGCCGGCCACGCCCCAATGGAACACGATCACGAACACGAGATCGAGCACCAGGTTGATCACGGAGCTGACGAGCAGGAAATACAGTGTGGCCTTGCTGTCGCCCACGGCGCGCAAAATGGCCGCCACGGAGTTATACAAAAACTGAAACACCATGCCCACGGCATAGATGGCGAAGTAGGCCACGGCCTCGTCAAGCACCACGCCGGGCTCTACGTTCATCAGCCCCTGAAGCAGCGGGCGGGCGAACAGACAGCCGACAACGGAGAACAAAAGTCCGATGCCAACGAGCAAGATCAGCGCCGTGGATACCGCGCCGCGCAGCTCATGCTCGCGCCGGGCGCCGAAAAGCTGGGCGATCATGATGCCGGAGCCGTTGCCGAAGCCGATGGCAAAGGCCAGAAAAACCAGCGCCAGCGTGCCGGCGGTGCCGGTGGCGGCCAGCGCGTCCTGCGACACGAAGTTGCCGACCACGATGCCGTCGACGGTGTTGTAAAGCTGCTGCAAAAGGTTGCCGGCCATGATGGGCAGGGAAAAGAGCAAAATGTGCTTCCATTCCGGACCGGCGGTCATATCGTTTCTGCGAATATCGGCTGCCAAGATGATTCTCTCCAAACTGTTATAATTATGCTTATACAATAAACTTTAGTATACCATAATATAATAAACAATTCAATCACCGCGCGGGAAGAAAAATCACCGTTTGGGCGCGTGAGAACAAGGATTTTTATTGCAATTCGGAAAATGGCGTGGTAAAATTTATGGTTGTTTGAAATTGATATGAATAAAGAGAGTGATCGATATGGAGAAATTGAGAAACATCGCCATCATCGCCCACGTTGACCACGGCAAGACCACGCTGGTCGATGCGATGCTGGCTCAGTCGGGCGTATTCCACCAAAACCAGCAGGTGGCCGAGCGCGTGATGGACTCGGGCGACCTTGAGCGCGAACGCGGCATCACCATTCTGGCCAAGAATACCGCCGTGCAGTACGGCGACACCAAGATCAACATCGTTGACACGCCGGGCCACGCCGACTTCGGCGGCGAGGTGGAGCGCATTTTGAAAATGGTAAACGGCGTCATCCTGCTCGTGGATGCGGCGGAGGGACCCATGCCGCAAACGCGCTTCGTGCTGGAGCATGCTTTGCAGCTCGGCCACCGCGTGATCGTGGTCGTCAACAAGATCGACCGCCCCGACCAGCGCATCTATGAGGTCGTGGATGAGGTTTTGGAGCTTCTGATGGATCTTGGCTGCACGGATGAGCAGCTGGATTCGCCCATGCTGTTCGCCTCGGCGCGAAACGGCGTTTGCTCCGTCAGCCCCGATGTGCCGGGCACGGATCTCAAGCCCCTGTTCGATGCCATCGTGGACTATATCCCCGCGCCCGAGCAGGACACGGAAAAGCCCTTCCAGATGCTCGTAAGCTCCATCGATTACAACGAATACGTCGGCCGCATCGCCATCGGCCGCATCGAGCGCGGCACCATCGCCCAGAATCAGGAGATCGCCGTTTGCAACTACCATGACGGCACCGCCGCGCCGAAAAAGGCGAAGGTCGTTTCCCTGTATGAGTTCCAGGGCCTGGGCCGCGTTCCCGTGGAAAAGGCGGAAGCCGGCAGCATCATCGCCCTCAGCGGCATCGCGGGCATCGGCATCGGTGATACCGTGTGCGCGTCCGACTGCGTGGAGCCGCTGCCGTTTGTGCAGATCTCCGCGCCCACGATCGAGATGACCTTCTCCGTGAACGATTCGCCCTTCGCCGGACGCGAGGGCAAGTGGGTCACCAGCCGCAATATCCGCGACCGCCTGTATCAGGAAACGCTCAAGGATGTGTCCCTGCGCGTGCGCGATACCGACACCACGGACGCCTTTGCCGTGGCCGGACGCGGCGAGATGCATCTTTCCATCCTGATCGAGACCATGCGCCGCGAGGGTTATGAGTTCCAGGTCAGCCCCGCGCGGGTCTTGTATAAGGAGATCGACGGCAAGCTCTGCGAGCCGATGGAGCGCGTGGTGCTGGACGTGCCGGAGGGCAGCGTGGGCGCCGTGATGGAAAAGCTCGGTGCGCGCAAGGCGGAATTTTTGCAGATGAACCCCGTGGGCGGACGGATGAAGCTGGAGTATCTCATCCCCACGCGCGGCCTGTTCGGCTATCGCAGCGAGTTTATGACCGACACGCGCGGCGAGGGCATCATGGCGAGCGTTTTCGATTCCTACGCTCCGGCCAAGGGCGAGCTCAAGCGCCGCAGCACCGGCTCTCTCGTGGCGTTTGAAACGGGCGAGGCCGTGGCTTATGGCCTTTGGAACGCGCAGGACCGCGGCGCGCTGTTCATCACGCCCGGCACCCCGGTTTACGAGGGCATGGTGGTCGGCGTTTCCCCCAAGCAGGAGGACATCGTGGTCAATGTGTGCCGCACCAAGCACCTGACGAACACCCGTGCCTCCGGCTCGGACGAGGCGCTGCGGCTGGTTCCGGCGCGGCAGATGAGTTTGGAGCAGTGCATGGAGTTTATGGCGGACGATGAGCTTCTGGAAGTCACGCCCGAGCATCTGCGTCTGCGCAAGAGCATTTTGAACCACGAGCGCCGCATGAAGGCCGCGCACAGAAAATAATTGACAAAGCAGGCAAGCTGTGATAAACTGCTAAAGCTTGCTATGCAGGCAAATCGAACCGCGCCCTTAGTTTGGGGTATGACCCCTTACTCAGAGTCCGGCAATTTGTATGACCGAAAGGAAGAGTTACACCATGATCACCAAAGACCAGAAAACCGCTATCATTGAAAACAACAAGACCCACGAAAACGACACCGGCTCCCCCGAGGTTCAGATCGCCATCCTGACCGAGCGCATCAGCCAGCTGACCGAGCATCTGAAAGTGCACAAAAACGACAAGCACAGCCGTATGGGTCTGATGAAGATGATCGGCAAGCGCCGCCGTCTTCTGGATTACGTCGCCAAGCGCGACATCGAGCGTTACCGCAGCATCATTGCCAAGCTTGGCATCCGCAAGTAATTCTTGCATTTCTGAGGCTTATGAAGGTTTAAGGGGGAGACAATTGAATCGTCTCCCCCTTTTTCTGTAGATTTTGAAGTGTAGAGGAAAGGAAAGAACAAATGATCATCCAGCACAAAACATTCGACAATATGCATACCTGGGAGATGGACCTGTGCGGCCGTCCCCTGAAGATGGAAGTCGGCCGTCTGGCCGAGCTTGCCACCGCGTCCGTGCTCGTCAGCTATGGTGAGACCACCGTTCTCGCCACGGTGACGGCCAGCCCCCGTCCCAAGGACGGCATCGACTATTTCCCCCTGTCCGTTGACTTTAACGAAAAGCTCTACTCCGTCGGCCGCATCCCCGGCAGCTTCATGCGCCGCGAGGCCAAGCCCAGCCTGAACGCCGTTCTGGCCAGCCGTCTGATCGACCGCCCCATGCGTCCGCTGTTCCCGTCTGATCTGCGCAACGACGTAATCGTCAGCTGCGATGTACTGTCCGTGGACCGCGACTGCTCGCCGGAGATCACCGCCATGCTGGGCGCCTCCGCCGCCACCGCCATTTCCAGCGTTCCCTGGGCCGGCCCCATCGCGGGCTGCGTTGTCGGCTGGGATGGCGAGAAGTATCTCTTCAACCCCACCAAGGCTGAGCGCGAGACCAGCAAGATGACCGTGACCCTCGCCGCCACCGCCGAGAAGATCGTCATGATCGAGGCCGAGGCCGACCAGATCTCGAACGACGTGATGTACAACGGCATCGTGGAGGCGCACGAGAAGGTCCTCAAGCCCGTCGTGGCGTTCATCAACCAGATGGTCGCCGAGGTGGGCAAGCCCAAGTTCAGCTATGACCATGCCGCCTTTGACGACGAGCTGTTCGATACCCTCTGCTCCGACGAGATGGAGGGCATGGAGCACTGCATGGACACCGACGACAAGAACGTGCGCGAAGAGCGCGTGAACGAGTGGATCGAGGTCGTGCGCGCCAAGTACGAGGAGGCGCACCCCGACATGATGCAGTATATGGACGAGATCCTGTACCGTATGCAGAAGAAGGTCGTGAAGAAGTGGCTGCTCGGCGGCCGCCGTGTGGATGGCCGTGCCATGAACGAGATCCGTCCGCTCGCCGCCGATGTTCACATCATCCCCCGCGTGCACGGCAGCGGCCTGTTCACCCGCGGTCAGACGCAGGTGCTGTCCATCGCCACGCTCAACACGCTGTCCGCCTCCCAGAAGATCGACACCATCTGGGAAGAGGAATCCAAGCGCTTCATGCACCACTACAATATGCCCGGCTACTCCACCGGCGAGGCCAAGGCCAACCGCTCCACTTCCCGCCGCGAGCAGGGCCACGGCGCGCTGGTCGAAAAGGCGCTTGAGGCCGTCATCCCCGACGTGGAGGACTTCCCCTACGCCATCCGCGTGGTCTCCGAGGTCCTGTCCTCCAACGGCTCCACGTCGCAGGGTTCCATCTGCGGCACTACGCTGGCGCTGATGGACGCGGGCGTGCCCCTGAAGGCCCCCGTGGCCGGCATCAGCTGCGGCCTGATCCACGATGACGACGGCTCCTGGCGCACCTTCATCGACATCCAGGGCGTTGAGGACTTCCACGGCGAGATGGACTTCAAGGTTGCCGGCACGAAGAAGGGCATCACCGCCATCCAGATGGATCTGAAAAACGACGGTCTGACCTACGACATCATCAAAAACGCCTTCGACATCACCTACGAGGCCCGCTGCCAGATCCTCGACGAGATCATGCTGCCTTGCATCTCTGAGCCTCGCGGGGAGCTTGCCGCCAC